>DATHQJ010000388.1:0-23247 GCA_035482825.1 Binatus sp. (SeqCode) | reverse complement strand
CGAACATCGACAAGAATTTCGTCGAGTCCGCAGGCCTGGCGGCCAAGAAAGAAGACGCGAGCGCGGTGAATGGGATTCAGATCCAGCTAGGTGACTTGACCCTGCAGAACGCCGTGGCGAAGCCAGATGACCTGCAGAAGCAGGGCTACGACGCCAAGATTCTCGGACAACCCGTACTCCTCCGGCTGGGCGAAGAGGTGTTCAATCAAGTGGTGGTGGACGTTGACTACGCCCACCATCGTGTCGCCTTTCGCGATCCCAGGGCTGTAACCAAGCCCGTCGGTGCAATCGAGGTTCCGCTGATCGAGTTGGATGGCGAACGCGTGCTCCCCCTTTCAATCGATGGCGCGGCTCCGGCGCAGTTTGAGTTGGAGCTGGGGAACGTCATCGGTCCGTTGATGGTCACTCCGGCCTACGCCGCGAGGCAAAAGCTGCTCGAGGGCCATCCTACCTCTCAGCGTTTGTCGGGCCGCTATTCGGAGACCGTCGTCAGTGTCGATCACTTGAGCTTCGCCGGCATCGACTTTGCGCAGGTGCCGATCGCGCTGATACCCGACACTGAATTGCCGCCGCCCTCGATTACAGGCGGCGTCGGACTGCCGTTGCTGGCCAAGTTCAGCTTGATCATCGACTACCCGCACAGCCGACTCTATGCGATCCCCAACTCGGGAACGACGATGACTTCCCTCGAAAAAGACCGGATCGGCCTGGTGCTGGACAAAAAGGTCACCAATGGTTTTTCGGTGGCATTTGTCTCCCCAAACAGCCCGGCTGAAGCGGCGGGGTTCAAGAAAGGCGACAAGATCAGTCTGATCGACGGAAAGCCGTTTGAGGCCTGGCCTGCTCAGGCGATCATAAAATTTCAAATTGCAGACGCTGGAACGATTCACATTTTCACGATGGCGGACGGAACCGAGCGGCATATCAAGGCGGTGGACTTTTTCTGATGGGAGGCTGGCCCACCCTTTCCATGATCCCGGCTCGCGCGAGTGCCCCGTCCTTGTCGGGTCTTTTACGACGGAGCCTTCCCTGAGCTTGTCGATCTATGCCGTCCCCCAGCAGCTGGCAAATGCGGTCCGAACAACCGTAGAAGTTTCTGATTACCCCTTGTGTTTCATCTGGAATAAAACCGACGCATTCCAGTTATCAACTGTGATCGTTATAAAAACACCGGAGGCGAGAT
The DNA here is from genome assembly GCA_035482825.1 of Binatus sp. (SeqCode). Classification (GTDB taxonomy): domain Bacteria; phylum Acidobacteriota; class Terriglobia; order Terriglobales; family Acidobacteriaceae; genus Sulfotelmatobacter. Next base: position 22,064 of record DATHQJ010000388.1, on the reverse strand, counting down.
GACAGACAAAAACAAAGATCTGATCGATCAGAAATTGCAAGACCTCAACAACGACGGCGTCGATCGCCGGGGATTCCTGAAGTGCATGGCATGGGCAGGTACAGGCCTGGTCTGGACCATGAGCGGCGGCATTCCGACGTCTCGGGCGTTCGCCAAAGGCCACGGCAAAGACGCCGGCAAAGGCGGGGACTTCAGTTTTGTGCAGATCAGCGACAGCCACATCGGGTTTAACAAGCCGGCCAATCCGGACGTCACCGCTACTCTGCAGACGGCGATTAACAAGATCAACGCGATGCCCCAGAAACCGGATTTCATCATTCACACCGGTGATCTGAGCCAGCTCTCGAAGCCCAGCGAGTTCGACACGCTGGACCAGGTATTAAAGGGAGCCTCCGCGAAACAGGTCTACTTTGTGCCGGGAGAGCACGACATGCTTTCCGACAACGGCGAACAGTTTCTCCAGCGCTACGGGAAAGGAACAAAAGGCAGCGGCTGGTACAGCTTCGATCAAAAGGGCGTCCACTTTGTGGGGCTCGTGAATGTCGCCAATCTCAAGGCGGGGGGCATGGGATCGCTCGGTCACGAACAATTGGAGTGGCTGGAGGACGATCTCAAGGGCCGTTCAGCGAGCACTCCGATTGTGCTCTTTGCCCACATTCCACTGTGGACCATCTATCCGGATTGGGGATGGGGAACCGACGACAGTCAACAAGCCTTGTCTTACGTCAAGCGTTTCGGTTCCGTGACGGTGTTGAACGGCCACATCCACCAGATCATGCAGAAGGTGGAAGGCAAGGTGTCATTCCACACCGCGATGTCCACCGCATTCCCTCAACCCGCGCCGGGAACTGCTCCCTCAGCCGGACCTATGAAGGTGCCAGCCGACCAGTTGCAAAAGGTGCTGGGAATCACGGATGTGAACTATCTGGTCAGCGGACGCAGCCTTGCGGTTGTCGATTCGCCGCTTGCGGACTCGATGTCCTCGGCTACAGGAAGTGGGAGCGGCCCCGGTGGTCGTTAACTCAAGTCTTGCGTGGACCGCTAACGATCCGGTCCTCGAACGGTAAAAATCAAGAAAGAAAATCAGGGTAGAAAATAAAACTCTTAAAGGAAACAGAACAATGAAACGGAACAATGTCTGGGTTGCAAGTCTCACAGCTTCGATAGCCATTGCGATCGTACTGCTCGTCGCGGGATCACCGACCGTCAAAGCCAATGACCAGCCCTCCGCGGCAAACGCGGCCGTGAACATCGACAATTTCGTGTTTGGCCCGCAAACGATCACCGTGCCCGTTGGAGCAACGGTCACGTGGACAAACAAAGATGACATTCCCCATACCTCGGTCAGCACAGAGGGAGTGTTCAAGTCCAAGGTGCTGGATACGGATGAAAAGTTTTCCTACACCTTTACTAAGCCGGGAACCTATCCCTACTACTGCACGATCCACCCGAAGATGACCGGCAAAGTCGTGGTGCAGTGAGCTCGGAACTCTAACCGTGTGCAAGGAGACGGCCCTCCCGCTCGCAGCCACATCGGTTGCGCCGCAAAAGGGTCGTTCTCCGAAGCGCCGCAAACGACAGCGCGGTAAACGACTATGAACGTAAACTCGGCACAATTCGCAGCTAGCAGCGACCTGGATCTCGTCCACGCCAGCAAGAAAGGGGATGTTGCCGCTTTCGAGCAACTCGTAAAGCGATACGACCGCAGGCTTCTCCGAATCTCTCATACCGTCACCCGTAATAGGGAAGATTCCGAAGACGCGGTCCAAGAAGCGCTCTTCAAAGCTTTTCAGAATCTGGCGGAATTCAGAGAAGACTCACAATTCTCAACCTGGCTGATTCGCATTACTGTGAACCAGTCCCTTATGAAACTGCGAAAACAACGCACCCACAAACCGGTCTCGTTGGATGAGGATTTTCAGGCGGACGGAGACGTGCTTTCACTGGACGTCCCCGATCACGCCCCGAACCCGGAACAACTATGCTGGGCATCTGAATTGCGAGCCATCCTTGTCAGAACCTTAGAAGAGCTGCGTCCGATCCTGCGGACGGTCTTTGTACTCCGTGACGTCGAGGGCCTCACAATCGAACAGACCGCACAAGTGCTAAACCTGAGCCAGGCGGCCGTGAAGGCGCGGTTGTGGCGAGTCCGGATCCAGCTTCGCGACCGCCTTAACAGATATTTCGACGACCGGACTACCTCAGCGCCCGCTGAGCTCGCTTCCGCGAGCCGGGTGACGAAAAAGATTATCGGCCTCTTTGCCGAGTGCCTTCGTGATTCGATTCCTCGGTCATACTCAGCTAGTGTCGCCAGGTAACACAACCCCTCCCCGAACACACCGTCCCGCTAACCTTGTAAAAAAGACTCAATACCTGTCGCGCAGTGCTGCGACCACCACAACGTTAGCCACGCATATCGGCTTCACACTGATTACACCCTATCGACAAACAAGTGACAAGCAAATGACATCGGCGCTGTATCCAGCCAGTCATAAGTGCGTCTAACCTAATGACGCTTACATGTATGTAGATGACAAAAGCGTGTGCGGCGGTACCTGTGGAATAAACGCCTCACGGATGCAGTTATCACTGATGAAAGAGTCACACTAGTTCGATAAGGAGAAATCATGAAGAAATCGTATTTGACAGCGGTACTTATGTTGACGTGCTTACTTGGAGTTGGAGTAAGTGCTCGGGCTCAAGATGCCGATGCGGTCGTTGTGAAGGTTCCGTTTGAGTTCGTGGCGGGAGGCGCAACGCTCCCAGCTGGAGAATACAGGGTAAGTCGTGTTAGCCCTGGTATGACTCGCGAGTTAGCGATTCGTGGATATAACACAGGAGCCGCATTTCTGTTTCCTCTGGCATTCGACAACAGTGCGGCTGCCGCCAACGAGCCAACGATCAGCTTCGAGCATCTCGGGGATAAGTACTTTCTGAGCAAGATCAAAACCTTGGGAGGCGTCTATACTATGCCGGCCTCACGGGAGATGGTCATGCTTGGCAAGGCGAACTCTCCGAGTCCAAGCACTTCACCCGCCTCAGGCGGCAGTAGGTAGAGATCAAGATGTCGGGCTGACGGTTGCGACAGAGAGTTCGAGACTCAAGAAGAACCGATCTGATTCTCGATTCTCTGTCCAACCGGCAGGTTCGATAACGAACCATTATTCAGATTCAGAGTCGCACAAATCCAGCACTTATATCTCTTAGAGGAAGCAATGAAAAAAGCAATTTCGTTAATCGGACTGCTGATGACGTTAGCAATTCCCTCGGGATTGCTTGCGCAGCAGGCCGGCTATTCGCAGACCAATCTGGTCTCCAATACTGCCGGTGTAGGCGCTACCACAGACACTCAACTGTTGAACCCTTGGGGAATCTCAGTACTTCCCGGGGAAGATTTCTGGATTGCCGACAATAACAGCGGCGTCTCCACGCTCTATAACCAAAATGGCAGCAAAGACGCCGGGCTGGTGGTGACTATACCCGGAGCCAGGAGCAATCCAAACGGCAACTGCAGCCCAGGTTGCCCGACCGGAACAGTAGCCAACGCGAGCGGCTCCTACTTTTCAGGCGGATCGTTCATTTTTGATACGGAAGACGGACTCATCGTTTACTGGAACGGTTCCAGCAACACCGCGATTGTCGGCAAGGATAATTCCGCCAGTGGCGCGGTTTACAAGGGTCTTGCCTTACTTGGCACCAACCTGCTGGCAGCTAACTTCAATAGTGGCAAAGTAGATGTGTACGATTCGACTTATAACCTCACTTCGTTGGGCGGATCGTTCACTGATCCAAATCTCCCCGCGGGATTCGCTCCCCACGGCATCCACATCATCGGCAACCAGGTCTACGTCGCCTACGCGATGCAGGATGGTGCCAAGCACGACGCCGTGCCTGGTGCTGGCGCCGGTCAGGTGGATATATTCGACACGAACGGCAAGTTCGTAAGCACCTTCGTCGCTGCGGGTGCTAACAACAACCTCAATGCACCATGGGGAGTGGTAGCGGCTCCGGCCAGCTTCGGCACCTTCGCGGGCGACATCCTGGTGGGCAACTTTGGCGATGGCACCATCAGCGCATTCGACACGACCGGGAAATTCATCGGCCAGCTCACTAACTCCTCGGGCAAGGTGCTGGTCAATCCGGGCATGTGGGATATGGTGTTCGGCGGAGGCGGCGGTGCCAGTAATAATCCAGGAACTCTTGGCACTCTTTATCTGACCGCTGGAGGTAGTGCGGGCCAACCCAATTTTCCGGCTGGAGGAAGCTCCACCGCTGTATTCGCGAGTCTTGTTCCTGCGGCCGCGGTCACCGGGCCAGATTTTTCGCTGAATCTTTCGGCTTCGAGCGCGACTGTCGTCGCGGGCGGCTCGACGACCCTGATGATCACCGCCAGCGCGGTGGGCGGGTTCAACAGCCAGATTGCACTTGCCTGTACGGCACCCACAGGTTTGACCTGCTCTCTGAGTCCTTCAACGATCTCTCCGGGATCGAGTGCATCATCTTCAACGTTAACGGTTTCTGCGGCCTCTACGCCTCCGGTCGGCGGCTACCCGGGTGCGGCGTTCCTATTACCGGGATTGGGGTTGTTTGGAACTATTTTGACCACTCGCAAGAAGCTGCCGCTTGCCCGCAAGCATTTTGTGGGAATGAGTGTGCTCGGATTGCTGCTTCTGAGTACGCTGTTCACGCTGGGATGCGGAAGTAACAGCTCAAAATCAACTCCAGTGGGATCTCAGACTGCTGTGACAGTGACGGGGACATCTGGGGCGTTAAGTCATAGCGTACCTGTTAACGTCACCGTTAACTAAGGTCTAACCTTGGCAAGGGCGCACTTGTGGTGCGCCCTTGTTCCAATTCCAACAGCGGTAGGGGCGTAAAGTTCTCTGGGAGTGCCAACTGTCTCAACAGCAAGCAAGTAGGCGAGATGAGGGGAGTGGACGCAAATGCTTGAATTAGCGTCATACGGTCTCACTGCGCTGGTCGCAATACTGATTGCTGCGTTCTGTTTCGCATGCAAAGACGGCTCCGCGTCGTTCATCGACAAACAATCTCCCCGTTCAATGGACGACGCGGACCTGCCCAGTCCGAAGGGCATTGAGAGATGCACGGGCGCGACAGACACCGACTCCGTCCTGAAGGGTCAGAAACACGAGGGAGCTCCACATGGCTAACGTTGTTGCTTCTCCGCTGCCCCTATATGACCGTGCGATGCCATTCCTGGCGCACTTGGAAGAGTTGCGGAGACGGATCATCTTTTCGGTCCTTGGAATACTAGTCGGGTTTCTTCTGTGTTGGTCGTTCGCGGACCGCTTATTCGGTCTAATGCAGCAACCAATTATTCAAGCCTTGCGGCACCATGGCATCGGTGGGGGCTTGGTGTACTTAAATCCAACCGAGCCCTTCAATCTCTATCTGATGGTGGCGCTTGTTCTAGGCCTGTTTGCCGCGTCCCCATTTGTGTTCTATCAGTTCTGGTTGTTTATCGCTCCTGGACTGTACCGCTCTGAGAGGCGGTATGTTCTTCCTTTCTTAGTCAGTACGGTTGGTCTATTTCTTGCCGGCGGACTATTCGGCTACAAGATGGTTTATCCGGCGTCTCTGGACTTCCTGATCGGTTACGGCGAACGCTTCCAGCCGATGATTACGATTGGAGAGTATACGAAGCTCTTTGCCACAATCATCATTGGTCTTGGGCTGATGTTCGAAATGCCGATCCTGGTGTTCTTCCTGGCCCTGATGCGAGTGATTACGGCGGGATGGATGTGGCGGAATCTTCGCTATTCCGTTCTTGTCATCTTCATTGTGGCCGCCATCATCACGCCCACCGCCGACATCCTGAACATGTGCCTTTTCGCGGCCCCGATGATGGCGCTCTACGCCATCAGTATCGGTGTGGCGTGGCTGGTAGGTTCCTCGCGCAAGCGCGGAGCAGAGACCACTTAGCCTGTGCTACGGCTTGGCGCCCGCTCGGCAGCATAAATATTTATTGGAATTGGGGAATAACTATCGACTGGAGGAGTTTCACCTATAGCTGACAAATCACAGACAAAGGAGTTGAACCAACGGTGCCTCCTGTCCGCAAACAATTTGACAATTAAATGACATTTGTTGCGTATCCCGTAGTGTGCTCGCTGCGTCTTACCTGTTCTGCTGGGACAAAATCATTAGCAAAGGAATTGGAGCCTTAAATATGAACGATCGCGATCAAGGGAAATGGTCTACGGCTATTTTGCGGACTCGACTTGTTTCAGTAATGGTTCTAGGACTGGCAATCTTCGGGTCGACATTCGCTCGCGCTCAGGGAATCGTCACTGGGTCCATCTCAGGCGTTGTGCAGGATCCTCAGGGTGCGGTGGTCGTCGGTGCCAAGGTCTCTGCCAGGCACTTGGCTACGAACCGGGAGTTCAAAACAGAAACAAATTCAGCGGGTCTTGTTGTGCTTCGGGACTTGCCGCCCGGCGCCTACAGTGTTCGCATTGAAGCCGGGAGCTTTAGCCCTTATGAGGCCAACAATCTTTCTGTGGAAGTAGGTAAGGATACTGCGCTAGCCGTCGTTAAGTTGCAATTGGGTTCGGCCATCGAAACGGTCAACGTGGAGGATGCCCCGCCGCTCGTTGAGTCTACAACGGACCAAATCTCGGAAACCTTCAGCGCGGAAAAAGTAAGCAGCCTGCCGGTGGGGAATACCTTTGACTCGCTGGCGCTGTTCATTCCCGGAGTCGCCACTGCCGGTGATGCCAGTTTCAGCAACAACAACGGCGCCGAGATTTCCGTAAACGGTGAGCGCGCTCGCGCCAACAACTTCCAGATCGACGGGCAAAGCAACAACGATAACTCAATCGCCGGCCCTTCGATTTTCTTTGGCAACCAGGACGCCATCGCCGAGGTACAGGTGGTCACCAATTACGACGCCCAGTTCGGCCGCAACACTGGGGCAGTAGTGAACTACGTCACCAAGGCGGGCACGAACCAGTTCCACGGAACGGCGTATGAGTTCTGGCAGGGTTCAAAATTTGATTCGCTGGAAAACCAGGAGAAGAGTCCGTTATTCGGATTTTGCCCCCAAGGGGTATCTCCATCTACGGGTTGCACCGCGCCTACCGTTCCGCGTTTCGTAGATAACCGCTTCGGCGGAAGTGTGGGCGGGCCGATTAAGAAAGACAAAATCTGGTTTTTCGGTTCAACCAACATCGAGCGTCAGCGTTTTGCCGGCTCGCCGAGTTCCTCCGCGCCCGGCCTTGTGCCCACGCCGTTGGGTGTCAAGGAGTTGCAGGCGGCTTTCCCCAACAGCCCGATTGGGCTGGTTGAGAGCACCATTGGACCCAATGCGGTCCTCGCGGGGGCTCCGACCTTCACCAACCAGCAGAATGAGTTCGTGACGAACCAACCCAATTCCACCTGCAGTGTGGCAGGTCCATACACGGTAGGCGGAACCACATACAACTGCGCCCCAGTTCAATTCGGCAGCATCTCGCGCTTCGTGCCCAGCCCGTTTAACGATTACGAAGCCACGGGACGAGTCGACTTCAAGCTGAGCGATAAGGATAACTTTTTTGCCCGCTACGTCTACCAGAAGACGTTTAATGGTGGCGTTAACTTCGGTAACGGGATCGATGTGGGTGACTTTCAGGATATTCCCGGCCTGAGCCAGCAGATCGGCTTGGATTGGGCGCGCACCTTCAGCAGTACCTTTGTAAATCAGGTCCGCTTCAGCTTTTCGCGCGCCAGTTCGTTCTTTCAAGAGCAGTCTTTCCCAAACTGCAACTCTAATAGCCCCACTGACTGCCCAACCGATGCGCTTCTCATCGGGAGGGCAGCGCAAGATTCGGTGAGCTTTGGCGTGGCGGCCGGGTTCCCCCAGGGGCGCATCATCAACGTATACCAATTGCAGGATAATGCGTCGATCCTGAAGGGCCATCACTCCATCAAATTCGGCGGCGAGGTCGACCAGCAGCGCTCCCCCAACGTCTTTCTACCCCTAAACAACGGGCTATTCGTATTCCAAAGTTTCAATGACCTTGTCGCTAACAATCCCGTCGAGACACAAATCGCGCTGGGCAGCCCCATTCTTCCGTTTTCGGAGTGGGATCTCGGACTTTATGTACAGGACGACTGGAAGGTGAAAAGCAACTTGACGCTGAACCTGGGCATGCGATGGGACTGGTATCAACAGGCCATTAATCTGTTGCACCAAAAGTCAGTTGCCCAGGAGACGGGACCACTCCCGCTGTGGTCTACAAACCTGCCCCTGAATCAGACCACCGTGCCGTCTGTGCCTAACCAGTTGCGAAATTTTGCTCCGGTGCTGGGCTTTGCCTGGACCCCAAGAATCTTGGGCGACAACAAGACGGTAATCCGGGGCGGCTTTCGCATTGCCTACGATCCTGCGTTTTATAACCTGTTCTTGAACGTCGCAACCTCCGCACCTTCGGTGAACTTGGCTACGTTAGGGCCGGTCGTAGGCGGGCAGTCCACGGGCTTGCCGACTACTGGTGTTTTCGGAACCCAGGTAATCCCGTTCCTGCAGCCTCTAGCGCCGGTGGGGAATCCTGGCTTCGCTAACCAGACGCAGGTGCCCCAAAACTTCCGCAACCCTTACTCCGAGCAATGGAACTTCGGCCTGCAGCGCTCTTTCACCAGCCGGATCGTTGGCGAAGTCCGCTACGTGGGCAACCACGGTGTCCATGAGTTCCAGGAGTTGAACGGGAATCCGGCTCTGGGCCCGCTCATCAACGCTGGTTTTCAAAATGTCATCCCGGCGGGCTTGACGCCGTGCACAACTCCTAACACCCCAGGTTTCCAGGCCGGAAATGTAAACTGCAACTTCAGCAACGTAATTCAGTATGCCAACACGGCTTCGTCTAGCTACAGTGGATTACAAAGCGAACTGCGAATCGGCGGCTGGCGTGGCATAAGCGCCACTGCTTCCTACACCTATAGCAAAACCATCGACAATGCCAGCGAGGTTTTCAGCACGGGCGCTGGCGGCAACACGCTGGCGTTTGCGCAGAATCCATTTGCGCCGGGCGCTCCGGAACGGGCCAACTCGGGGATAGACTTCCCGCACATAGTCGGCGTCACCATCGTTTACGATCTGCCGTTTTACAAGGCGCAGCACGGCCTTGCAGGGCACGTGCTGGGCGGCTGGCAGGTTAACACTACCTACCGCTACACCTCGGGACAGCCTTACACGACAGTTCAACGTTACGCGAGCGGCAGCCTTTGCGATCCGACCGCAGTTTTCGGCGGACAATCTGATGCTTGCCGTCCCATCCTGAGCAATGCTAGCCTCCCTATTGCATCGGTGGGGCAATACTGCGACGGAACTGTGGCAACCTGCCCTACTGCCGGAGGCGTCGCCCAGCCGTTTGGCACACTGGTCAGTTTTACAGACCCATGCCTTGGCACTGGCGGTGGACAAAACCAATGCGCCGTCACGCCAATTCCTGGCGCACACTGGATACATAACGATCCAACCGCTGCCCAGGTCGTGGGAACGCCCTACGGAGGAGTAGGCCGCAACACGCTTCGCGGGCAGCCCATCAGCACCGACAATCTCGCTTTCTTCAAGAACATCAAGTTCAATGAGCGGTTGACGGCTCAATTCCAGGCGCAGGCGTTTGACGTTTTCAACACTCAGTTTCGTGGCGTTCCGGATCCGTTTCTGGACGACGTCGCGATAGGAAAATTCCAGAGCACGGCGTTCAATGCCAACAGCGGCGGCACTTTTGCCGGCAACACCAACACCGATGGCATCGGACGAAGAAGACTGCTGTTCGGCTTGAAGTTCATCTTCTAATGGGCTTCGCGTTTTCGGACCCGGTACGGAACGGCTGCGGGCCGGCCGGGTCTGAGTGCGAACGCGTCGCCAAGAGTAATCGAGCTGCAGGCTAAGTTCGTCTTCTATAAGTTCGTCTTCGAGACGAAGCGAACTTTGTTTGGGCGGTCCTCCCCGGGCCGCCCCTTTTTTGTCTGCGTCTTCCCGCAACTATTACTTCGTTCCTAGTCTTCATCTTGACTGGCGAGGAAGTTCATCTAGAAGCCGGGAATAACTACCGCTGAGATGAGTTTTACATAGCGTGAAGAAAAATGTGGAAGCAGTGCGCGAAAGCTCGGACGTGTAAGCATCGCGGGGGATTAACTGCTTACAAGAAGTTGACAATCAAATGACATCCTAGTCGTATCTCGCCGTTTGGTTACTGCGTCTAACGCACAGTACGGCTGGAACAAAATCATAAGCAAAAGGAAGTGGAATGCAAACCATGAAAGAAAAAAATGCTCCATCTGTGGTGGTGTCCGAGACGAACTCAGCTGAGGCAAGTAAGTCCTCGATAGAAGAAGGTGTTCAGCGTCGCTGGCAAGGGGTAGTCCAGAGACGTTCATTCCTCAAGGGCTTGGGGCTTGCCGGAGCGGCGCTGTCGGCCGGTTCTCTCTTGGCGTCTGAAGGCGCGGCGCAGAGTTCGTCCAGCACGGGTAAGCTCTCGAAAGGCGATGCTGCGCTGCTGCAGTTCGCGCTGTGGGCGGAACTTGTCGAGAGTGATCTGTGGACCCAGTACGCGGAACTCGGCGGAGTCGGGCCCTCAGGGGGCGGGGCGGCACAAGCGGGCGAAGAATTCCAGGGATTCATCGGTGGAAATCCAGCCTACACTCTGGCCCTTCAAAATCTGGATGGAGACATGCCGCAGTACATCACTGACAACACCGATGATGAACTGAGCCATGCAGCCTTTCTTGCCGCTTACTTGAAGTCCCGGGGTGAGGTACCACTCGACCTCACACCATTTAAGAATCTGCCGAGCAGCCGGGCGACTGGGGCAAGGCAAATCAAACGGCTTACCAACCTCATGAACCTCAACGTGGACCTCAGTTGGTATACCCGCTATCGCAGTGGAAAGAACCCGGATTTAGGGGCAGTATTTAAGGGACCCCTCGTCATCACGAACCAACCGGCGATTCCGCTAAATGATACGGATACTCCCCCTTCAACGAATCCCACGATTCCCATCACTGGCCGTGATGCCCAGCGCATCCAGGCGATCGCTAACACCGCGGGATTTCACTTTGCGTTTATTGAGCAGGGTGGCGCCAGCCTCTATCCGACACTGGCCTTCAAGGCAACCGACCCGACAGTTCTGCAAATTCTGGTCAGTATTGGCGGAGTCGAAATTGATCACTTCGGGCTCTGGCACGATAAAGGCGGTAACGCTGTGTCTCAACCTCTGGCCGGTGTGGTCGATCCTGTGACCGGACTAACCTTCCCCGATCTCAACAACCCTGCGACAGAACTGACTCAGACCAATAAGATTCTGCCTGAGCCATGCAGTTTCATCAGCAAGAGTCTGCCTCGGTGCTCGGTGATCCGGCCGACCTCGACGCAGAATGGTGGCGCAGTGGCCACCGTGAATGCGTTCACGGAAGACGGGCTCTTCATCGGCCAACCGACCGAGTTTTTTGAGCTATCGATGCAGTTGGCCGTAGCAGCGGATTCGGCGCGACGCGGTTAGTGATTTGTTACAAACTCCTGTAAGCAGGCGCTGTATCTGGTTTATGGTTACAGCGCCTGCACTTTTGTTAACGCGTTTTGAGACATGCTTACTCAAGGAGAACCTATGTTAGAAGGACTGTTTCAACCGATGCATCTGCTGATTATTTTCGGAATCGCGTTGCTGGTGTTCGGACCGAAGAAGCTTCCCGAGCTGGGAAAAGGACTCGGGGAAAGCATTCGTGGCTTCAAGTCGGCCATGAAAGCGGACGAAGACAAACCGTCCAGCACAACAACCCCCATCGCCGATGGCCAAATCGTGACCAAGGGGTGAATCGTGGGTTTGGGCACAGAAATCCTGTTCATCCTCATGCTCGGACTGCTGGTATTGGGTCCCAGGCAGCTGCACACATTGTTGGGACACGTGGCGCGGGCTAAAGCTCAGTTCGAAGAGGCCAGCCGCGGTTTCAAGTCTCAGCTTGCGGCGGAACTCGACGCTGTGCATCAGGACGGAGAACCTGATGCTTCCCATGAATTGGCTGGGGACCAGTAAACCATCCTCGGTTCCTCGGTATCGGAACAGCGAACCCACTGGTTAGACTCCACCCAGGAGCAAAGCTTTCATGCTTCGGGTTACCGGGGCGTCGTCTTGTGGCCGAGCTTCCGTCCGCGAAGTCGTTCAAGGTCAAAGGAAAGATTTCGGTTGACACTGCTCCGAGTCGTTTTATAATCATTCTCATCCGATAATCATCCACCTCACCCATGCGCCCCACCCATGAACAGTTCCGTGAGCTGGCCGCGACGCGCGGATTGGCGGTCACGCACCAGCGTCAAGTGGTCTATGAGGCCGTTATCGCTTCCCACGGACATTATTCCCCGGAAGATATTTACGCCGCGGTCCGGCGTCGTATTCCGTCCATTTCTCTCGCCACGGTCTACAACAATCTGCGCCTTTTCATCGAGTGCGGGCTGCTGCGCGAGGTCACTCCGCATGCGACCACTTTGCGCGTGGACGGCAATCTCAAACCTCATCATCACCTGGTGTGCTCTCGCTGCAAATCAGTGCAGGACATCGAAGGAGAGTTCATCGATTTCAAGCGGCTGTCCCGGCACGTGCCGGACGGCTTTGATCTGACGCAGCCGTTGGTCGAGGTCTTTGGCCTCTGTCGCCGCTGCCGCACTAAAAAGTAATTTTTTCACGCAGTACCCAATCAAGATTTCGAAGGACGAAAACATATGGAAAATACACTCGCGACCTCATCGGGAAGTGTTTCCCCCGAAGCTAAAAACAAAAGCACCTTGCCTGAAGCCAAGTGCCCGTTTAACCACGGCGCCTCCGCGCCCACGAACCGCGACTGGTGGCCGAATCAGTTGAACCTGCAGGTCCTGCACCAGCATTCCCCGCTGTCCGATCCGATGGACAAGAAGTTCAACTACGCGGAAGAGTTCGAGACGCTCGACCTGCATGCCGTGGTCAACGACCTGCATGCCCTGATGACCGACTCGCAGGATTGGTGGCCGGCCGACTTTGGCCACTATGGGCCGCTGTTCATTCGTATGGCGTGGCACAGCGCTGGCACATACCGGATCGGCGACGGCCGTGGCGGTGCCGGGGCCGGTCAGCAGCGCTTCGCTCCGCTTAATAGCTGGCCGGACAATGTGAACCTCGACAAGGCGCGCCGGCTGCTGTGGCCGATCAAGCAGAGGTATGGCCGGAAAATTTCCTGGGCCGACCTCATGATTCTCGCCGGCAACGTCGCCCTCGAGTCGATGGGCTTCAAGACCTTCGGCTTTGCCGGCGGTCGCGCGGACGTGTGGGAGCCCGAAGAGCTGAACTGGGGTCCTGAGGGCACATGGCTGGCGGACGAGCGCTACAGCGGCGATCGTGATCTTCAGAATCCGCTCGGCGCGGTGCAGATGGGCCTGATTTATGTGAATCCGGAAGGGCCCAATGGCAAGCCGGATCCGATCGCTGCGGCGCGCGATATCCGCGAAACATTCGCCCGTATGGCGATGAACGACGAGGAGACGGTTGCTCTCATTGCCGGCGGCCACACCTTCGGCAAAACTCATGGCGCGGCTGTTCCCTCGAAATATGTCGGCAACGAACCGGAAGGTGCCGCCATCGAGGAGCAAGGTTTCGGGTGGAAGAATAAATTTGGCAAAGGCCATGGCGGCGACGCGATCGGCAGCGGCCTGGAAGTCATTTGGACCACGACGCCTACGAAGTGGAGCAATAACTTCTTCACCAATCTGTTCAGCTACGAATGGGAATTGACCAAGAGTCCGGCCGGTGCGCACCAGTGGACACCGAAAAATGGCGCCGGCAACGGGACGGTGCCGGATGCCCACAATCCCTCAAAGCGTCTCGCGCCCTCAATGCTGACGACTGACCTATCCTTGCGGTTCGACTCTGTTTACGAAAAGATTTCGCGACGCTTCTACGAGCATCCCGATCAGTTCGCGGACGCGTTCGCGCGGGCATGGTTCAAGCTGACGCACCGCGACATGGGACCGCGCCCCCGCTACCTCGGCCCGCTCGTTCCTAAAGAAACGCTGATCTGGCAAGACCCCGTTCCCGCTGTGGATCATAAATTGATCGGGGAGAAGGAGATTGCCGCTCTCAAGGCGAAGATCCTCGCGTCCGGACTGTCGATCTCGCAACTGGTCACGACCGCTTGGGCTTCGGCGGCTTCGTTCCGTGGGTCCGACAAGCGCGGCGGAGCCAACGGGGCGCGTATTCGTCTCGCGCCACAAAAGGACTGGGAAGTGAACCAGCCGGCGGCACTGGCCAAGGTTCTCAAGAAGCTGGAAGCGATCCAAAAAGATTTCAACGGCTCGGCTTCCAACGGGAACAAGTCCAACGGAAGCAAAGCTGGGAAGAAGGGAAAGCAGGTCTCGCTCGCTGACCTGATCGTGCTGGGCGGCTGCGCAGCGGTCGAAGAAGCTGCGAAAAAGGCCGGGCACAAAGTGAAGATTCCTTTCTCGCCGGGGCGAACCGACGCTTCGCAGAAGCAGACCGACGTGCACTCCTTCGCCGTAATGGAGCCGAAAGCGGATGGATTCCGCAACTATCTCCGCAACGGACACAAAATGCCGGCTGAGGAGTTGCTGGTGGATCGAGCGCAGTTGCTGACACTGACTGCCCCTGAGATGACGGTTCTGGTCGGCGGCATGCGCGCCCTGAATGCGAACGTCGAGCAGGCCAAACATGGCGTCTTCACCAGCCGGCCCGAGACGCTGACCAATGATTTCTTCGTCAACCTGCTCGATATGAATACGAAGTGGGAACCCTCCTCTACTTCCGAAGGAGTGTACGAAGGCCGCGATCGCGCGTCCGGCAAACTGAAGTGGACCGGGACGCGCGTCGATCTCGTCTTCGGTTCGAACTCCCAGCTCCGGGCACTCGCGGAAGTCTATGCGAGTGACGACTCGAAGCAGGCGTTTGTGAAGGACTTCGCGGCCGCGTGGAACAAGGTGATGAACCTTGATCGGTACGACCTGGCCTGAGTTGGGCCGGCCATCGGGAATTGAGAAGCATCGGTCTACCCTGGGGCGTCATCGAGGATTGACCGGTGTTACTTCGGACACGTGCCTTGGATTAGAAATCGTGTCAACGCGAGGTCGTGCATTTAGAATCGAGACTGTCTGCACGCGCCTTGACGATGCTTCGCAATCTCGCCTTTCTGCTCGCGGTTTTTACGCTTTTTGGGTCGGCTGCCGAACCGCGCGATCAATCCAAGCACCCACTCGCGCGCCGCCTCGAACGCGATGATGAAGGCTGGTCAGAAAAAACTCTCAAGAACCTTTCACTCGAAGAGAAGGTCGGGCAGCTCTTCATGATCCGCATGCGCGTGGAACTCCTGAATGGAAGGAGTCCCAGTTACTTCGAGCTCCGCAATAACATTCGCAAATATCACATCGGCTCGTTGGCCATGTCGGCGCCGCCGCAGGGCCGGGCCCGCGATATTCGCCGTCGCTATGAGGTAATTACGCTGCTCAACCAGCTGCAAGACGAGTCGAAGTTGCCGCTTCTGGTCGCTGGAGATTTTGAGCGGGGTGTCTTGCCGGCGCATCTTTTCGGAACGACCGTATTTCCGCACGCGATGGCTTTTGGCGCTGCCGGGAGCCTGGCTTACGCGGAGGAGTTCGGTCGCATCACGGCGCAGGAAAGCCGGGCCCTCGGGGTACATTGGAACCTGTTTCCCGTCGCCGACGTAAATTCCAACCCGGCCAATCCAATCATCGGGACACGCGCGTTCGGCGCGAATCCGGAGCAAGTGGGCGATCTGGTGGCGGCCTACATCCGCGGCGCCAAGGCGAACGGAATGCTGACTACGGCCAAGCACTTCCCGGGTCACGGCAATACTGCGACTGACTCGCACGTGGCTGTACCCGTGGTGGATGACAACGTGCACTACATTCGTGCAGTCGACCTGCCTCCGTTCCAAAAGGCGATCGCAGCGGGAGTCGACGCCGTGATGACTGCGCACGTGCAAGTGCTTGCGCTCGATCCCGACCGCAGCCGCGTGGCTACGACCTCGCCCACAATCGTGACCGGTCTGCTGAAGAACCAGCTCGGTTTCAAGGGCATTGTCGTGACCGATGCGTTGGATATGGCCGGTCTGGTTGGTCTCTATGCCAAGAATCCCGGTCGCGTGGCCGTCGATGCATTTAAGGCGGGAAGCGATGTGCTCACGGAGCCCTACAATCTGGATGCATGCTACCGGGCAATGCTGGACGCTGTCCGCTCGGGCGAGATCGGACAAGAGCAACTGGACGCATCCGTGCTCAAAATCCTGCGAGCTAAGGCCTCGTTAGGTCTCGAGAAAGATCGTGTGGTGGATGTAGCAGCGATCTCCAAGCTGGTGGGCAGTCCAGAGAGTGTCGCGACCGGTCAACGTATTTCCGATGCTTCCATTACTCTGGTGCGTGACAACGGCAAGGTGCTTCCGCTGAGAGATGGGCGACCCGACCCGAAACTGCGGGTCGTGTCACAGGCTAAAGCTCAGCCTGGCCTGCTCGTGATTATTCTCTGCGACAACCGGCGTGCGGAGGACGGTCGCGTTCTGGAGCGTCAGATCCGGAAGCGGTCGCCAGATGCGAGGATCATCTACGCGGATCCTCGCGTCGCCGCGGCCAGATCGGATGAAGTGTTGAATGCGGCAGACCGCGCGCAGCAGGTAGTGGTGGCTGTGTATGTCGTTCCTTCGGCAGCGCGCAGCAGGACGATCGCACGCGGCCAGAAGAATTCCGCGTCGCTGCCGGACTCGACGGCGAAGTTATTGTCCAGGATTCTTGCCCGCGCGACCGCGAAAACTGTGGTTCTCGCCATGGGAACTCCATACCTGACGGAGGATTTCCCCACAATCCAGAACTACATCTGCACCTTCTCAAATGCGACGGTCTCGGAGATCAGTGCGGCGCGGGCAGTTTTCGGCGAAATTCCGATCCCAGGCCATTTGCCGGTCAACCTTACCAGCGCCTCCGTCCCGGACGCGAGAATTGCGCACCCGACTCCAGTCGCAAACCTGAGGTAGCTCCGTTAGATTTCAACCCGTCCCCGGGAATCCAGGGTGCCGCTACTTCGGCTGTGTCCATAAGCTCATTTCACTTTGGTAATTTGAACAAAGCCGCGACATGGATCATGATTGGAGGGCATGTCGAATTCTGACAATACTCGCCGGTGGCCTCGCCTTCCCGTGGAACTGCCCGTGCGCGTGGTGACCTCCAAGGGTTTTTCTACGACCGTGGTGGAGGGCCGTGGCACGGAAATGAGCGAAGGCGGAATGGTGCTGTATGCCGGAATTTTGCTGAACCCAGGGGACTTGCTGGAGATCGAGTTCGATACTCCGGTGCCTTCGCGGCTGCCGGCCATTGTTCGCTCCCGCAACGGCTTCTGTTTTGGTCTGGAATTTATTACCCCTCTGCCCGCTTGATGTCTCTCGCTCCTGAATCCCGCCCGTAGCAATTGTCCAGATTTGTTCCAGCAAACGATTTGTTCTAGCATCAGTCAGCATGACGGAGGCTGTCGATGTACTTCGAGCAGTTCTATCTGGGATGTCTGGCGCACGCGTCGTACCTGCTGGCGTCGGATGGCGAAGCGGTCGTCGTGGATCCGCAGCGGGACGTGGAGTTGTATTTGAAAGCCGCGGCGGAGCATGGGGTCACCATCCGCCATATTTTTGAAAGCCATCTGCATGCCGACTTCGTGTCCGGACACAGGGAATTGGCGGCGCGCACGGGCGCGAGGATCTACATGGGCGCGCAGGCCGGAGCCACCTTTCCGCATGTGGCGGTGAGCGACGGGTTCGCCCTGAAGTTTGGCAAGGCTTCCATCCGCGTACTGGAAACTCCGGGGCATACGCCGGAGAGCATCTGCCTGGTCGTGACCGACGAGGAAAAATCTCCCGCGCCGTGGGCGGTGCTCACCGGGGACACGCTGTTCATCGGCGATGTGGGACGTCCTGACCTGTCGCCGCGGCACACGCCGGCGCAACTTGCGGGCCTGCTCTATGACAGCCTGCACAACAAATTGCTGACGCTTGATGACCGCGTTCTGGTGTATCCGGCGCACGGAGCGGGATCGCTCTGCGGGAAAAATATGCGGGCGGAACGGTCGTCCACGATTGGGACCGAGCGCCTCACCAACTACGCGCTGCAGATCAAGAGCAGGGAAGAGTTTGTTACGCAGTTGACCAGCAATCTTCCGGCGCGGCCGGAATATTTTCTCAAGGACGCCGAAATCAACCGCACGGGCGCTGCGGCTCTGTCGGACCTGCCGACGCTGCGGGCCATCCCGCCGTTGGAGTTGAAGGGTATGTTGAGCGCGGGCGAGATCGCGCTCGATGTGCGTACCAATGAAGAGTTTGCCGCCGGGCACGTGCCGGGCTCGGTGAACATCGCGCTGGGCGGGCAGTTTGCCTCGTGGGCGGGCACGGTGCTGGGATTGTCGGCGCATCCCGTGCTGATAGCCGCAACGCATGAGCAGTTAGAAGAGGCGCGGCTGCGGCTGACGCGCGTGGGCATCGAAGTTCTGGATGGATATCTTGACGGTGGGGTTGCGGCCTGGAAGCAGGCGGGGCTTCCGGTGGCGACAATTTCGCAGATGAATGTTGGCGAGCTCGATGCGCAGTTGAGGGCGCACCAGGTGCAGGTGCTCGACGTGCGCCGCGAACCGGAGTGGGATGCGGGGCACATTGAAGGCGCGAACTGGTGGCCGCTGGATAACTTCAGAGTGTCTGCGCCAGAGATTGACCACGACGCGCCCATCGCGGTTCACTGCAAGGGCGGATACCGCAGCATGATTGCCAGCAGCCTGCTGCAACGCGCGGGCTTCAAGCAGGTGATCAACGTGATGGGTGGTTTGGATGCGTGGCAGCAGGCGAAGCTGCCTACCGTGAGCGCGAAGCCGGTTGGGGTCTGAAGGGCTCCTTTATTTCAAATACGCTTTAGTTTCAATGCGATGGCCTGTGGAAAAAATGTTCCTGCAGGAACATTGTTGACATTAATGTACGTACAAGGGAGGGCAGCGGTATGTCCTGATCGAAACCATGGACACGGGTTTCGGCTACCGAAAAATCGACCGGGTTTCCTAGGTTTTGCGCAGGCCGAGAATCAGGGCGAGCACGCCGCCGGCGAGTAGAACAATGCCGGCTGCGGGAGGAAGTTTTTCGCTGCTCTCGGTTTGAACGCTGATTTTGGCGTCGCCGAACTTCACGCCGTGATTCTCACTATGAGGGACGGGGACGATGAAAGACAGAATTCCCAATACCAGCAGCAGGACTCCGACGAGGGGAAGTGCCTTCATAAGTAGACTCCGTTCAAAAGTCAGGCTCCGAGTCGACAGTCAGAACCACCGCGACCGATGCACACCCGCACGACAGTGATCGTATCATTAACCGGCGTGTCGCTTTCAAAATCAAATCCACGGAGAAGGTTTAAGCACCCCGGCGATCTGGGCGTCCACCCTCTGATTGTGGACGCATCCGGGGCGTCCATTTATGCGATAACCTGCTAGTACCGCAAGTGATGAAGCGTATGGAGATCCAGATGAAGATTGACAAGTTAGCCAGGAAGTACCGCGTGGAGAGTGGGAAGCATTTTCGGTTGAAAGATTTCGATCCGGCGGAGAGTGGGCATTGGCGGTCGAAAGAGAGTGCCGCAGAGGCGTTGCAGCAGGGGATTGTGCGAACGGCGGAGCTGCAGGACAAGCTCTACGCGTCGGATAGCTGGTCTCTGCTCTTGATTTTTCAGGCCATGGATGCGGCTGGAAAAGACGGGATCATCAAGCATGTGATGAGCGGGATCAATCCGCAGGGGTGCCAGGTGTATTCGTTCAAAGTTCCGACGGAGACGGAACTGCAGCACGATTTTCTGTGGCGGACGACTTGCTCGCTGCCGGAGCGCGGGCATATCGGGATCTTCAACCGGTCTTATTATGAAGAGGTGCTGGTGGTGCGGGTGCATCCTGAAATTCTGCAGAGCCAGAAGACGCCGGCCTCGCTGGTGGGCAAGCGGGTTTGGGAGGAACGTTTCGAGGACATCCGGTGCTTTGAGCGGCATATGGCGCGGAGCGGCACGGTCATCCGCAAGTTCTTTCTGAATGTTTCGAAGAAGGAGCAGAAGAATCGTTTTCTGGCGCGGCTGGATCAGCCGGAGAAAAACTGGAAATTCTCTGCGGCCGACATTCGCGAGCGCGCCTGCTGGGATGATTATCAGACGGCGTATGAAGAGATGATTGCGAACACGGCGAGCGAAGAAGCGCCCTGGTACGTGGTGCCAGCGGATAACAAATGGTTTACCCGGATGGTGGTGTCAACCGTGCTGGTTGACACCCTGGAGTCGCTGGACCTGGCGTATCCCAAGGTGGATGAGGAGAAGAAGAAGGCACTGGAAGCGGCGAAGAAAATTCTGGTATCCAAGAAGTAATGGCGACATCGGATCGATGTATGTAGCGCGGGCGGTGCAATGGATAGCAGGGTAGTTGGACAGTTTGGCAACCAGGACTCGGATCAGGGCATTGCTTCAGCCAATTCCGTCAGCGAAGCGGGGGGCGGACGGCTTCAGCCGCTGAGTCTTGCCTAGGAAACCCCAGCGGCTTAAAGCGATGCCCTGATACGAAGCGTGAGTGTTTCGGCAAACGTATATCCCCATAAATTCTTTTTATACGGGAAATCCGCGTCCTCTGCGGCGTGCGGTGATCCAATCGGGATCGAGATTGTTTCGGGATCTCGCTGCGAAACGACCGCATGGATGCCGCTTCCCAACCTCGTGCCTGGAAGGTTTTGCTGGCCTTCGCCATTATTTATTTTGTTTGGGGATCGACGTTTCTGGCGATTCGCGTGGGAGTGCGCGAGGTTCCGCCGTTTCTACTGGCCGGGGCGCGCTTTCTGGTTGCGGGTGCCGTGCTGTGTGGCTGGATGCGAGCCCGGGGCACGGCTTCGCCGACGGCGCGCGAGTGGGGCGGGGCGGGGTTGCTGGCGCTGCTGATTTTTGTTTTCGACTATGGGTTGCTGTTCTGGGCGGAGCGGCGGGTTCCGTCGGGGATTGCGGCAGTGATGATGGCGACCATCCCGGTGTTCATGGCGTTGGCGGAGATTATTTTTCTGCGAACCCAGCGGCTTACATTGCGGCTCGCAAGCGCGTTGCTGGTGGGGATGGCGGGAGTGGCGGTGCTGGTGGGGCGTTTTCCAGGCGCGAGTTTTGTGGGAGCGCGTTTTCTCGGAGCGCGCTCGATGGGTGCGAGCGAGGCTCCGGTAGACGCGGCGGGCGCTTGCGCGTTGCTGGTGGCGGCCATCAGTTGGTCGGTGGCGGCATCACTGAGCCGCAAGCTGCCGACGCCGGCGGCGAAGGTAATGAGTTCGGGAATCCAAATGCTGGCGGGAGGGGTGCTGCTACTGCTGGCGGCGGCGCTGCTGGGAGAATTTCGCGGGTTCCAGGTGCAGGCCGTGTCGCGCGGGGCGTGGCTGGCGTTGGCCTATCTGATTGTGGCGGGATCGATTGTGGGATTCACGGCATATGTGTGGCTCATACATCATGAGTCTCCGACCAAGGTGGGGACTTACGCGTATGTGAATCCGGTAGTCGCGGTGCTGGTGGGATATTTTCTGGGCGGAGAGGGGATCGGGGCGCGGACGCTTGTGGGGACGCTGCTGGTGCTGGTAAGTGTGGTGGTGATTACGACCACGCCGAAGAGGCCCGCAGTCGGTTTTTCAAAATAAAACTCTACGGTCGAGTCATCCTCTCCGGCTTAACCAACTGATCAAATTCCTCGCCCGTAAGATATCCCAGTTTCAGCGCGGCTTCTCGCAGGCTGCTGTGTTCCACGAGCGCCGTGTGGGCGATCTGCGCAGCTTTGTCGTATCCCACTTTCGGGGCCAGCGCAGTAACCAGCATCAGCGAATTCTTTACGTACCAATCCACCTTGGCGCGATCTACCTCGATGCCGTTCAGCATGTATTCGACGTAGCCGTGGCAGGCGTCGGTGATGAGCGTGACGGAGTGCAGGAAGTTGTAGATGATGACCGGCTTGTAGACGTTGAGCTCGAAGTTGCCTTGCGACCCGGCGAAGCCGACGGCG
>DATHQJ010000387.1:0-6334 GCA_035482825.1 Binatus sp. (SeqCode) | reverse complement strand
GAGTCAGCTTTGAGCCAAACGGCCGAAGGAGAAACACATGCTTTGGAAGGGTTTTCAAAAACCGAAACGTCTCGCCACCGACACCTCCAGCCTCACCGACAAGTACGGCATGTTCTGGGCGCAGCCTTTTGAGCGCGGCTTTGGCACGACCGTGGGCAATGCCCTGCGGCGCGTGCTGCTGAGTTCGATTGAGGGCGCGGCGGTCACAGCGGTGAAGATGGAAGGCGTGCTGCACGAATTTCAGTCGATCCCTGGCGTGGTCGAGGACGCGACCGACATCATCCTCAACCTGAAGCAGATTCCGTTCAAACTTTCGGGCGATGCGCCGAAGGCGATCTATCTGCGCGCGGATCAGCCGGGCGTGGTCACCAGCGGCATGATCGAAGCCGATGGCGACGTCGAGGTTCTGGATAAAGACGTCTACATCGCGACGGTCAGCGAAGGCGGCAAGCTCGATATGGAGATGCGCCTGAAGCGCGGGCGCGGATACACTTCCGCCGACAAGAATTTCGACGAGGACCTGGGCATCGGGTTCATCCCGATCGACTCGGTTCACTCGCCGGTGCGCAAGTGCAACTACACCGTCGAAGCCGCGCGTCTGGGACAGATCACCGACTACGACAAGCTGACCCTCGAAGTGTGGACCAACGGCTCCATCACGCCCGCCGATTCGCTCGGCCTGGCGGCGAAGCTGCTGAAGGACCACATGAACATCTTCATCAACTTCGAGGAAGAAATCGAAACCGGCACCTCGTCGTCGGACGACCGCAAGCCCGAGATCCACAACGAGAACCTCAACCGTTCCGTGGAAGAGCTCGAGCTTTCGGTGCGGAGCTACAACTGCCTGAAGAATGCGAACATCCAGACCATCGGAGAGCTCGTGCAGAAGACGGAATCCGAAATGCTGAAGACCAAGAATTTCGGACGCAAGTCGCTGAACGAGATCAAGGAGATTCTGTCCTCGATGGGACTGAGCCTGGGCATGAAGATCGACGAGCACGGCAACGCCGTGCCCGGACCGACTTCGAATCAGGTGCTGCCGGCTTCGGCCTACGGGCCGGACGATCAATTATAGGTTTAGCGCGTTTTCGGCTCAAAAAAGGGGAACCCCCGATTACACCTCTTAGGAGACTGAAATGAAAAACATTGTCCGGGCATTGCTTTCGTTTCTGCTTTTGGGTGCGTTTAGCCTGGCTGCGCAAGACGTAGTCAGCGCGGTCCATGGAACCATTACCAAACTGGATTCGGCTACCAAGACCGCTGTGGTCAAGACCAAGGATGGCACAGAGCACACCGTCAAGTTTGTCGACAAGACTACTGTCAACGGCGTCGAGGCAACCGCCACGGGTGGCAAAGACGCCTTTCACGGATTGTCGGAAGGCACCGAGGTGGTGGCGCACTACACCACCAAGGGTACGGAAAAGACGGCGGTCGAGGTCGATAAAGTCGGCAAGGACGGTATTAAATCGGTGGATGGAACCGTGACTCATATTGATCGCGGTGCCAAAACCATGGCGGTCAAGGCGGCGGACGGTACGGAACAAACATTTCGGCTGTCCGATCGCGCCGTGACTGACGCGGGCAAGGACATCGGCAAGGGAACTGAGAAATCCGCGAAGGTCACCGTGTACTACACAGAAGAGGCCGGCAAAAAAACTGCCCACTTCTTCGAGAAAATCATAGAATAGCGGGCTGCCGGCCGGTTTTCAGAAGTAGCTTTGGGAAGGGCACGGTTTAAGCCGTGCCGCCCGAGCCAAAAAAATCGGGGCTCTCGCCCCTGAGGTTCGAAAATGCGTCACAAAGTTGCAGGATACAAACTCGGACGGAATCCGGCGCACCGGCGCTCGCTGCTGCGCAACCTGGTCACTTCGGTGATCGTGGAAGAACGCATCGAAACCACGGTCCCCAAGGCCAAGGCTGCGCGTCCCATCGTCGAGAAGATGATCACGCTGGGTAAGCGCGGCGACCTTGCCGCGCGGCGACTCGCTGGTGCCTATCTCATGACCGATGAGGCTCTGGTGAAATTGTTTGACACCGTCGGGCCACGCTTCGGCGACCGGCAGGGCGGGTACACGCGCATCATCCGCACTCACTGGAATAAGGGCGACGGCGCCGACAAGGCTTTCCTCGAACTGCTGGGCAGCGAGAAGATTCTCGACGAGAAGAAAGAGAAGCGCGCCGAAGCCCGCGCCAGGAAAGTCGCCGAAACCAAGAAAGCCATGGAAGAGGCGGAGGCACAGGCCCAGGCTGAGCGCGAGGCGGCACCGGCTGAAGGCGACGATAAGAAAGAGTAGTTCTTTCTGTTTTGAGAGGGCGCGGCCTATGGGCTGCGCCTTTTTACTTTGCCGCGGTTGTACATGTCCTACCGTGTTTCCCACTCGTAATCTTCCCTGGAGCGGGATTTCTCCTTAAACTTCTGTTAATGGCATTCACTCGCACACAGATCGGGATTGCCGCCGGCGCCGGAGTTCTGCTGGTGGGCGTGTTTGTCGGCTACCTGTGGTGGCTGAGCAATCAGGGGCCGGTGCTGGCGCGGTCGGAGGATCACGATCCGCTGACCGGGCTGCCGGTCAGCATCAAGATGAATCCTTTGCGCGACCGCTCCACCGAGAAGGCCGCGAATAAATTTCTACGCGAAATACGCGACGGCCACTGCGACGACGTGCTGAACAAATGGGAGCACGACTACCACAAGAAGTATGCCCACTACATCTGCAACCAGGAGACGCAGCACCCGCTGCTCACCTGGGAACTGGTCGATTGGGAAGACGCGCCGCCGGTGATCGTCCTGCACTATCGCGGCAAGCGCCAGACCAATCCCGGGGAGCCGGGGATCGATCAGGATCTGTTCACCGTCACCACGCAGTTTAAGGGCGGGGAGTGGATCGTCACGAAGTACATGCCGTTTAACTGACGCGCGTTCCGGTCGATCTCTGTAGCCTCAGCCCCTCTCGTGATAAAACCTTTTCATGCCTGCCTCGCCCAGCGAGCCTCAGCCTTTTGCTGCGCGCAACATCTACGCCTTCGGTCTCACTTCTTTTCTAAACGACACTGCTTCGGAGATGGCGTATTGGGTGCTGCCGGCGTTTCTGGTTTCGCTCGGCGCAGGGCCGGCGCAGTTGGGATTGATTGAGGGGTTGGCGGAGAGTGTTGCGTCGTTTGCCAAACTTTTCTCGGGATATCTGACCGACCGCATCGACCGCCGCAAGCCGCTGGTGGTCGCGGGATATTTTGTTGCCAACGCGGTCAAGCCGCTGCTCGCCATGGTGGGCGCGTGGTGGCACATTCTGCTGATTCGCTTCACCGACCGGCTGGCGAAGGGAGTGCGCGGGGCGCCGCGGGATGTGATGGTGGCGGAGTCGGTGCCGAAGGAGCGGCTGGGATCGGCCTACGGGCTGATCCAGTCGATGGACTCAGCGGGCGCGATTGCAGGGCCGCTGGCGGCTTTTGCGCTGCTGGCGCGGTATGGAATCCGAGGCGTGTTTTTGGCGGCTGCGATTCCGGGGGCGCTGTGCGTGATGGTGGCGCTGTTCGGAATTCGCGAAACTAGAAATCCTCATGTCTCGAAAACGACGCGCGACGTGGGGCACCCGGATCGCTTGTCCGACGACAGCAAGCCTAAAGCGACGCAGCTGCCAGGCGCGTTTTATTTCGTGCTGGTTGCGGTGACGCTGTTTTCGCTGGGCAATTCGAGCGACATGTTTCTGGTGATGCGGGCGCAGAATGTCGGCATTCCAGTGGAGCTGGCGCCGCTGCTGGGACTGATCTTCAACATCACTTACACGCTGGGGTCGTGGCCGGCGGGATGGTTCAGCGATCATTTTTCGCGGCGCGGAATTTCCCGGCGATGGATTGCCGCTGCGGGATATCTCATTTTCGCGGCGGTTTATTTCGTCTTCGGGCGGGCGCCATCCACGCTCGCCATTTGGATCACCATGGCGGTTTACGGTTTGTACTATGCGCTGACCCAGCCGGTGCTGAAGGCGCTGGTCGTTGAGACCGTGAGGCCGGAAGTGCGCGGGCGCGCGCTGGGGGTTTACTTTTTTGTGACCAGCGTGGCCACGCTTGCCGCCAGCCTGATTACGGGTGAGTTGTGGAAGGTGTACGGGGCGGGAGTGCCGTTTTATTTTTCGGCGGGGCTAGCTGCGATCGCGGCGGTGCTACTGGTCATCAGGCTCGGGAGTGCCGGCGGAAAAACATCCTTGTCATCCTGAGCGAAGTTGCCGTCCGCGAAGCGGAGGGCAACGCAGTCGAAGGATCCCTTGCTGTTCAACCGTGGCGCTGGCCCGTAAGGGGTTTCTGCGGTGCACTCTGCCTCATCGTGAGAACTCCTCGTTGTGTTCATCTCGCTGTAAATGCGATAGGGATCCTTCGACTGCGCAGGCGCTCCGCTTCGCGAAGCACCTGCTCCGCCCAGGATGACAATTTCGTTTCAGGACGACAATTTCGTCCAGAGGAATACAAGTATCTGCGCTGCGATTCCGGCGCAGGCGTCGAGGAGAACGTCGCGCGGGGTGCCGGTGCGCGCGGGGATGTAGCTCTGGTGCCACTCGTCGAGGCTGGCAACCAAGGCGGTTCCCAGCACCGCGATGTTTGCCCAGCGGAAGGTCCACTTCGGATTGCCGAGCGCAGGGAGGGTTTCGCGCCACGCGCGGAAAAGGAGGATGCTGAGCAGGCCGTAGCCGAAGACGTGTCCGCTTTTGCGGATGAGAAAGTGCCAGGGTTCGAATCGTGCGCGGCTTAGTCCGAAGAAAAAATGCAGCAGGGGGTAGAGGATGCGGCTGGTGTTGTGGGCGGAGAGGGAGGCGGTCGATTCAATGCAGATGACGATCAGCCACAGGATGAGGGCGATCCAGGCCTTTAGGACATGGTGACGGTCGGTGCTCAAGCTCGGGGTGCGCCCGTAGCGTGGAAATTCCCACGTCTCGCGAAAGACGCGAGACATGGGGCACCCTCATTTCTATTTCCGCCCGACACTCGCCTACTCGATGGCATAGTTGGGGGCCTCGCGGGTGATCATTACGTCGTGGACGTGGCTTTCGCGGAGGCCGGCGCCGCTGATGCGGACGAAGCGGGTTTTCTGCAGCAGCTCGGGAATGGTGCCGCAGCCGCAGTAGCCCATCCCGGATTTCAGTCCGCCAACCATCTGATGGACGATCATCGCGACCGAACCGCGGTAGGGGACGCGGCCTTCGATGCCCTCGGGGACGAGTTTGGCGAGGCGGTTGGAATCGCCGTCGCCGTCGGAGGCGGAGATCGATGCCGATGAATCTCCTTCGGTGCTCTGGAAGTAGCGCTCGCTCGAGCCTTGCGCCATGGCGCCGATCGAACCCATCCCGCGATACGACTTGAAGGAGCGTCCTTGATACAGAATTAATTCGCCCGGACTTTCGTCGGTGCCGGCGAAGAGCGATCCGATCATGACGGCACTCGCGCCCGCTGCCAGAGCCTTGGTGACGTCGCCGGAATATTTGATGCCGCCGTCGGCGATGATGGGGACGCCGGAGTCTTTGGTGGCGCGGTAAGCCTCGGCGATGGCGGTGATCTGCGGCACGCCTGCTCCGGTTACGACGCGCGTGGTGCAAATCGATCCCGGCCCAATGCCGACCTTAATACCGTCGGCTCCGGCGCGAGTTAGTTCGCACGCGCCGTCGAAAGTGGCGACATTGCCGGCGAGCAACTCGATGTGCGGCAATTTCGATTTCACCAGTTTTACGGCGTCGAGAACTTTGGTGGAGTGGCCGTGCGCGCTGTCGATGGCCAGCACGTCGACTTTGGCTTCGGCCAGTTCTTGGGCGCGCTCGAGAAAATCTCCGGTGGCGCCGATGGCTGCGCCGACACGCAGGCGGCCTTGCGGATCTTTGGCGGCGTTGGGATATTTTAGTTTTTTCTGGATGTCCTTAACCGTGATTAAGCCCTTCAGGTTGTACTTGTCGTCGACCACCAGAAGTTTTTCGACACGATGCTCGTGGAGGATTTTTTCCGCCTCTTCGAGCGTGGTTCCGACGGGCACGGTGATGAGATTTTTCTTGGTCATCACTTTATCGATGGGAATGTCGTAGCGGGTCTCAAAGCGGAGGTCGCGGTTGGTGAGGATGCCGACCAGTTTTCCGTGCTCGGTGATGGGGACGCCGGAAATTTTATATTTGCGCATGACTTCGAGCGCGTCGTAAACCTTGTCGGTGGGCGACATGGTGACGGGGTCGACGATCATGCCGCTTTCCGAGCGCTTCACCTTGTCGACTTCGTTGGCCTGCTGCTCGATCGTCAGGTTGCGGTGAATGATGCCGAGTCCGCCCTGCTGGGCCAGCGCGATGGCCATGTGCGATTCGGT
>DATHQJ010000386.1:0-2800 GCA_035482825.1 Binatus sp. (SeqCode) | reverse complement strand
GATCAACCGCCGCGCGTTCGGAAACTCCTTCAAGCCCAGGAAATAATTTGCTCCCGGAACTAGAGTGGCCACGGTATCCCGCGCCGCCAATTTGTTGATGTCGTCGTCGTTCACGTGGTCCATGTGGTCGAACGACGCCGGGTTGAAACGCAGGAACGGCTCCAGAGACGTTTCCGAAAGCTGGCCCATGTGTGCGCGGACGCTCAACCCGTGTTTTTCCGCGGCAGCAAAGATCTGCTCCGTTTCGTCCGCGGTAAACGCCCCCTGGTCGCAGAATACGTCTACGAATTGGGCGAGCTTGCGCTTCGCGGCCCGGGGGATCATCTCTGTACAGACGATCTCAACATACTTTTGTGAGCGACCCGCGAATTCTTTTGGCACAACATGAGCTCCGAGCAGGGTAGCGACCACAGTGCCCGGCCAGCGGGAGGCTGCATCGCGAATCGCCTCCAGGGATTTCAGTTCCGATTCGACCGTAAGGCCATATCCTGATTTCGCTTCCACGGTCGTCGTGCCATGGGCGCCCATTTCGGCGAGCACCCTGGAGACTTTCGCGGCCAGGGCGCTCTTCTCCGCCTTGCGAACCGCTTCCAGGCTCGAGCGAATGCCTCCGCCTGCCGCTGCAATTTCCTCGTAGGACGCGCCTTCGATCCGCTTCTCGAAATCCACCAGCCGCGGGCTGACGAAGACAGGATGAGTATGGGAATCGACGAACCCGGGCAAAACCACTTTGCCGGTGCAATCGATCTCGGTGACGTTCCTGCGATTCTTCTTGAGCCACGGATCTCGCAGCGCATCTTTGCTGGTGCCGACCGAGACGATCTTGCCGCTCAGGCACAGTACCGCGCCATCTCTGACGATCCCGAGGTCTTTCAACCCTGTCCCGCGGCGAGGGCCCGGTGCACTGGCGGCGCGCAGCGTGAGCAACTGGTCGACGTTCACCAGCAGCAATGCTTTGGATGCCTGAGGTCTTCGCTGTGCTGTACTCACGCGTGTTTTAGTCTAGCAGCACCTTCGGTGGTGAGGGCAACCAGACTCGTCGACTCCGTAGGTTCAGAGTAGGTTCGCAGGGTTGTAAGACATCGCGCACTCGGCCTAATATCTGGCAAGCTCTCTGGAAGAAAGATTTCATCCATGAATAACGCCCGGTTCCTACATCGAGGTTTATCTGAGGTTCCTCGGCGCGTCCGGCGCCGGATGGCGCCCGCGGCTGTGTTGTGCGCAGTATTTCTTCAGTCCGGCTCGGCTTCTCCGCACTCACGGGTCGTGCCTCCCGAAACCGCAACACTCCGTCAAGCCGCCGCTGCGCGCCACATCATCCTGGGCGCGGCCGCCGCCGCCTCCCATCTCGGCGACGCCGAATATGCCGCCGTCCTGGGATCGGAATTCAGCCAACTGCAAGCCGAGAACGAGATGAAGTTCGCCCTGGTTCATCCGCGGCCGGACGCTGACCCCAATCCCTACGACTTTAAGGGCGGAGATGCGCTGGTTGGGTTCGCTCAGAGTCACAACATGGTCGTCCGCGGCCACACGCTGGTGTGGCATAACCAGATATCGAAGTGGGTCAGGGAAGGGAACTTCACTGCGCCACAACTTGCGACGATCTTGCAGGGCCACATTCACACGGTGATGGCCCACTACGCTTCCAAGGTTTACGCCTGGGACGTGGTCAACGAAGCCTTCAACGACGACGGCAGCATGCGCCATACCATCTGGTTCGACCAGCCCGGAATCGGCGCTGGACCTGGCCCCAAGTACATCGAGCAGGCGCTGCGCTGGGCGCACGAAGCCGATCCCGCCGCGAAGCTGTTTTACAACGACTACGACGCGGAAATGATCAACCAGAAATCGGATGCGATTTATGAGATGGCCGAGGACTTCAAGAAGCGCGGCGTGCCGCTCGACGGCATCGGTTTTCAGGCCCATGTCAGCCTGGCGTTCGAGAGTCCTGCGACCCTGGGCTCGTTCGCCCGAAATCTGGAGCGGTTTGCCAAACTCGGATTGGAGTTGCACATTACCGAACTGGATGTTCGCCTTAGCGACGCGACCCCGGCCTCACTCGCCGCCCAAGCCAAACTGTATGGCGAAATCACCAGCCTCTGCGTAGCGCAACCGGCGTGCAAATTAATACAAACCTGGGGATTCACTGACGAGCACTCCTGGATTCCGCAATTCTTCACGGGCATGGGATGGGCGTTGCTCTGGGACGACAAGTATCAGAAGAAGCCGGCGTATGAGGCCGTGTACAACGCGCTGGCAAAATAGCAGCGGGCTGGTTGGACTAGCCTAGGCGGGCGACTACTTCCTAAATTCAGTTCCCCATCGGCACTTTCACGCCCGTCTTCTTGGCGAACTCTTTCGCCTCGGTGTATCCTGCGTCCACGTGGCGGATGACGCCCATGCCGGGGTCGGTGGTCAGCACGCGCTCGATGCGTTTCGCCATTTCATCGGTGCCGTCGGCGACGATGACCTGACCAGCGTGCAGCGAGTAGCCGATGCCCACGCCGCCGCCGTTGTGAATCGACACCCAGGACGCGCCGGCCGCCGTATTCAGCAAAGCGTTGAGTAACGGCCAGTCGGCGACTGCGTCGGAGCCATCCTTCATGCTCTCCGTCTCCCGGTAAGGTGACGCGACCGAGCCGCAGTCGAGGTGGTCGCGGCCAATTACGATCGGCGCTTTGATCTTTCCCTTCTTCACCAGATCATTCATGGCCAGGCCGAACTGTGCGCGCTCGCCGTAACCCAGCCAGCAGATGCGCGCCGGCAGTCCCTGGAACTTGATGCGCTTGCGCGCCAGGTC
>DATHQJ010000385.1:0-18949 GCA_035482825.1 Binatus sp. (SeqCode) | reverse complement strand
CTGAACGACGGAGTGAAAGCCGTGGACGGAAAACTCGCGGGCAAGGAGTGGGGCGCAAGCACGGCCTACATCACGCCGGAATATTTTCGGGCGCTGAGAATTCCGCTGCTGGCCGGCCGCGGCATTTCCGAAAGCGACACGCCAACCTCGCTACCCGTTGCCGTGGTCAATGTCGACTTCGCGCGCGAGTTCTTCAACGATCCCAATCCAGTTGGACTGCACATTCAAAACTCAAAACGCGTCTACACCATCGTCGGGGTTTGTGCCAACGTGACCAAGCGGCCCGGCATGGGCGGCGATGCGCCCATGGCGACCGAGGCCGTGTTCTATCTTCCGGCCACGCAGGTCGACAAGGGCCTGGTGAATGTCGCTCACCTTTGGTTCCAGCCGAGCTGGATCGTCCGCACTGCTGGACCCTTGCAGGGTCTGACGACTGCGATGCAACGCGCCCTCACTCAAGTAGACTCGACCTTGCCGTTTTCCGGTTTTCACTCGATGGACGACCTGCTCGCCAAGAATCTCGCCTACCAGCGAGTTGAAGTCGTTCTGCTCGCGGTGCTGGCGGGATTAGCGCTCTTGCTCTCTGCAATCGGAGTCTACGGCCTGGTTTCAAATCTGATCGTGCAGCGGACGCGGGAAATCGGCATCCGCATGGCGCTCGGCTCGTCGATTCGGCAAGCCATGGTCGATGTGGGTTCGGCCGGAGTGGTGGCCGCGGGATTCGGCCTGCTGGTGGGACTGGCGCTTTCTTTCCTGACCCTGCGTGTGCTGCGCAGCCAACTCTACGGTGTAAAGGATTACGACCCGCTGACGCTCACGATCGTTCCCGTGATGATTGCGGTCATCGCCGTAGCCGCGAGTTTCCTACCCACATTGCGGCTCACCCGAATCGACCCGGCGGAGACTTTGAGAATGGAATAGGCGCGCGTACCCACTCCGACTCATTTCACCGCGGCGTTCAGAGTGGTCGCGTCGATTTCCAGAATCATCTTGTACTCCGCCTTGGGCGGCGCCGGGAACGGTGCTTCCTTCTTCACATAGGATTCGTACAGCGTTTTCATCAGGCACATGCTGAACGATCCCGGCTGCTTTTCAGTATGCGCGTCCTCTACAGTGCCGGTCTTCCCTACCTGGACGAGAAAATCGAACTTCGCCTCTTCCCCTTTGGACTCTTTCAAACACCCCCGCTCGTAAGCGGCGAATTTCGGCTGGAACTCTGCAAGATAGGCCTGGCCTTCCGCGCTCTTCATATTCGCCTCGGCCTCTTGCCGGTAGGCGCGCGAGCGAACCTGCAGCGGAGCCATCTGAGCCGCGATGTCTCTCTCTGACTTGAAATAGGCTTCTGTGACCCAAAGATCCTGGTTCCAGTTATCTCCCATGCGCTTGAACGCTGGGTCGGCGGCCACGAAATCACCGGACTTCGAAGCCATCAGAGCGAAGGCATTCACGCTGATCAGAGACGGACCGTATTTACTTTCCAGAGCGGCGAACCCTTTCTGCAGACGAGGCCAGGAAAAGTGGCCGAATTCCGACTCCTGGCACGCGCATAGGATTCCCTCGGAGATCAGAAAATAAAGAGCGTCGCCGCTGTCTCCACCGACCCGATTCGCGGTCTCCTCGGCAAAGCGCGCGGGATCGCCTTCTTCCCCGCTCCACTTGGGCTGCAGGTAATCCGCATAGAGGCGGTAGTAGTACTGGTAGCCTGGCTCAAAAGCCGTGGCCTTCTCCAATAACGCTTTAAACTGCTCCAGATCCCAGCTCTCGCCTCGCGCCACTAACTGCATCGCGACGTACCAGTCGGGACATTGTTGAGCGAGCGCGGCGGAACGATCGAGAATCGATTTCGCTTTTTCGAGGCGCTCGTGAAACAGCTTCCATCCGCTGTCAGTCACGGAATCGGAGAAGCCGTCGCCGCGGGCATCCCACGCATAGCTGACGTAAGACTCGGCGAGGGCGATGCGGGCGGTGATGGAATGAGAGTTCGAATCCCGCCAGCGCTCGATCAACTGAATGTGTTTCTTCCAGTCTTCCTGTGTAGGGTGGCCGGGCCGGGGAGAATTGAGGCCAATGTAGGTATAGCGAAGCTTCCATGCGCCGCCGGGAAACCTGCTCTTGCCGGAACGCGCGGCGTCGGCGATGCAATCGAGGTCGGAGAACTTTTCCTGCTTCAGCAGCAGAGCTACCGCGTCGGCATAATCGTCCAGCGCGTGGACGTCGGTCGCCACGTTAAACACTTCATCCGGAAATGCGCATGGCTGGGCAGCGTGCGTCCCGGCGCCGTCGGAAGCAATAGCGCGATTGGCCTGGCACACCACGAACAGACACAATGCTGCACCGACCGAAAAGAAGGTCAGAAGCAGGCGGCGACGAGGCGAAGTTACGGCGCAAGTTTGATTAGTCATAGTTACTCCAATCCTGGCGAGTCCGGTCACGCTAGAAGCTGTTGCATAAACGGTTCGGGAAGGGCGCGACCTTAGTCGTGCCACCTGAGGCCGTAAAGACCCGGAGGTTTTAGCTCCTCAGGTCTGCTTCTCTGCTGTCCCAGCCACCTACCAGACAACTTCTACTGCGATTTGAAAGGGGTTCTAAGTCGTAGTTACTTCGGGGAATGGTTGAATGCTAGTGAATCAGGAAGGAACTGTCGACGTTACTTCAGTGAAAGGTCACGCGGGTTTATTCGCAAACATCGTCTTTACCCCGGGGGCCAGGCCAGTGGGCGTCCGCCGAGCAGGTGGACGTGGAGGTGGAAGACAGATTGTCCGGCGCCGGGGCCGACGTTGAGGACGGTGCGATATCCCTGCTCGATGTTGCGCTGGCGGGCGATGTCGGCGGCGGCCAGATGACAGCGGCCGATGAGTTCGGCGTCGGCGGCCTCGGCTTCCTTCAATCCAGCAAAATGTTTCTTGGGGACGATCAGAATGTGCGTAGGGGCTTGCGGGTTGATGTCTTCGAAGGCGAAGACGTGCTCGTCTTCATAAACTTTCTTCGCGGGAATTTCGCCCGCGATGATGCGGCAGAAGAGGCAGTTGTGGTCGATCATGGATGGTTCACCTGCTCGTTCACTTGCTGGTTTGCCCCGCGGAAAAGATAGCATACAACGGCTAGTGTCGAAGTGATCTCAAGAATAGCGGCGGCGTCCCTGATAGATGATGGATCGTCGTCTATGCACTCGTTGACCGGCGTCAACGAAGGAACCAGCCAACTGCCAAAGCCACGATCACGAGCTTGACGAGCCAGCCGACGGCGTAAGACGCCACAAAAACCCGGTGCACTTTCATAAATGCCGCATTCGTAAGGATCAGCGGCAACGGGCCCATCAGCCAAACCGCAACCGCCAGTTTAAGCGCGCCCGCGGAATGAAGCCCCAGGCGCGCAGCCACACAGGCATAGACTCCGCAGGTCAAAAATGGCAGCGGGCTGGTCAGAGCAATCGCTCTGCTTTCTGCACCCTGACGCCAAATCTCAGGATAGGAATAGCGCCGATGAATCCAATCGCCGGCGAAGAACCAGTCCGTGAGTGACGACACAACGCCGGAGCCAATAATAATCGCAATGAGTCGCGCCCAGTGCATTTCGCCTTTCACCCGACGCAGGAATTGTACTCGCACGAGAGGATTCCCGAGAAAGAGCCCAGGTGTTGGCCGGCGTCATGGCGAGATCGTAAGCACTAATCACTAATCCAAGCGCACCTAATCCAAGCGGACCAGGAAGACTGCGCCTTCGGGAGTTGCGGTTTCGGCAGCGAGTTTTTGGGCGCGGTCGTGGTCGTCGTCAAGCACGCGGACGCGGATCCACCAGTCCCCGGCGGGGCTGTTGAAGCACAGGACCTTGGCGGTCTGATAACGGCGCTTGAGGTGATTGGCGAGTTTGGTGGCGGCGGGTTCGTGGGGGAATCCGCCGATCTGCACTGCCCATTTTCCGGAAGATCCCGCGGTCGCGGCGGACTCCATTAGTTCGACTTTCACTTCAGCCACACCGGGCTTCCACACGTCCAGCTTCTGCGCGGCGGCGAGCGAGAGATCGACGACGCGGCCGGGAATGAAGGGGCCGCGATCGGTAATGCGGACCAGCGCGTGCTGTCCCGTCTTGAGGTTGGTGACGCGCACGATCGAGCCCAGAGGATAGGTGCGGTGCGCGGCCGTCATGGCGTGCATGTTGTAGACCTCGCCGTTCGATCCGCGACGGTTGTGATACGGAGGCCCGTACCAGCTGGCGAGTCCAGTTTCAGTGGCGAGGGGCTTGGCGTCGGCGGGGAGGGAGGGCTCGGCCAGGTCCGCGTCGGTCTCAACTTCGGCTTCTTTGCCGGGACTGGGGAGGGTGCGCTCTTTCGGCGACGGGACATTCGCGGCTGGCTGCGAAGCTGTCGCCTCGGTCGTCGAGGCCGGCGGCGGGGGCGGCGGGACGTCCACACGCGCTTTGGGATGGCCGCAGCCGCTCAACAACAGGATCGCGATCAGGACGAGCAGAAGCATGGCGATGGCGACGAAGCGTACGCAGCGTGCGAATTGAGCGGGCGGCGCCGCTACTTGGGCGGATGCTGGTGGTGCTGCTCCATGTAGTCGGCGAATTCCGTGAGTTTTTGCGAGGCCGTGCGCAGGGCTTTGGTGGAGTGCGTTCGCACCGCGGGAACTACCTCTTCGTTCAGATACTTGATGAATTCGGGAATCTCTTTTTCCAGGCGCTCGGCGGCTTCGCCAATGGTTTGGCCGACACGTGCCGACGCGTCTTCCACCTTGCGGTTGAAGTCGTTCATAGTGCTCCTCGCGATGATTCGGCGTGAATGGATTCACGCGATGCTGCGGATGCCAGGCAGGTTTATTATTTCGTGCCCGGGAGGCGGGGTCAATGGCTTGGGATATGCAATCGACCGTCGGCGACCGGTTTCCTTCGTGATCCTTCGTTGCCCCTGTGGTTGAATGCTCTTTCTATCTACCGATTAGACGAGGTCAGAAGAATTGCTTGAAACAAGGAATCCATCCTTGTTATAGTAAGGACATGGCCAAGGTAACCTCCAAACTGCAGTTAACCGTGCCCAAAGCCATTGCCGACCAGTACGGCATCAAGCCAGGGGACGAGTTGGAGTGGGTGCCTGCGGGCGAAAGTATTCGAGTGGAACTGGTCCGGCGCAAGGCGCGGTCGGGGCACGAGCTGACGACCGAGGAGCGGCTGGCGCTGTTTGACGACAACACGAAGTGGCTGGATGAGATACAGGCGGAAGAACTGAAGGAAGCGAAGGCGAAAGGAACGCGCGTCACCCGAGAGAATCGCGGCTGGACCCGCGAGGACCTCTACAATGATGATCGGGGGCTCCCGCGTGGCTACCCTCGTTGACACGAACATTCTGGTCTACCGCTGCGACCCGCGGGACGTGGCTAAGCGCGACGCTGCCCGCTCGGTGCTGCGCCAGGGAGAATTGTCGGGAGACTTTCGCCTGACTCACCAATCGCTGGTCGAGTTCGTAAACTCCGTGATTCGATCGCGCGGCGGGCGGCCGCCGCTGATGACGCGTGAGGATGCCGCCCGCCAGGCGGAACTGTTTATGACGGAGTTTCCGGTAATCTATCCCACCGAGCAGGTTTTTCGTACGGCGCTGCGCGGGATGGCCACCTATCGGCTCCCATGGTACGACGCTCATCTCTGGGCCTACGCCGAGCACTACGGCCTGCCAGAAATTCTCTCGGAAGACTTTGAACACGGACGCTGGTACGGGACAGTGCGGGTGCGGAACCCGTTCGTGGAACTGGGATTGGCGTAGGACGAGAAGCAGCGAGGTGTGAGTAACTGTGCGGAATCCATCTTGATGTCATCGCGCAAAGTCCAAACATTTTCCGCTTCAACCGTGGCGACGTTTCGCACGCAACTGCTGGCGTGGTATGACGCGAACGCTCGTGACTTGCCATGGCGCGAGGATCGCGATCCGTATCGCGTCTGGCTGTCGGAGGTCATGTTGCAGCAGACGCGGGTCGCGGCGGTGATTGCGCATTATCACGAGTTTCTGCGGCGATTTCCAACCGTGGAGAAGCTGGCGCGGGCGCGTGAAGCCTCCGTGCTGGCGGCGTGGAGCGGCCTCGGCTATTACCGTCGGGCCCGCATGCTGCATGCGGCGGCGAAGGTAGTGGTGCGGGAGTTGGGCGGTGAATTTCCTTCCACGGCCCAGGGATTGCTGGCGCTGCCCGGTGTGGGCCGCTACACGGCGGCGGCGATTGCCAGCATCGCGTTTGGTGAGCCGGTCGCGGTGGTTGATGGAAATGTGGAGCGGGTGCTGCAGCGCGTTTCCGGGCGGCGGATGGCTGGGGAGGATTTCTGGCGGGCAGCTGAAGGACTGCTGGATCGCGAGCGCCCCGGCGATTTCAATCAGGCAATGATGGAACTGGGGGCGACGGTGTGCACGCCGCGGGCTCCGGCGTGCCTTACTTGCCCGGTAGTGGGGTTGTGCGCGACGCGCGGGGAGATGCCCGGCGCTCGGAAGGCTGCGAGGCAGAAGAAGCGGGAGATTCACTACGCGCTGGATATTCGAAGCAACGGTTTGCGGGGCGGCGAAGTTTTTCTGGTGCAGCGCGCGCGCGATGAACGGCTCATGGCGGGGATGTGGGAGTTGCCTGAAGTGGTGCCTCCCTTGGGGGCTAAAGCTCAGTCCAATGGGGCGGAGATCGCAGCGCTGAAACTGCTGCGCCACTCAAAGGCAAGACGCGGCACCAGTGTTGAGCCCTGCTTCACGCTCAAGCATTCGATCACAGTGACGGACTACACGGTTCGGGTTTGGCGGACGGTTGCGCCGTCGAACGCTGGCGGAAAATGGATTCCAGAGGAGAATTTGGCGCGGGTTGCGCTAACCGGCCTGGCGCGAAAGATTTTGAGGAAGGCGGAAATCATTGCCGGCAATCATCGGTGGGTCTAAACTTTGCGAATGGCACGGTTTTTCGTGGTCGCGGTGAACTCCGTATACGCTTTGTCCGCTATGCTGTCCGCGGTGGCGCAGAGCGCACCCGTTCAGACAGCAGCATCTACGGAGACGCCGGAAGCCGGGGTCGTGCTGACCAAGCTGGAGCCGCCGGTCTATCCTCCGCTGGCGCGGCAGGCGCGGGTTACGGGCGATGTGAAGATCCAAGTGTTGATCCGCCGAGACGGAAGCGTTGCGTCGACTCAGGCGGTCAGCGGACATCCCATGCTGCAGCAGGCAGCGCTGGAGAGTGCCCATAAGTCGCAGTTTGAATGCAAGGGATGCGGCGACCAGGGCGGTTCATACTCCTTGATCTACGCGTTCGGTTTCCAGGAGGTTGCTGACTGCGGAAGTGTTGTTGAGGAACGGCTGCGCTCTCTTAAGTGCCTCTACTTATGGAGATGCGCTCGATCCTACTCCATGTCGTCAGTTTCTGAGCAACGCTCGCCGGAAGTTAGCCAGTCGCCAGGTCGCGTAACGATTCGTGTTTCCCCCTTGTGTATTGAAACCATCGCAGCCCATTGAACGACGCAGCGGCGCCGGTCACGTTCATCCCTATCCCGAAGCCATCCTTCGTCATCTAAAATATAAAATAGAAGAAGGTCGAACAAGGGCAGATTTGCCGACCTGTCGAATCTTTGGAGGAACGAACGATGACGGCATTGGCCACGGGCACGAAGGCGCCGGAGTTTGAACTGAAGACTTTGGATGGGAAACCGTTTTCTCTGAGCGACCAACTGGCGCACGGGCCCGTCGTGCTCGTGTTTTTCAAGGTGTCGTGTCCGACTTGCCAGTACGCGCTGCCGTTTTATGAGCGGTTGTATAAGGCTTACGGACGCAACGGTGTCACGCTTGTTGGAATTTCGCAGAATGGCACGAAAGACACGGCGGCGTTCAACAAGGAATTTGGCGTCACGTTTCCAGTGCTGCTCGATGACACGAACTCCTATCCCGTATCGAATGCTTATGGACTGACCAATGTTCCTACCATCTTCTGGATCGAGCAGGATGGGGAGATCGAAGTTTCCAGCGTCGGCTGGCTGAAAGCGGATTTTGAGGAGATCAACCGGCGGATGGCGGAGCCGGGAAAGAGTGCTCCAGCAGTGGTGTTTAAGCCGGGGGAGGATGTGAGGGACTTCCGCGCCGGTTGAGGGTCGAAGAACTAGCCGCCGGTCCGGCGGAAAGAAAAGCGCCGAGCTTGCGCTCGGCAGACGAGCGGAGGCCCGTCTCCACACAAACGAATCCCACAAAAGCCGTCCTCGAACCCCCTGCGTCATACCGCCCCCACACCAGGTTCCGGGAGTGGGTGCACTCCCGTGCGATGGGATGCGTTACTTCTCATGCAACAGGGACGATGCCCTGCTTTACAATTCCCTCAGACTTTCAAAGAAAACAAGCCTTCCAGCTAGCGCGCCGCTTTGTTGGGGGAGAGACCTATCTATGCAACAAAAGCTGAGAATCAGTTCGGCTTGTGTGGTTTGCGCGAGTTTGCTGTGCGCCAGCGTGCTCGCCTGGGCGGACGGCGCAACCGGCGGTGCGAAGGTCGCTGCACCCAAGAGCATGCCTTCGGTGAAGTTGCCCGGCCCGGCGTTTGTGGCGCTGGAAACCATCACACCTGAGCACATCCGCTGGCATGTCCGCTATCTGTCTCATGATCTGCTGGAAGGCCGAGGCACCGGCCAGCGCGGCGGCGATATTGCCGCGGAATACATGGCCACGCAGTTTGCCGAATACGGGCTGAAGCCGGCCGGCGATCACGGTACATACATGCAGAAGGTGCCGCTGGTCGGGATCACCACCCTGCCCGAGACCAAGTTCTCGCTGGTCCCAAAGCAGGGCGAGGCCATGAATCTCAAGCCGCTCGACGAGTACGTCGCCTACGACCAGACCCAGCAGCCG
This sequence comes from Binatus sp. (SeqCode), assembly GCA_035482825.1. Lineage (GTDB taxonomy): Bacteria > Acidobacteriota > Terriglobia > Terriglobales > Acidobacteriaceae > Sulfotelmatobacter. The sequence continues at coordinate 10,110 of DATHQJ010000385.1, read as the reverse complement.
CAGTCGGACGTGGATGCCGACATCGTTTTTGTCGGATACGGAATCGAGGCGCCGGAATATGGCTGGGACGACTACAAAGGCCTCGACGTCCACGGCAAAGTTCTGCTCATGCTGGTGAACGAGCCGCCATCGGACGATGCCAAATTCTTCAAAGGCAAAGCCCTTACCTATTACGGTCGCTGGACTTACAAATATGAAGTCGCGGCCCGCAAGGGCGCCGTAGGCGTGATTCTGATCCACCAGACGCAGATGGCGAGTTATCCGTGGGAGGTGGTGCGGAACTCGAATTCCGGCGAGAAGTCGTACCTGAAACTGGACGGTCCGGCCCTCAAGGTGGCTTCGTGGGTGCATCTGGATGTGGCGACCCGGCTGGCCTCGGCGTCGGGCATGGATCTGGAAAAGATGAGGAAGGACGCGCAGACGCGCGACTTCCATCCCGTGAGTCTGGGCGCGAAACTCAAAGCGCACATGGTCAGCAAGGTTCGCAATTTCGAATCCAACAATGTGCTGGCGATGCTGCCTGGCGCGGACCGCAAGGCGGCCGACGAGGCCGTGATGTACACCGCGCACTACGATCATTTCGGCATTCGTCCCGACATGCCGGGCGACAACATTTTCAACGGCGCCGTCGACAACGCCACCGGATGCGGCATTCTGCTGGAGTTAGCACGGGCTTACGGAACTGCCGCGCAGCGCCCGCGACGATCGATTCTTTTCGCCGCAGTCACGGCCGAGGAGCAGGGCCTTCTCGGGTCGGAGTATCTGGGGAAACATCCGCCAGTGCCGGTGGGCAAGATCACTCTCGATTTGAACTATGACGACGTGAAGCCGCTGGGAGCGCCCGAGGAAGTCCAAGTCTCCGGAGCGGAGCGGACCACGTTCTATCCGTCAGTAGAAGCGACAGCGAAGGAATTCCGGCTGGCCATTCGTCCCGATGCTCTGCCGGAAGCTGGCCACTTCTACCGCTCCGATCATTTCAGCCTGGCGCGGGTGGGCATCCCTTCGTTTTCGATCAGCGAAGGAATGAAATTCAAGGGGCACACCGAGGCCTGGGGAATCGAACAGGAACGCGATTACGTGGAAAAGCATTATCACCAGCCCAGCGACGAGTACCATCCCGAGATGGATTTTGTAGGCGACTCAGCGATGGCGCGCTTTGGCTTCGCGTTGGGTTGGGAAGCCGCCAGCTTGCCCAAACGGATTGAATGGCAGAAGGGCGATGAGTTCGAGGCGGCGCGGCTGAAGAGCCAGTAGTGAATACGGCTGCGAGGAAATATAAGTGCGCGGTCAAAGTTTAGGCAAGGCGCTTCCGGCAGCTCTTCAAAACGACGGCAAGCCTTCGACCGCTGCCAGCTTGGCTTGTCGTTCGTCGAAGGTCCAGAAGGCCTTGGCCCCAAGCTTAACCGCGGTGGCAACATGCAGACTGTCCAAGGTTCGAATGCCAAGACGGGCCCCATGGCGGCGGGCCAGGTCTGAGCAGATATCCCATACGGACTCTGGCATGTCGACCGTCACCCACAATCCGCTTTTAATATCCCGCTCCAGTTCGGTTTGCACCCGTCGTGCCTCCAGGGCAGTGATCTCTTTCCGGAAAACATGTTGCGAAACGGCGTGCATCCATTCGGCACGATGCAGCGAGGTGAACCAGATCCGTGGTTTTGCGGCCATCCTGCGCTCCGCCTCGGCCGAATGTCGATCCGGCAAGTACAGGGAGACGAAAAAGCTTGTGTCCGCGTAAACGCTCAAAAGCGGCCGCGCTCCTCGATCACCAGGTCGGCTCCCGGCAAGACTCGTTTCCCAAACAGCTTCTGCCGGCGGCGGGCAAAGTCGGGCCAGTGTTCAGGGGCTGACGGCAGCTGCGCGGGGACGATGCGGGCGATCACTCTCTGACGCTCGCGGAGTTCCACGGTCTGCCCGGCGCTTAACATTTCCTTCAAGCGGCGGCTGTCTCGCAGCTGGCGAATATTCACCGATGGCATAGCCATATTGTGACACATAACGTGTCACGTCGCAAGCTAGGGGTCAGCAAGCGCACCGCCGACTCGCGCGATCTCTAAGAACCGATTTCTAAGATCAACGCAGACCACAGTTTAGCGCCCAGTAACCTAGGTAACTTTAGCCGCCGCGCTGTGCGTGCTAACCTCGAAATGTCCGTTTGAAATCAGCAACTTCCGAGTACCTCTGATCCTGAATGCCGAGAATTCCTATTTTTCGTTTAGGTGGAGCGCCCGACAAACCGGCGCTGCCGAATCTGGCCGCGTCAACGCCCTTTGTTGCCCTCGAGGGATTGTCGGTCGGAGTCGATAACCTGCGGCATGATGTGCTGCTCAGCCCGAAGTTTGTGGAGCTGGGGCGGGCGCAGGTTGCGCGCTTGATCGCGCGCCATGGCGAGTTGGAAGGATTGCTGTCGGCGGAGTCTCCGCAGTCAACCCAGGGGCCTTCGTGGATCAGAAATCAGATGGGAAAGTCGTCGCGGCCGAAGCACGATGCGGGCGCATGGAAGACGGCGCTGACCGAGTTGCAGATCGGCTCGCTGAATCGCGCGAAACGAGAATTGAAGCTGTCGGTTGATCTGCTGGCGCGGCTGGCGGTCACGAAATTTCTGCGCACGGAAATGAACCTGCAGTTCTCGCAGGTGCTGGAGCGGTGCCGCGTGCTGCTGAAGAGTTATGACAACATGCGGCAGGGCAAGGCGCACGAGTACCGCGAGCAACTGGCGGCGTTCCAGGTGCGGAAGCGCATCATCCTGCGCAAGACAGGGCAGGAAATCTTTGAAACCCTGCGCGAGGTGGAGAAGAGTTCGCTGGCGCGCACCCGCCGCTCGCTGTTCGGCGAGGAGACGGCGGGCGGAGCCTACTTCACTTATCCGCTGTTCCTAAACCGGCTGCTCTTTTCTGAAGATGGCCGGGATGACTACCTCTGTGCCGAGCATTACGTGATGCTGGGCAACTGGGACCGCGATCCGGACCGCTACGGCCGGCTGCGGGAAGTGGCTTCCAGTTTTCTGCGCTCGCAATACGGCGGAGAAGTGAGCGCCGAAACCCTCGACTCGTGGATGAACGTCCCGGAGAATGCGCGGGAGCTGGTGGGCACGGGAACCCCGGAAGATTCCAACGAAGGACTGGCGCAACAGGAGCGGCTGGCGGCCTGGGTGCGCCTGCTTGAAGACGAGCAGGTGATGGAAAACGTGATCGCCTCCTATCATGTGGTGCCTCTGCTGGGCGAGTACGCCCCTCGAATTAATCCGCAGCAGTTGAAGAATGCGCTGATCGACCGCACGGAATGCGACCGGGTCGAGCGCATGATTCAGGAACATGGCAAGCTGTCCCCGAACACTCTGTATGCCGCGGTGGCCAAGGTCGCCAGTTGCCGCGGAGCCGAGCGGGCCAAGGTGGCGGCGCGCTTTCTGGGAGATTTCTTTCATTACCATCGCGATTTACGGCGCCTGGAAGTTCTGAACGCAGCTTTGGATTCCGTGAACCTGATGGGCAACGAGCGGCTGCAGGAACTGTCGCGGGTCAACGGGACTCTCTACGAGTTTCGGCTGCCCGAGGAACAGGGGCAGACCGACACTGAACGGGTGCTGCGCCATGTCGTGCTCAAGGCCGACGTGCGCGACTCCACGCGGCTGACCCGGACCATGATGGAGCAGGGCCTGAATCCGGCGTCCTACTTTAGTCTGAATTTTTACGATCCGGTGAACAAGCTGCTGGAGAAGTACGGTGCGCAGAAAGTTTTCCTGGAAGGCGACGCTATCATTCTCGCCATTCTGGAGCGCGAAGGCGGACCCGGGTTGGCGGTGAGCCGCATGTGTGTACTGGCGCGCGAGATTATCGAGATCGTGCGCGGGTATAACGAGCTGATGCAGCGTTCCGGGATGCCGCAACTCGAACTGGGCTTGGGCATCACGGCACAGGACTCCTCGCCGCTGTACCTGATGGATGGCGAGCACCAGATCATGATTTCGGAAGCCCTGAACGAGAGCGACCGTCTCTCCTCCTGCAATAAAAAAGCCCGCAAGGTCATGGAGCCGCAGGCAGGCCCGTTCCACGTGTATGCCTTTCAGGCGGCGGAACTGGACGAGAACGGCAACTTCGAAGACGTGATTCTGAGCTTCAACCTGGGCGGCATTCGTATGAACGAAGCCGCCTTCGGCAAGTTGCAGCAGGAGATTACGCTCGAGCCCTTGAAAGTACGTCTGCCCCCGTCCATGGCTTCATCCGATAAAGGCGAGTACCGGCTCTTCACGGCCACGGTGCCGGTGGATCGCGACATCTTCCGCAAGATTGTGGTGCGCGAAAGCCGCATCCCGCGCATCGACCCCGCAGACTTTTCCGTCAAGGGATGGACCGAGCGGTCGTATTACGAGGTCTGCACCGATCCTGCGATCTACGCGGCGCTGGAAAAGCGCAAGGGCGTTGGGCGCTGATCGCCGGCACTCATAACGCACTTCCTTTATCTGGCCGCACGCATTTCCTGGCGCCAACCTGGCAATACCAGAAATCTGCAGCGGAATTCTAGCTAGAATCCAGCCCGAGTAGGCCGGAACGGAATCTGGAAGGTCGCCTCGACGTCCACCGGGGTGCCGTTTTTCGTGGCAGGCTGGAATTGCCATTGCGCGACCGCCTCGCGGGCGAACTGGTCGAGGCGGTCGTCGACGCCGCGCAACACGCGCACGTTTCCAACCTTGCCATCGGCGTGAATGATCGCGTACAGGATCACCGTGCCCGCGACGTTGGCGCGCATCAACTGCAGCGGGTACGCGGGATCGACCTTGCGCGTCGCCGCAGGCTGAGAGAGATTCTCGGCGGGCGCATTCGAGTCGCGACTGCTCGAGTCGTGATTTACCTCAGCGAAGTGGATAATCCAACTGCCCACCGCGGAGTTCAGGTTCGGCATGTTGAGTGTGAGGGCGTAGAACTTGCGGTCGCCGAAGACTTCGCGTTCGGCCTCGGAAAGCTTAGCCGCGCTTTCCGGTTGCATGGGCCGTGAGGGAGCGCTGCTCACCCGCGGCGGACGCACGCTGGCCATCAGATTCGGCGCTGCAGAGTTGCTGACCTGCCCGGGATCGCCCGCCGTGGGCGACGTTTTCTCCGCCGACTTTCCCACGTAAAGCCCCGCCGGCAAATCCCCCGCAGCCTTACGCGACGATCCGCCCGAGCCCGCCTTGCCGCTGCCGTTCGCATAGGAATCAGCCGCAGCGGAATGTCCATCGGGCGCGGCGGCGAAATTTCCGCGCCGGTTGCCGGACGGAGGATTGGAAGGCGCGCCCACAGCGGGATGCAGGTTCAGCGCAATCATGTGCCCGCGAGATCCAAAACTCCCCCCCGATGTAGCCGCGGAAACCGAAGGCGGCGGAGGAACGACTTGCGCAGCACCCACGAGGGAAGATCGCGATGCGGAAAGAGTGCGCTGTTCGCCGACCTGAAGTTGCGGCGCGGGCGCGATCACCGAACTCCTCCCGATGTTCAGATCGCCCAGAGGACGTGCGCTCGCGGTCTCGACACTGGGCGGAGGTGCGACGACCGATGCTTGCAACGCGGATGAATTCCGGCGATGCGCGAGATCCTCAGCATCGGGCGGCGGAGCCACCACGGAGTTGTCCAACTGCGGCCCGATTCGGCTAATGTCGCCGGCCAGCGTCAGAGGCGCAGGAGGAATCGCAAGTCGCGGCTTCTCCATTTTCTGTAACATTTCTTCCGACCAGGCCACAATATTTGGCAGCGCAACCTCGTGCCGCAATTTGACGCTGGGCGGCGTGACGATCGTCTGCGAGCGATTGTCGGCCTCGGGAGGAACAGAAATAATTGGCTGTCGAGCGAATGCTTGTTTGGAGAGATCTGGCTCGGCTTTTGCGGGCCGGGGTGCCTGCTCCGTCCGCGTATCAAGTGGAGGAAGATATTCCGAGGCTTGATAGTAGATCGCCTGCGTGTGGTCGAAGGTAGGCATCGCCACCACCTGCGGTTGCAGCGTAATAAAACGATTAGCCCCAATCAGCAGCGCGATTGCAATCACATGATAAACACAAGATTGCACGAAGCGGCCAAAGGGCAGAGCCCGCTTCACAAATACATCAGGCCAGAACGGCGCCGGCGCGGACCGCAGTTCGAGCGGCGGAAGCCGGCGAGGAAAGATTCGATCGCGCAGGTTCCCGAAGAACACGCGAGGCCATGACGGCATCTCGACCAGCAACCGCAGAGCAGGTGCGGCCTGCGGGATTTCGCCAGGATGTCGCTCGGGAGTCATCGTATCCATAGTAGATGCGGAAAAAGGGATCAAGATAGCCGGAAGGACATGGGCAGAACGATTTCCACTCAGGAACGGCGGCCGTCCAGTTCGCGCTCGCGCAAGTTCGTGCAAGCGAGAGCGTTTATAATCTTTGGTTTCGGCAATCTGCCGTAATCCTGACTGTGAAGGACACACTTTGTTAGATTTTCTGGGAGATTTACGTCGCACTCATATGTGCGGGACGCTGCGCGCCTCCGACGCCGGCAAAAAAGCCGTGCTCATGGGATGGGTGAACAAGCGGCGCGATCACGGCAACCTGCTCTTCATTGACCTGCGCGACCGTACGGGTTTGACCCAGATCGTGATCAACGTCGAGAAAGACAAGGCGATTCACGAGAAGGCCGGAGAACTGCGTAACGAGTACGTGATCGCGGTCATCGGCCACGTAAAGCTGCGCGACGCCAATACCGTCAACAAGAATATGCCCACCGGCGAAGTGGAACTGGTGGCGGAAGAGCTGCGCATTCTCAACGAATCGAAGCTGCCGCCATTCCTCCCCTCCGACACCGCGCTGACCAATGAAGAAACGCGGCTGAAATATCGCTACATCGATCTGCGCCGCGACGTGATGCAGTTCAATATCGAGATGCGGCACAAAGTGGCGAAGGCGATCCGTGATTATCTTTCGGAGCAGGGATTCTTCGAGATCGAAACCCCGTTCATGACCCGCTCCACGCCCGAGGGCGCGCGCGACTATCTCGTTCCCAGCCGCGTGCAGCCGGGGACGTTTTACGCCCTGCCGCAGTCGCCGCAATTATTCAAGCAGATCCTGATGATCTCGGGCTTCGATAAATATTTTCAGATCGTGCGCTGCTTCCGCGACGAAGACCTGCGCGCCGACCGCCAGCCCGAGTTCACCCAGATCGATCTGGAAATGTCGTATCCCCAGCCCGAGCGCGTGTGGGAAGTGGTCGAAGGATTTCTCACGGCAGCATTCCAATCCGCGGGCAGCGCGATCAAAACACCGTTTCCGCGTATGGATTACGACGAGGCTATCCGGCTCTATGGCATCGATAAGCCGGACTTGCGCCTGCCCGCCTTCACCGACGTGCGTGAGTGCTTCACGGCGGAAAATCTGCAGGAGCTCGCGATCAACGCGAACTTGCCGGTGATTGCTGTGCGAACGCCGAGGGTCGGCGAACTCTCGCGCAAGGAGCGCGACGACATCAAGCCCATGTTCCACGCCAAGGGCGGCGCGAAGATTTTCGAAGACTTCAAACGCATCGGCAACAAGTTCCCGGAAGCCGCGGCCGCCATCGCGAAGAAAGTCACGATGGAAGACGGCGACCTGATCGTGCTGATCGCGGGGTCGGCGCAGGCCGGCCCGCAAACCGCCATGCCCGCGCATCGCAAAGTCACGCCTGCGGAGCAGGCGATTTACGCGTCAGCGGGACTGCTGCGGCTGGCTCTGGCGCAAAAATATTCCGAGCGCCACGGCATTTTTAAAAAGTCCGGCGACTCAGAAAAAGATTTTCGCTTCCTATGGGTCACGAACTTTCCCATGTTCGAGTGGGACGAAGGCGAAAAGCAGTGGATGGCGGCGCATCATCCGTTCACCTCGCCGCATGACGAAGACATGAGCCTGCTCGAAGCCGGCGTCGAGTCGTTGAACGATCCGCAATCGCCGCTGAGCGCGGTGCGCGCGCTGGCTTACGACGTGGTGTTGAACGGAACCGAGCTGGGTTCGGGATCGATTCGTATTCACCGTCAGGACATTCAAAGCAAAATCTTCCGCGCCCTGGGCATGACTGAAGAAGAGGCAAAATCGCGCTTCGGATTCTTTCTGGAAGCCCTGGAGTACGGCACCCCTCCGCACGGAGGAATTGCCCTCGGCCTCGACCGCATCGTCATGATTCTCGCTGGCGCCGAAAGCCTGCGCGAAGTAATCCCGTTCCCCAAGACCGCGCGCGCAGTGGATCTGATGGTGGACGCGCCAACACCAGTGAGCGACCGGCAGTTGCGGGAGTTGGGGATTGCGGTGAAGAAGTAGCGCGGGCCTCTGCACTTTCGGATCGCATTCTTGCATTTGAAACTTCCTCGGTTGCGCTGCTAGTCTGCCTGCATGGCAAATCGCACGCCGGCTAAGTCCAGGAAATCTCCCGCACAAGTTTCGATAAAATCTTCGCGCTCGAAATCCCCACGTCTCGCAACAACGGCGAGACGTGGGGCACCCTCCTCCGTAGCTGCGTCGGCGCATCGCAAAACGTTTCTCAGCGACAAAGTCGGACACTTCACCGAGTCCGTCATTCGAGAGATGACGCGCCAGGCCATGCTGCACAACGCGGTGAATCTGGAGCAGGGATTTCCCGACTTCCCGGCTCCGGCGGAGATCAAACAGGCCGCGCAGCAGGCGGTTGCGGCCGATGTGAATCAGTACGCGATCACCTGGGGCGCCAAGAATCTACGCAACGCGATCGCGCGCCAGATGGGCGTGTGGCAGGGGATTACGGTCGATCCCGAGAAGGAAATTACGGTGTGCTGCGGATCGACGGAGGCGATGATCTCGACTCTGCTGGCAGTTTGCAACACGGGCGATGAGGTCGTCATCTTCGAGCCCTTCTACGAGAACTACGGCCCGGACTCTGTGCTGAGCGGAGCCAAGCCGAAGTTCGTGAAGCTGCGCCCTCCAACAACCGACGGCGGTGAGTGGACGTTTGACGAGAAAGAATTACGTCGTGCCTTTCACAAACACACGAAAGCCATCATTCTGAATACACCCAACAACCCGACTGGCAAGGTTTTCACGCGGCGCGAACTGGAACTGATTCGCGATCTGTGCGTCGAGTTCGACGTGCTGGCAATCACCGATGAAATCTACGAGCACATTCTCTATGAAGGAACCGAACACATTGCGATGGTGACGCTTGACGGAATGCGCGAGCGCACGGTCACGATTAACGGCATGTCAAAAACCTACAGCGTCACCGGATGGCGCGTGGGCTGGGCGGTTGCGCCGGAGAAGATCACGAATGCGATTCGCAAAGTGCACGATTTTCTGACCGTGGGCGCGCCCGCCCCGCTGCAGGAAGCTGGCGCCGCCGCATTAAGCCTGCCGACCGAGTACTACGCGAAACTGGCCGAGGGATACCGGGTGCGGCGCGATCGTCTCATGCCGTCGCTCACCGCGGCCGGGTTCCAATGTTTTCGTCCGCGCGGCGCGTATTACGTGATGACCGACATTTCTGCGTTCGGATTTAAAGACGACGTTTCGTTCGCAAAATATCTGGTGCAGGAGATCGGCGTGGCGTGCGTCCCGGGATCGAGTTTTTATCGCGATCCGCGGGACGGCGCGCGGCAGGTACGCTTTGCGTTCTGCAAGAAACCGGAGACGCTGGACGACGCGGCTCGCCGGCTGGCGAAGCTGGCCCGGTGACGCGATCTCTCCATCGCAAACGCAGATATGCTTCCGGCAAACAGCAGATTCCTCGCTGCGCTCGGAATGACAAAATATAACTAACTACTTCGCAATCACGCCGCACGCCACGCGGTCTCCGGAGTTGCCGGAGGGATCAGTCTTGTAATCGTCGGCCTTGGCGTGGACCACGATGGCGGAGCCGTTGCTTAGGAGCGAATGCGGGCCGTCCTTCAGAGTGACATCGGCATCGTCCATCCGAATTTTAGCCTTGCCGTCGGCGCCCACCGTGAAGTTTTTCATATCCCCGGCGTGGTGACCATCCGGATTGTCAAAGCCGTGCTTCTTGGTTTCAGGATTGAAGTGTCCGCCCGCCGATTTGAAATCGGGTCCTTCGCACTTGGGAACCTGATGGAAGTGGATGGCATGTTCTCCGGGCGTCAGGTCATGGAGGTTGAGCTCGAGCCCGA
>DATHQJ010000384.1:0-11366 GCA_035482825.1 Binatus sp. (SeqCode) | reverse complement strand
GCTGGCAAAAAAACGCGCGTTTTTGTTTGTCCGTTTCAATTGCATCTTCGAACTGTCGAAGCTAGCGACAGAAGCAGATTGTACAGGGCCAGAGTCTTTTTATGCCGCCAAGAGGCAGAGACGGTTTTTCCCAAAGTGGTCCGACTCTGGCTTGGACTGCCGCTTTTCCTTTGCTTCGCCCGCATCTGCTCTCGATACTGGCGGGTGAGTGTAATTCATGCCTAGAGGTCGTTCTGCTTTTTCGTTGCGAGTGTGTGCAGTCATTTTTATTTGCGTTGCTGCTACTGCGATTGTGCGGGCGCAGGGGGCGAAGCAGAACGTTCCGCAAACTCCCGTCCCCGATGCCGATCGCGATCATGTGAAGGAGCGCAACGAATGGTTTTTCCGCGGGCGGTTGGTGCACGGGAAACCCTCTGCCGAACTGCGTCGGCGAACCTATCAGGCCAAGCTGCAGATGCGGGCGCAGCATGCAGCGGCGCTCGCGAAAATCGCCCGCAGCAATGCGGTGGGCTCGTTTGGGTTCGGGGCATGGGTGCCGTTGGGGCCGATGCCGCTGGCTTCCGATGCGACGGGCAACGGCACGCAGGATTATCACCAGGTCGCTGGACGCGCGACTGCCATCGCCATCGATCCTGCCGACCCGAGCGGGAATACGGTGTACATCGGCGGGGCGCAGGGCGGAGTGTGGAAGTCGACGAATGCGGCCAACGGTGCGGCCAACAGCGTGCTTTGGACGCCGCTCACTGACGATCAAGCCACGCTGTCGATTGGGGCGATCGGCATTCAGCCGGGGAACACTGATCCGACGCAGACAGTCATTCTCGCGGCCACTGGGGAAGCGGATAATTCTGGCGACTCGTATTTTGGGCTGGGCATTTTGCGGTCCGCCGACGGGGGCACCAGTTGGACGTTGATTCCGAGTGCGAATGGCGGTGCGCTGTCGTTCAGCGGGCTGGGCGGAACGCGCATGGCATTCAGCACGGCCAGCGGACAGACCAACACGGTCGTCGCGGCGATGGCCACGACTTCGGAAAGCATGATTGACGGCGCTGTTACTGCGGGCACGACGCGCGGTCTGTATACGTCGCTCGATGCTGGGCAGACCTGGAATTATGACGCGCTGGTCGATCCTGGCGGCGCGGCGGACGCGACCTCCGCGACGTCGGTGGTCTATAACGCGGGCGCTAGGTTGTTCTTTGCCGCGGTTCGTTATCACGGGCTTTATTCTTCGGCTAATGGAGTGCATTGGACGCGGCTGGCGGTGCAACCGGGCGGTGCGGTTCTCGGCAGCGCGGCGTGTCCGCCGCAATCCACGTCGAACAGCTATGGATGTCCCATCTATCGCGCGGAAATTTCGGTTGTGCCGGGGCGCAACGAAATGTATGCGTGGATTATTTATCTGTCGGGGAGCGGCAGTCCTGTGGACGGGGGAATTTGGCTGAGCGCCAACGGGGGCGCGTCATGGACTGCGATTTCCGATAGTGCTATTGCGAACTGCGGCGACTTCGATGGGTGCGGCGTGCAACAGGGTTCTTATGACCTGGAACTGCTCGCGGTTCCGGACGGAGGGGCTACGGATTTGTACGCGGGGGCGATCAATCTCTACAAGTGCAGCATCACGCTGCAGAATCCTACGTGCGCGGCTGCTCCATTTCTGAACCTCACGCATGTCTACGGATGCGCTCCGATTAGCGCGCTGGCCCACGTGCATCCCGATCAGCACGCGCTGGCTTATGCGATTCCCAGCGTGGGCAGTGACGCGGGCAATGCGCTGCTGTATTTTGCCAATGACGGTGGAATCTACCGCGCCCTGGACGGATTTGGGGGACTCAACACGGGCGCGTGTTCGGGCACGAATCAGTTCGACGACCTCAACCAAAATCTGGGATCGATGACGCAATTTGTCAGCTTCTCGCAGGATCCGTTCAGCCCGGACATAATCCTGGGCGGGACGCAGGACAACGGGTCTCCGGCAACCGGTCAGGCAACCACGAATCCGAGTTGGGGGAATGTTCTCGGCGGGGATGGCGGCTATAACGCCATCGACCCATTTACCACCTCCAACTGGTACGCCTCGAACCCGGATGTTCCCCCGGGCGGGCTTGGGGTGCAGATGTGTTCGAGCGGGGCGAACTGCACCGACCGATTATTCAATTTTGTGGTCACGAGCAGCGCGGTGGGCGGCGACGATGGCGCGTTTTATTTTCCTTACACGCTTGATCCGCAGTCGCAGTCGGCGATGCTGGTGGGTACTTGCCGTGTGTGGCGGGGATCGCGCACGGGCGGAGCATTCACCGCGCTGAGCCCGAATTTCGACACCCTGGGCTCCGGCACATGTTCGGGAGCGGAGGTGAACCAGGTGCGCAGTCTGGCCACCGGAGGCGGGAGAGACAACACCGGTTCCAGCGTCATCTACGCCACCACCAGCGGACTTGGACCTTTGGATGGAATTGTGGCCACACCGGCCGGCGGGCACGTCTGGGTCACGCCGTACGCGACGGGTGGAGTTCCCGCTTTTGCCGATGTCACGAGCAACGGGCCGCAGGGGAGTATCAATCCGAACCAGTTTCCCATCTCAGGGGTGGCGATGGATTCGTCGGATCCGACTGGAGCTACGGCCTATGTGACGGTGATGGGTTTCACCGGGGGCGCGGGCCACGTCTGGAAGACCACCAATACTGGAGCGAGTTGGACTGATTTCACCGGCAACTTGCCGGATTCTCCGGTGAACGCGGTGCTGGTTTATCCGGCGATGTCTCTGGTCTTTGTGGCGACCGATGTGGGAGTGTTCGCCAGCTCCACATCGCTGCCCGCCAGTTGGACGGAACTTGGACCGAATGCGGGCAGCGACCAGACCGGATTCCTGCCCAACGTCGCAGTCACCGCGCTCGTACTATTCAATTCCGGGGGCCAGCAGTTGCTGCGCGCGTCGACCTATGGGCGCGGCATTTGGCAGTTCAATCTGGTCATCACGCCGGATTTCGAACTGTCCGTTTCCAATCCGCTGCAAACCGTCTTTGCGGGGCAGACTGCCACCTTGAACGGCACCGCGAGCGCGTTAAGCGGATATGGCAGTTCCGTGACGCTGAGCTGCGTCGCGGGATCAACGGCTCCGCCCAGCACGTGTTCAGCTTCGCCCACAAGTCTGACTCCGGCGAACCAAACGCCGTTTACGGTTACCGCCGGTGGCGCGGTCGGCAATTACAACTTCAGCGTGCAGGGCGCCGGGTCTGACACGAACAACCTCACGCACCAGGTCCCGGTTACGCTGAACGTCATCAGCTTCGCGATGAGCACGCCGTCGCCAACCACGGTGACGGTGCCGCGAGGAACTACATCGTCCCCGGTGAGCTTCCAAATCACCGCCGCTGGATCATTCAATCAGAACGTGGCTGTTTCGTGCAGCACTGCCATCGCCAACGCAAGTTGCACGCTGACGCCGGGAACCATGGTTAATCCCACTTCGATTACTCCGGCAAACATGACGGCCAGTGTGGCGGTGCCGGCGGCAACCCCGGTTGGAAGCTATGCGGTGACCATCCAGGCTACGACGGAGGGAGCGCCGGTGCCGCTGACGGTGTCGTTCACGCTGAATGTCGTGCTAAATCCCACTTTCGTTTTGAGTGAGCTCAATGTGTTCCCCGAGGTAAACGCGGGCAGCACCGGCACCACGGGGACGATCTCCATCGCTTCGCAGGATGGATTCAGCGGCACGACGACGCTGACTTGCCCCACAACGTTCGGCGCGGGCAGTTGCGGCATCAGCCCGGTTACGGTGAGTGCGTATCCGGCAACCGCGACCCTTACTATCAACGGCACCAGTTTCGCCGCCGGAAGCTATTCGATGTTGATCACAGGAATTTCCGGATCGATATCGCACACTTTGCCGGTTCCGTTCAATGTCGGCGACTATTCCATCTCGGGAACACAAACGGTTGCTCTCGGTCCCGGCGGGCAGGGAACGGCCAACCTAACTCTTACCTCGTCCTACGGGTACAGTGGGATGATCAACGCGAGTTGCGACGCGAGCGCGCTCTCCGGAGCGGTATGTACGCTCTCTCCCGCGAATCCGTTGACGCTCGCCAGCGGAGGCACGGCGAACTTGGCCGCGACCATCAGCCTTTCCAGTTCTGCTGCGGTAGGCACTTACAACGTCAACATCACGACCCAGGACACGACGGGAGCGCCCAGCCATATCTTCAGTTTCGTGGTAACGGTGAACCGGGGATTCACTCTGACTGAGCTCTCCGCTTTTCCTGAGATCAACGCCGGGAGCAGCGGGACAAGTGCAGCGCTGTCGATCACTTCGCAATACGGATTCAACGGGGCGGTGGCTCTAAATTGTCCGCCCACGTTCGGTGCCGGCAGTTGCAGCATCAGTCCGGTGTCGGTGAGTGCGTATCCGGCAAGCGCGACGCTCACTATCAACGGCACGAGTTTCGCCGCGGGCAGTTATTCGGTCACGTTGACGGGAACTTCCGGTTCGGTCGTCGATTCTCTCGCGGTTCCGTTCAACGTTGGCGACTACACTATCTCGGGAACGCAGAGTCTTTCTCTGGCGCCGGGTGGTGAGGGCACGGCCAATCTCAAGCTGACTGCGTCCGCGTTTTACGGCGGAATGATCAACGCCACTTGCGACGCCAGTGCTCTGTCGGGCGCACAGTGTGTGCTCTCTTCGACGAATCCGATCGCGCTCGCGACCGCGGGCACGGCGAACTTCATCGCGACCATCAACGTTCCTAACAATGCGCTCCCCGGAAGTTACAAGATCGACGTCAACACGCAGGACACGACTGGAGCGCCCAGACATTCTTTTGTAGTTACGCTGACTTTGTCGCAGAATTTTATTCTTGCCTCGTCGACACCAAGCCAAACCGTGACCGCGGGGCAGACGAGTGGGCCATATCAACTGACGATTCAACCGGTGGGTTCTTCGTTTGATGCTGCGGTGACGCTTTCCTGTTCGGCGGGGCTGCCGCCGCAGGCTGAGTGCATCTTTGCTCCGTCGACTCCGCAAACTCCGGGCGCTTCGGCAGTGGATGTGGTGATGAGTATTTCGACCACGTCGAGCAGCAAGGCCGCGCGGCGAGCGTATTCTGGTGGGCCTTCTTCCCGGGGGTCTTCTTCATTCCTGCCTTACGCGGTGTGGCTGTTGTTGCCGGGAATCCTGATCGGTTGGGGTGGGGGCGGAAGTCGCGGTGGGAAGCGGCGGGTTCAGGGGTTCGCGTCGATCATGACGCTCGTGCTGCTGGCTGTGACTCTGGTTTCCTGCGGCGGCGTCAGCACCGGGGGCGGCGGCACGACTGGGCCACCGGTCACCTACCAAATTACGGTGACCGGTGCGTCTGCGGGGACGGCTCCTGACGGGGGGCAGAGCGCTCTGGTGGTCCTTATCGTGGATTAAGCCTTAGACTAGGATGGTGCGCGCCGCGGGTTGCGGCTGAGACTACGGCGCGCGCGATATCCTGGTCGCAGGTCGAATGATCGAATCCCGGTACGACGTTGTCATCATCGGCGGTGGGGTGGTTGGACTCGGGGTTGGGCTCGAGATCACGCGCCGTTTTCCGCGGCTGCGCCTGCTGCTTCTGGAGAAGGAAGGTCGCGTGGCCCGCCATCAGAGCGGCCACAACAGCGGAGTGATTCACTCCGGGGTCTACTACAAGCCCGGCTCCATGAAGGCACGGCTGTGCGTTTCGGGAGCTGCGGCCATGATCGAGTTTTGCCGCGAGCATGGGATTGCGCACAACGTCTGCGGCAAAGTGATTGTTGCGACGCAGGTTGACGAACTCCCGCGCCTCGAAGAATTGCTCCGGCGCGGAGAAGCCAACGGGCTCACCGGCTTGCGCCTGATCGGGCCGGAGGAGTTGCGAGAGATCGAGCCGCACGCCGCGGGAATCCAAGCGCTGGTGGTGCCGTCGACGGGAGTCACCGATTTTGCTTTGGTCTGCGAAAAATATGCGGAGTTGATTTCCGCGCGAGGCGGCACGGTGCTCACTTCCGCGGCGGCTACTGGCATTCGGCAGATGGCTGACGAGATCGTGGTCGAAACCTCCAAGGGAGCGTTTTCCGCGACTTCACTCATCAACTGCGCGGGATTGTTCGCCGACCGCATCAGCCGGATGGCGGGGGACGAACCGGGCGTGATGATCATTCCGTTTCGTGGCGAATACTACGATCTGGTGCCGGAGCGTGCGTCGCTGGTGCGGGCGCTGATTTATCCCGTTCCCGATCCGCAATTTCCATTTCTGGGTGTGCACTTCACGCGACGCATCTCCGGCAGAGTGGATGCCGGACCGAACGCCGTGCTGGCGTTGGCGCGGGAGGGCTACCGTCACACCGACATCAGCGTGCGCGATCTGGCTTCGTCGGTGGCATTCCCAGGATTCTGGCGCATGGCGGGGAAGCACTGGCGCAGCGGTCTTGACGAATGGCATCGGTCGCTGTCGAAGGCGGCCTTCGTTCGCGCACTGCAGCGCTTGCTGCCGGAAGTGGGAGAGAAGGATCTGGTGCCGGGGGGCTCAGGTGTGCGCGCGCAGGCCCTCGGGCGCGACGGCGCGTTAGTGGACGATTTTCAATTCGTGCCTTCCGGTAACGTGCTGCACGTGCTCAACGTTCCCTCGCCGGCGGCCACGGCCTCGCTCATGGTCGGGAAAGCGATCGTCGATCGTGCGGCGGAGAGTTGTGGCCTGGCGTAGGCATGCCCTCTGTTGGCACATCGACCTAAAAAATCAGGTGCAGCGACATCTGGATCTGCCGCGGGCTGCCGATCGTCTTGTTGGTGATGCCCAGGCCGCTGAGTGACGGGCAAACATACAAGGCCGTAAAGTCCTGGTTGCAGGGCGTTGTCGACCCGGCCTGACCGGCGTAGGGGAAGCCCTGAAAGTTGATGTTTTGGCTAATGTCGTCGATGGGGATATCGAAACTTGCGGTATTAGTCAGGTTGAAGATATCCATTTTGTAGTTCAACGAGAAGCGCTCGGTGAGTTGCGTGGCCTTCGAGATGGAGAGGTCGGCTCGCCGTTGCCAGGCTTGGCGGAAAATATTGCGCTGGCCGTGGTCGATGAAGTTCGTCTCGTAGGGATCGTTAGCCGGAATCGCGCCGTTCAAGTCGCCCGGATTCAGCAGAGGCAGGCCGAAACAGTTTGGATTGAGAGCGAGGGTTTTGGGATCGCCGTTGTAGTGCGCTCCTGAAGCGCCGGTGATCGCCTGCTTGGGAGTGCAACTCGTGAGCGGAACAACCGGGTTCAGGATGCCATCATTCACGCCGTAATAGATGCTGCCCACGGCGCCTGAATAATCGACAACACTGTACGGCTGACCGCTTTGAATGACGGTCAAACCCGAGATCGCCCAACCGTCGACGATTTTGCCCTTCACGGTAGACAACGAGAAAAACTTCGGCAGTTCGTAGGTGTAGGTGAAATTCAGCACGTGCTTGCGATCGAAGTCGGAGAGTCCGTAGCCCGAGCGCAAATTCAGCGGATTGTTGCCGTTGTAGAACAGACCCATGGCGCTTTGCTCGTCGGTGGCGTGCGAGTACGTGTAAGAGGCGCCGACTTGCAGGCCGTGACTCAGGCGCTTCTCCATGTGCGCCTGCAGCGCGTGGTAAGCGGAGATTCCGGCGGCGGTGTAGGACTCCGATTCGGAAGAATAACCGATGTAGGGAACGCGCAGATCGACGTTCCCGCCTTCGAAGGTTTCCTGGTAGGGCTGGCCGTTGGGCAGATTGATCGTGCTGAAGCTGCCGGGGGCAGTGACGATCGAATAACCGTAGGTGTAATCCTGCTCGCCCACCGGACTGCCGGTCAGTAGAGAATGGGTCGGTGAGGCAATCTGCGCCTGGTTGAAAGGCAAGGGAACGACCGCATGGCGGCCCAGGTTGCCGACGTATCCAATTTCCAGGACAAGGTCATTGCGCGGCTGCCATTGAATGTCCAGCGTCTGGTTCATGGTGTAAGGCAGTTTGTTGGCGCGGTTGTAATCGGCAAACGGGAACAGAGGGGCGCCGAATGAGATTGCCGAGGCGTTAGGCAGTTGCAGATCGGCGGGATTGCCACTGGGCGGCGGCCCGAGAGTCGGGCCAAACGGGGCTTCGAAATTGCTGCAGTTCGTATATCCGAACGTGCTGCAAGAGGTCTGATTCACCCACGGCGGAGTCTGGTTGACTCCAAAGGGGCCGCCGGCGATCACGCCGGAGGCGAAGCCGGGCGAGAGGTAGGCGAAGAGTTCGCCGCGGTCGTAGTACAGGCCCCAGCCCCCGCGGACGACCACCTTGTCGCTGAACATGCGCGGGCTCCAGGCGAAACCCAGGCGTGGAGCGAGTCCCCACTGGCGTCCCGTGAGAGTCGAATCGCTGACTCCCTTCGATGGAAAGTCCGGATTGTTTCCGGCGACAATGAAGCCGTTGTTCACGATCGTGTCCGTGGCAGCGTTGTAGTTGTATTGCGACGGGTCGAAATTGAAAATTCGGCCGTTTTTTTCCGTGAGGCCGCCGTGATAGTCGAAGCGGAGACCGGCGCTGAAGCTGAGGTTGGGACGAATCTGAAATTTGTCCTGAAGGTACATTCCCGACTCGTTCGAGCGGTAGTAGCGGTTGGCGTCACCTTGCAGGAAGGTTGTCGTGATAAATCCATCAGCGGTATAGGTGATGGGCGAGCCGGTGAGGAAATTGTCAAAGTTGACGAAGCCAATCATGCCGGAGTTGGGTCGTTCATCGCGCGCGTTGAGCTGGGTATAGGAAAAACTGCCGCCGAAAGTGACGGTGTGTTTGCCATGGTTCCAGATCGCGTTGGCGGAGGGCATCCAGCGATTCTGGAAAGTTCCGGTGAAAGCGCCTTGCGAAGCAGCGGTGGAACCGATGGTGAGTCCTGCGTTGAAAACTGGGCATGTGAAAGAATACGTCGGAGGAAGGCATCCCCCTGTATTCAATGGGGAGGAGTTTCCCAGGTCGTCGACGATGGTGATGCCTGGAAAAACGTTGGAGCCAAAGTTATTGATACCGATCGATCCAGGGGAGAACGGCTGGCCGATGGTGCTGTAGACCTTTTCGCGATCAAAGCCGAACACTTCGGAGACGCTGAAATTCGGCGAGATGGATTGAGTGTTAGTGATGGAAGCAACCTGGCTCCCCGCGTCCAGGCGCTGGGGAAAACCTTCGACTGCGGAGTAACCGAAAGGCGCGAGCGTGGGATCGTGCTGGTAGTAGTACTTCAATGACACAGTGTCTTTGGAGGTCGGCTGGTAGTCGAGATCGGCCACGGCCTGGTCGGAGATGAAATAGGCGGGCTGGGTGAGAAAAACATTTTCCGGGAAGTTGAGGGTCGGTGTGAAGTTAGCGTTCGCCGACGGGAACAAATACTGACCGTTGGGGAGTTTGGCGGTCAACAAAGCATAGGCGACTGGATCGATGTTGAGCGTACCGGTTGCGCCCGGCGCATTCGCCGCGACCACCGGATTCACAACAGTACCCCAGTTGTTCAAGACCACGTTAGCCAGCGCCCCTGGGCTGCGGTCGTCGGTCAGGCCAGTAGGCACCGCCGTGCGCGACGTCCCGATTTCCAGGTCGGAAGCGTGGGTGTGCTGAAAAGCGACAAAGGCGAAGAGCTTGTCTTTAATCAGCGGCGCACCCAGCGTTCCGCCTGCGGTGTAACGGTGCAACTCAGGGACATCCTGACTCGCGGGGATGTTGCCGTCTTGTTTGTAGAAATACGGGGCCGCATTGAGCGCATCGGTTCCGCGGTGGCCATAAAGCATGCCGTGAATATTATTGGTGCCGGAGGCGGTGCTCAGGTCAATGTGGGCGCCGCTGGTGCCGCCCTGTTGCGCATCGTACATCGAGGTATTGACGCGAAACTCCTGCACCGTCTCCGGCGCAGGTGTGGGGAGAGCCTGGCCGATGGCCAGATACGGCGATGCGGTGCTCTGAATTTCTTCCGCGGTCGTGCTGCCGGCGCCGGAGACGCCGGTATTGTTCACGATGCGGGCGGAAGCAACGGAGCTCGTGCTCTTGCCGTTGAACAGATTGCTGGCGTCAACACCGTTCAGCAGGAACGTGTTGCTGGTGTCGCGCTGGCCGTTGGCCCAGATCGGCTGATTGCCCAGGCCGGCGTTGACGCCGGTGCCGCTGGGCAGTTCCGCACTCACGCCGGGAGAAAGAATCGCGAGTCCAGTGAAACTTCCCGTGGGCAGAGGCACGGTCTGGATCTGCTCTTGTTCGAGCACGTAGCCGTTCGTGGTATCGACCGCATTCATGGCGGGAGCGGCCTCGACTTCGATGGTGGTCCCGACCTGGCCGATCTTCAACGCGATGTTCAACGTGGCGGTTCGATCGGCTTGGACCAGGATCGAGGGCAGTTTTTGGGTTTCGAATCCGTCATGCGAAACGGTGACGGTGTAGGTGCCGATGGGCAGGTTGACGAAGTCATAGGCGCCGTTTCCATTCGTCTTCTGGGTGCGCGTGAGCTTGGTTTGATCGCCGACGATGGTGACTGTTGTGTCGGGCAGCACGCTGCCGCTTTTGTCCGACACCGTGCCGGTAATGCCGCCCAGGGTCTGCTGCGCCAGCGAGAGTGAGGAGAACTGCAGCAGCACAGCCATCAACAGAATGCCAAGCTTCATCTGCTTCGCCATGAATATGAACCTCGTTTGAGAGAAGAAACACAAATCGAAAGCAAGCGTTAAGGCCGCACCTTGCTGGACATTGTTCGAGACATTGTTCGAGACGATGTTCGATACGTTGTTCGATACTTTGTTCGACGTGGTCGCGGGAACTGGCTTGCCCCGTACTTGCACTTGCTTCGCAACGCCTGGCTGGAAAGCTGGTGCCGCCAATGTACGCGAACTCCGGCGAAAGCGGAAGCCACAGTCCCAGTGAAAATTCTTTTGACCGGAATCACTAATTTTTATGGCTTCGAAGGATTGATGCTCTCCGCCTGAGCCTGCCGTTTGCCGCGCGCGCGAACCAGAAACCAGCCTAGTCCGGCAATCAGATACGCGAGATAGATATAGGGGAGCTTGCCCTCAGGCCCGGTCTGGACGGGATAGAGATTGCCCACCAGCGCCAGCAGCATGGCCGCAGCGGCGAGCCAGGGAACGATCTGTGTGCCGGGACTGAAGGCGTCATGCTGCCGCAAATAGCGCGGCAGGGCGATGCAGACCAGCGCGTAGGCCACGATGAAGCCGTAAGTCGCCAGCGCGCCTAGCCAGCCGTATACATCCAGGCCGCTGGCTCCGCGATAGGCCAGCACGGCCACTGGAAGCAGAGCGGCGACGCCGGTGATGACCACGGCACGGCTCGGCGTGTGATTGCGGGCGTGGGTCGCGCCCAGCGATTCATGGGCCAGCCCGTCGTGCGCCATGCGCATCAG
>DATHQJ010000383.1:0-5269 GCA_035482825.1 Binatus sp. (SeqCode) | reverse complement strand
TCGGAGGGAGGCGTGGCGTGGCGCCCGGATGGGAAGGAAATCTGGTTCACCGCAATCGAGAAAGGCACCAACCTGAACCTGATGGCGGTCACGCTGTCCGGCAAAGTCCGCACTGTGCTCGACTTGCCGATGGGAGTCACTCTGCAAGACATTGCTCCCGACGGCCGCGTGCTGGTGAGTTTGAATTCCAAGCGACTGGCGATGTCGTTCAGCACTCTGGGCGGCAAAGGAGACGTGGAACTCTCCTGGCACGATTGGAATGTCGCCAAGGATATTTCGCCGGACGGCCAGTCCGTGCTGTTTGAAGATTCCAGCGAGCGGGAACCGGGCTACGCCGTAGCGCTTCGGAAATTGGACGGCTCTCTCCCGGTGCGTCTGGGGGATGGCAGCGCGGGTGGACTTTCGCCGGATGGGAAGTGGGCAATCGCCTTCACCGGCCAGCCGACTCAGATAACCCTGCTGCCCACCGGACCCGGCCAGCCTCGTCCCGTCGAAAGCAGCGGACTTGAGTCCATACAAAGCGGATGGGGACGATTTCTCCCGGACGGGCAGCGGATCACCGTCAACGGGAATGAGCACGGGCATGGGACCCGCTGCTACGTATTACTTCTGGCCGGCGGAACGCCTAAAGCCGTCACCCCGGAGGGAAGTGCGTGCGGTCCGTCGTCGCCCGATGGTCGATTCGTGATCGGACAGGGAGCAAATTCCGCCGTCGGTATCTATCCCATCGAAGAAGGCGCACCACGACCGATCCCTGGACTGCCAGCCGGCTTCATTCCTGCGCAATGGTCCAGCGACAGTTCCGCGCTCTACGGTTATCACGCCGGCGAACTTCCCAGCAAAATCTACCAAGTGAAGATTTCCACGGGCAAACAGACCATCGTGCAGGAGCTGCGGCCCGGAGCTCCTGCTGGAGTCGTGACTGTGAAGCCTGTAGTCATCAGCCGCGACGGGAGACGATTCGCGTACAGCTACAATCAGAACTTGTCCGTTCTTTATCTGATTTCCGGCTTGCAGTAACCTCCCGCGAACCTGCGCCCATCCATTTGGTGCATCGATCCGTAGTCGATCTCGTCAACCCAATCTTGTCAATCCAAAGAACCTGGGAAATCTTCCGCCACATAGTGGAAGAAAATCGACGTTGAAGTTTGTCCTTCACGCAGAGCGCTGCGGTAGTGCGGCAATCGAGTGCCGCGGTAGGCCAGGCCGTCGCCCAGAGCCTGATAGACGGTAACCGTGCTGGTAGGCGTGTCCAGCCGAATCGGCCACGGAGTTTCCAGCGCTGGCTCAGGAGAAAAGTCGAGACAGAGCGTCACGCTGAACTCACACTGCGCCCGGTCAGTGTGCTTCTTCAACACTGCTCCACTCAGGTACGAGGCCAAGTAAACGTAGGAGGGCTTCAGCGGCTCCCCCGCCACTGCGCTCAGAGTCGCCGCGATGTCGTGGTGGAAGAAGCGCGCCACGGGCTCGTTGTAGGCTACGTAACGGCGCGGGCTCTGGCCATCCCCGAGGTGAATCGCTCCCGTCCGGATCAGGTAGCGATAATAACGGCGCAAGGCTGCGATGTGAAACGGATGGATCAAGTCCCCCAGCGGAGCGTAGCCTTTCTCGCGAAATCGCGGAGCCGCCTTCTGGATCATCTCTTCGTGCTGACGGAGACGCTGGCTCATGCGATCTTCCGAGAGCAGGATATCCGCGGCCGCCAGAAGTCTCTGCGCGCCTTCTGGCATTGATGCTGGCGCCGGTTCGTTGGGACGCAGGTTTCGCACCACGCCTTCAAGTTGCGGCCCCAGCCAGAAAGGAAGCAGGTTTCCAGTCGCCGGGCTTCGCACCCATGCGATGGTTCCCTGCAGGGCGAATCCCGCCGGAACCTCCGGGTGCATTCCCATCGCCAGTTCCTCCGGCAATCGCCCGGCCGGACAAACAATGCACTGAGGATTCAGATAAAGCGGATTCAGATACGGTTGATTCCGGTCTTCGTGCAGTTGCAATGACTTGATTACGCGCTGCGGAACCAAGTGCAGCGGCAGTTCATCGAGCAGGCAATAGAAGCGATCCGGCGGAAGCGTCGCGGCATAGGTATGCCGCGACACTCCTTCCTGGGATAACTCGGCTCCCGGCTTCCGGCTCTCGGCTTCCGGAAACCGGACAGCGGAAGCCGGACGCCGATTCATCAGGGTGGTCATCCACTCCAGCCACGCCGGGTTGTTTGCCGTGTTGATCATTGTCATTGCCGTGCCGATTCAATAAACACCCGCCACGGATTTCGCGGATTTCCACGGATTCACCAAAAAGGGCTTTTGCAAATTCCCCGGTCTATCCGAGCGTATCCGCGTAAATCCGTGGCGGTCATTGAATCATTGATCATTAGTCATTGATCAACGACGTAACCATCCGTTTAGCGTAAAACGGCTGTCGGCGAACGCCTGCGAAGCGCAATTCACCGGAGTGATCTCGTGCATCATCTCGCACGGGAAGAACACGATTTGATTCTGCTGTGGAACGATCGTCTGGTAGCTGCCTTCGCTGACGTAAATTCCTTCCTCCAGACGCGCGTCGTGAATCCGCAGTTCCCCGCCTTCGAACTGCCGGGGCTCGCGATGGAAGAAGTAGACAAACGTCAGGTTGCGCGAGGCCACCCGCTCGCTTCCGTTGTCGCTGTGGAAATGGAAGAAATCCCCGTCATTGCTGGCCGTGACCTGGGCCTCCACTCCGGAAATGGAAAACTCCTCCATGCCGAGCTTATCCAGAACCTGCGGCAACGCCGCTTTGATCCGTTCCAGAATCAGGTCGTGGTATTGCGCCAGATCCATCAGAACGCGGGAACGGCGGTGTTCATAGTTGATCACACCACTGTCCGCGTGGGGAGAAACCACTTCGCTGGCGCTGAAGTCGGATTCGTGCTCCAGCGTGAAGCGGGTAAGTTCCGCGAGTTCCTGAGGCGCCAGGAATTCATCGAGCACCACGCACCGCGCCGGCAACACCGGCGGCCGTTCTGCAACCGCTGCCCTGGATTCTGAAACCACTGTAGTACGAGTGCCGGTGGGAGGGTCTGGCTCGGTGCGAGGCGCTCGCACCCCCGGCCCCGGCGGATGCGGCTGCCCGGTCGGCGGGTCCGGCTCACTCGGCGTGCGCATCGGCGCACCTGGAGGCTGCGGAGCTTTGTGCGGCGCTTTAACCCCCGGCCCCGGCGGATGCGGCTGCCCGGTCGGCGGGTCCGGCTCTCCCGTCATCCGCAGCGGCGATTTGGAGGCTTGCGAGCCCGAACCGGTTTGCAGCTGGTCCCCTGGCGGTTGCGGCTCGTAGGGGGGATGCGGCCCACTATAGGTGTCGGCTGTCCGACCGCTCGCGGCATCGCCCTGGGGTAGTGTGCTGCCCTCCAGGATGCGTTCCACAATGCTGCCGCCCAAAACCGCGAAAGCGCGCTGAGCTACGGTTTCGCCAATCGCCGACGCAATCACCGCCCGGACTGCTTCCTGCGTCTCCGGCTTCTCCGCGGCGGCTGTCTTGGCGTGCTGAAGAAGGGTAGCGACCAGTGCTCGTTCTTGCGGGCTGAGAATCCGTTCATCCCGCACCAGGGTTTCTGAAAAGGAATCTAGAATCTGCTTCGGTGTCATCAGAGACACGCCTCCCCGCGTGTGCTTTTTGAAAACACATCCAGGTTTTGGAACCTGTACTACAGGGGAAGACGCACAGACGATATACCGAGAGCCTGTTGATAACCAAGGAAAAAAATCAACTTTATTGAACCGGGCTGTTTTTAACGGAGCTTTAACAAATCGACCGAACCGGTTTCACTACCGGCCCGCCAGGGCGCCCACCATCGAGTGGAATATTTTCATCCCGTCGGTGCCGCCCAGTTCCGGCTCTGCCGCACGCTCGGGGTGAGGCATCATGCCAACAACGTTGCCTCCGGGACTGCAGATTCCGGCGATGTTATCCAATGATCCGTTGGGATTGGATCCATTGGGACTGGCCGATGTCGAGACCTCTCCGCCGGGAGCGCAATAGCGGAATACAACACGATGGTTGCGGTGCAACTCTTCGAGCGTCGTGGCGTCACAGAAGTAGTTGCCCTCCATGTGGCCGATCGGGATGGTCAAGACTTCCCCGCAGGAACATGCGTTGGTGAAGGGAGTCTCAACGTTCTCCACCCGCACTTGCACTGGCTTGCACACGTACTTGAGGCCGACGTTGCGCATCAGCGCTCCTGGCAGCAGGCCGGATTCGCAAAGAATCTGAAAGCCGTTGCAAATGCCCAGCACCAGCCCGCCGCCGTCGGCGAACTTGCGCACCGACTCCATGACCGGAGAAAACTTGGCAATCGCCCCGGTTCGCAGGTAATCCCCGAAAGCGAAACCGCCCGGTACGATCACCGCGTCACAGTTCTCCAGGTCGTGCGATTCGTGCCACAGGAACGTGACCGGCTGCCGGGCAACGTGCTGAATCGTCCAGAAGGCATCGTGATCGCAGTTCGAACCCGGAAAGATGATGACGCCGAATTTCATGAACCCTCAGTTTATCGAACCCTCAGTTACGGCTAGTCGCACTAAATAGTGGTTAGTCTAGCACGCGAACCCGCTACTCCCGTGGTTGCATTACCCTTCGATCGGATGTTTCTTGACAGGTGAAAGCGGTGGATGTATTGTCACGACCAACCAGTGTGCTCCACAATTCGGTATAGCTTGGCACCGCGGTAACCAGTTCAGCCCCTGGCTTCCCCCTTCAGGCTGGCGGTTTCGGCGGCTCAGAGAATCCCACAGGTGAAACGCGCCATGCCGACTTTAGGTCTTTGTTTTCGACGCTTCGTCGCAAGCTTTTTCGTTCTCGCTCTCGTTCTTACAGTGACCGCCAGTTTCCTTCCCACTCCCGCATGGGCGGTCGGATTTCAGCCCGTGTCCCCGGACGAATTGAAGATGACTAGCGAACCCAAGGCTCCGGGAGCTCCGGCCATTATCCTGTTCCACCAGGTCGACCGCGATGACCGCGGCCAGACGGCCCACGAAGATGTGTACTTCCGCATCAAGATTCTTACCGAAGAAGGCCGCAAGTACGCCGATGTCGAAATTCCCTTCTGGAAAGACCAGGGCAATGTCATCAACATTCACGCCCGGACGATCAAGCCGGATGGCACCATCATAAACTTCAGTGGCAAAGCGTTCGATAAGTCGATCATCAAGGCGCGCGGCGTAAAGTACCTGGCCAAGACGTTCACCATGCCCGATGTTCAGCCTGGCGCCATCCTCGAGTATTACTACACCACTGACTT
>DATHQJ010000382.1:0-3957 GCA_035482825.1 Binatus sp. (SeqCode) | reverse complement strand
GGCGTTGGCGTTCTCACGCGTGATCGACAATTCGGTGATCTCGCTGGAAAACATTTACCGCCATCTGGAGATGGGAACCTCTCCCATGGTGGCGGCCGAGTTGGGCGGAAAGGAAGTAAGCCTGGCGGTGCTGGCGGCGACTCTGGTCGACGTGGTCGATTTCTTTCCGGTTGTGTTTCTGTTCGGCGTAGCCAAGTTTTTGTTTTCCGCTTTGGCGCTGGCGTTCTGTCTGTCGCTGCTGGCATCTTTTGTGGTGGCGCTGACGGTGATTCCGCTGTTCTGCTCGCGCTATTTGAAGGCGGTGCCGCACGACGCAGGACACGCGGTCGAGGAACAACAGGTTGGATCGGCGATCCAGCGTTCGTGGAGGGATCGATTCAATATTGGTTTCAACCACATGTTCCAGAAGCTGCTGGATTATTACGAGCACTGGGTGAGGCGTGCTTTGGAGCGTCCCGGGCTTACGGTTGCGGCATTGGGCGGAGTGTTCTTGGCGAGTCTGGCGATCTATCCGCTGCTTGGGCTGGCGTTCTTTCCGAAGACTGATGCCGGGCAGTTCACCATCAACCTGAAAGTTCCGACCGGTACTCGGATCGAAGTCACGGACCAATACGTCGCCAAGGTGGAGGATCTGATTCGCGGCGAAATCGAAGGCAGAGATTTGAGAAGGATCGTTTCGAATATTGGAGTGGTTCCCGATTTTTCTTCGCTCTACACCACGAATTCCGGCCCGTATACCGCGACGGTTCAGGTGCAGTTGAACGACTCCCATCACCTGAGCAGTTTCGAGTACATGGACCGCGTGCAAAAGCGCATGGCCAGCCAGTTTCCTGACATCCGAACATTCTTTTCCAGCGGCTCCATGGTCGACGCGATTCTGAACACGGGCATGCCGGCTCCGATTGATGTGCAGGTGAGCAGTCCCAATCTGGAAGAAATTCATGGCATCGCCGAAAATCTGGCTGCGGAATTTCGCGCGATCCACGGGGTGGGCCAGGTGTATGTGCCGCAGGATATGAACTATCCGGCGCTGCGACTGGATGTTGACCGCGTGCACGCGGGCGAGTTGGGACTGTCGCAGAAGGATGTGGTGGATAACGTCATCACCGCGCTCAACTCCAATTACATGATCGCTCCTAACTACTGGGTCGATCGCAAGAGCGGGAACGACTATTACCTGACGGTGCAGTTCTTCGAGAAGGGTCAGGCCGCGATTCACAATCTAGCGGACCTGGGGCAGATTCCTTTGCGCGATCCGAGTTCCGGTTCAAGTCTGAACTGTGGCCCGACGGGCGGGCCGCGGCTGGGAAGTGGTCAACCGTCATGGGCGTGCGCTGGAGAAGGCCGGCCGACAACTGTTCTGAACAATGTGGTCAGCGTGAAACAGGTGCAGACGCCGACCGAGGTCGACCACTATCAGATTCAGCGGGCGATCGACATTTATGTAACGCCCACGGGAGAAGATCTGCAGCGCGTGACCAGCAAGATTCGCGACATTCTCGGCAAGGAGAAAATTCCGGGCAACGTGCGGGTGAATCTGCGCGGGATGGTGCGGGGGATGGAGGCGTCGTTCAAGAGCTTCGCCTTCGGTTTTCTGATTTCTTTTCTGCTTCTTTTTCTGATCCTCACCGCGCAATTCAAGTCGTTCATTGATCCTCTGCTGATCATGCTGGCAATCCCCATGGGATTTGTCGGAGTGTTGATTATTCTGCCGCTTACGGGCGCCACGTTGAACGTGATGTCGCTGATGGGAGTGCTGATGCTGGTTGGGATCGCGGACTCGAACAGCATTCTGATCGTTGATTTTGCGCACAATCTGGAACGGCAGGGACTGTCGCCGAAGGACGCGGTTATCACTGCGTGCCGCGTGCGCCTGCGGCCCATTCTGATGACCTCGCTGGCCACCATCATCGGGATGATTCCGATGGCGCTGAAGTTGGGGACGGGCGCGGAACAGTACGCGCCCATGGCGAAGGCGATCATCGGAGGGTTGACTTCTTCGGTGCTGCTCACGATTTTCATCGTCCCGGCGGCTTATCTGCTGGTGTACGGAAAAAAGCAACAGAATAATCCGCCAGCTGTCGTCGAGGAGGCGCGAGGATGAATCGTTGCAGGATGAAAAGTTTCCGCGTCATTGGTTTGATGCTTGCGCTATCGGCGGGTAGTTATGCGCAGGATGCGCATGTGGCGATGGCCGCCAGCCTGCCTTCGGCTCCCATGCCGCAAACTTCATCTCCGCCGATGGGATCGAATGCGCCGTCGCAGATGGCGGCGCAGGGGCCCGGGCCCGCTCCCAGCGCGTCGGGCGCGCCCATAATTCTCTCGGTAAAAGACGCGCAGGCGCTTGCCTTGAAAAATAATCCGCAGATTTCGGTCGCGCGGCTGACAGCGCTGGCATCGCAACAAGTCACACGAGAAGTTCGCTCCAGTCTGTGGCCGACGGCGCAGATTGAGCTCACGGGGGTCGACGCCAATCCCGGCACGCGCATCACGGTCGGAGCGCTGAACAACCCCATTGTCTATCAGCGGGCCGCGGCCGGCGCCACGGTCAGTCAACTCATCACTGATTTCGGACGCACCACGAATCTGGTAGCCAGTGCGAGCCTGGCCGCGAAGGCGGAGAACCAGAATGCGCTCGCCACGAAGGAGCAGATCCTGCTGGCCGCGGATCAGGCTTTCTACAATTCTCTGCAGGCGCAGGCGGTGCTGACGGTTGCGCAACAAACCGTCAAGGATCGGCAGACGGTTGCCGACCAGGTGGGCGCACTTTATCGCAGCAAGCTGAAGTCGGAGCTGGATTCCAGTTTTGCCAACGTGAACCTGGCGCAGGCGAAGCTGCTGCTGCTCGATGCCGAGAACAATGTGAATGCCGCTCAGGCGTCACTCTCGGCGGTGCTGGGCTTCCCGAGTCTGCAGAACCTTCAATTGGCCGAGGATACTGCTGCTGTCACTCCGCCGTCGGACAACGTGGACGACCTCATCTCCAGCGCTTTCACCATGCGGCCGGAAATTCTGGCGCTCGAGTTCCAGTCGGAGTCTGCCCAGAAATTTCAGAAAGCGGAGCGCGACTTGCTTTTGCCCGACATCCGTGCGCTGGGCGCGGTGGGCGATACGCCCGTACGCAATCCGATTATTTCGAATTGGTATGGCGCGGTGGGAGTGAACGTAGAGATTCCGGTGTTCAACGGATTTCTGTACAGCGCAAGGGCGCGGGAGGCTGCGCTCCGCTCGCAGGCTACGCAGGAACGGCTGCGCGATATTCGCGACCGCATCGCAAGAGATGTGCGCACCAGTTGGTTGAATGCCAAGACTGCGTACGATCGACTGGCCGTGACGCAGCAACTTCTCGAGCAGGCGAACCTTGGGCTTAATCTGGCCCAGGCTCGATACAAACTGGGTCTGGGTTCGATTGTCGAGCTCAGTCAGGCACAACTACAGCAGACGCAGGCCCAGATCAGCAATGTCAGCGCGGGGTATGACTACCGGCTGGCCCTGGCCGTCCTGCAGTACCAGACGAGCGGAATCTAGGAAGTTCTGATTCTCGCTTGAAGGGTGGGAGACTCTTCGCGACGCGCGGCGGTTCATGAAGGGAAGTAAGAAGAAGCGACGATCCTCGTTCACCACGCGCCAGGGAGTGCTGCTGTCGCTTTCCATCGGAGCCTTTGTGGCGCTCATGTTCGTGCTGGTGTATTACGTCTATATTTTGCCGATGCAGAAATCGTTGGAATGAACGGCGGGGCGCCGACGCTTTACGCTCCGGCGCGCGCTGCTCTGACCATGGGTTCCGGGCGCAGTGCTTCCGCCATCCTTCCGAAGTACAAGTTGTAAGAGCGGTAGATTCCGTACATAACCGGGAAGACCGCGAGCGCGAGTCCCCAGCCCATGTGAGAACTAGCGGCCTGGACCATCGAGGTGACGCCCGCGCTGACCACGTAGTACGGGAAGGAGAGATGCGCC
>DATHQJ010000381.1:0-16859 GCA_035482825.1 Binatus sp. (SeqCode) | reverse complement strand
TCTATGTTTTCTCGGAATGTGCAGTTTGCACCCGGAGGTCGGAATAACCGTCGGCAACCAAGAAGAAGCGTACGTGAAGCAAGCGATGATAGAGGCTTCAACCGAAGTGGTTGGCCTGATTTCACTGGGGAAAATGGGGACCTCCCTGCCTTACCTGGTCGGTCCCGCTTCCCGACTGACACGTTTGATCACCGATGCATCCGACGAAGATGTCCTGAATCCCTACCGCTCCCAAGGCATAGAAGTCACAAGTACGTAAACCGAAGCGGTTCCACACTTCTATAAGTACGCCGTATCGAGATATGACGGACCGGGACAGGGGTTTATGCTCCGCGAGCAAACGCTTCATGCACGCGATTGCATTCCGTTTTCACTTGAGGAAATTTTTCATGTATGAATTCCGCTACGCGAAGGAACATTTCATGGCTCGAGCCTTTTATAAGTCCTTCCGACTGAACGGCAGGTGTTTGCTGCTGGGACTAATGGTCGCGGTCTCGCTTAACGCACAACAGAGTGCTCCGGCGCTGGCCTGGACTGGTGTCGTACGCACAGCTGCCGGTGAACCTGTGTCCGGAGCGAAAGTGACGGTATTCGCGGCGGCCGCTAAAGAGAAAATGACAGCAGTTACGGGAACCGATGGAAAGTTCGCGATTGCTGACATTCGACCCGGGCCACATACCGTGAGCGTGCAACTGCCCGGGCGAGCTCCGACAGCGTCAACTGGAGTGGATATTAGCGGCATAGCAGTTGTGCTGACGGTATCCGATCAAAACGTGCTGTCGATTGCAACCAACCCGCAAACTTCTGCGGCAGCCTCGAATGGGAACCCGAGCATAACTTCGAACACAGCCAACGGAACAGCCGGGGAGAAACTCTCCAGCCAAAAGGTAAATGAATTGCCGTTGAATGGACGCGACTTCAGCACACTGTTGTTGTTAGCCGCGGGCACGATGACCGACGTGAATGGGCAGACGAATTTCACCCAGCAGTTTGCCATCAATGGACAGCGCGGCGTTGAGGCCGTGTTCGCCATGGACGGTGCGGATGTCAGCGATCCTGAGATGGGCGGGAGCACGTTCACGAATTTCGACGTGGACGCGATTCAGGAATTGCAATCCAGCTCAGGTTGGATGCCGGCGGACATCGGGCGAGGCGCGGCTGGCTTTACCAACATCGTGACACGATCCGGGAAAAGCGGTTTTCACGGGTCATTCTTCGAGTTCTTAAGGAACTCTGCCCTCGATGCGCGGAATTATTTCGATCACCCGTCGATTGCGGAGCCCGGCAGAATTCCTCCTTTCCGCAGGAATGAGTTCGGTTTTACAAACGGCGGACCCATTGTTTTGCCGAATGTGTATGACGGTCGGGACCGGACCTTTTACTTTGTACAGTATCAGGGGTTCAGGCAGGTGCTTGGAACAACCCAGGTATTGGCCGTGCCTACAGTGCCCGAGCGAGCCGGCCAGGATGTGGTGACGTATCCGGACGGCAGCACGGACACGCTGCAGATAGCGGGGAGTTCCAATAGCCCAGGAGTAAATCCGGCGATTGCTTCCATACTGGCGCGTTATCCACTCCCTAACAACCCAACCGGCGCGTATGGTGCGCGAACCTATGCTGCGCCTTCAAACGTGAACACGGACACGGATCAGTTTTCTATCCGTATCGATCAGAAGGCTGGCGCAAAAGGACAATTGTTTGGTCGATTCAATTACGACAATCTGACGGGACCGACAACAAATCCGGATCAGACGCTGCTCGATCCGAGCTTCGGCGTGCAGTATGTAGACCGGCAGCGGAACGGGGTCATCACTTACACGCGCACCGCGTCACCGCGCTTTCTCTGGTCGACATCGTTGAGTTTTACACGGACGACACCTTCGTTTGTGACCGCGAACCACTCCGATCCGGCGCTCAAGTTCAACGATGGTCTGTATGAGGCGTATAACAGCGCGGCGGGTTCGGTGATGGGTGCGTTCGGGAATTTGTTCCAGGGACAACTGAATTTTACCTGGACGACTGCGCGGCACGCGGTGAAATGGGGTGCGGAAGCTCGCCTTAACCGCGACACAACATACTTCGGAATCAGTCCCAATGGCGAGTACGATTTTGGCGGCGGTACGGTTTACTCACCCAAGTTCATTCCTTCTGCGAGTGGACAGCACGACATTCAGCCTGGCCAGGCTTTGCCAGACACCTTGAGCAGTCTGTTGCTGGGGTATCCGTACGCGTATACGGTCGCGGTGGCGCCACCCTACGCATCGGATGGCGCGCACATTGGGCCGGCGGCAATCAACCGGAATGACGTGAATGCTTACGTCGAGGACACGTGGAAAATCAATCCGCACTGGACGCTCGATTATGGGCTGCGATACGAGCTCTATACGCCGATTTCGGAGCGGGCGCACCGAACGTCGAGTTTTCTGAATTCGTTCCCACCCGCGGGCGTTGGCCAGGAATATTTGATCAATCCGCAGCCTACTTATCAAACCGATCGGAACGGCTGGGGGCCCCGGGTGCAAGTGGACTGGAATGCGCCGCAGGCGGTGCATGTGCACATGGGCGGAGCGATCACAGTGATTCCACCAAATATCTGGCAGGACAATCTTCTTACGGGGTCAACGCCCTACGTTGTTTATCCACGCGTCAATGCGGCGCAAAACGGTGAAATTGCCTACGGCTTCCAAATTACGCCGAGCGAATTACCGCCCGTCTATAACACCGCTGGCGTGAACGTGTTGGCCAGCGGCGATCCGAAAAACGTCCCGGCCAACACGGTGATGGACGTAAATCGATACCAGCAGGATTTGGCCGCGCTGGCGCCGAGTCATCAACTCTCGCTGCTGAGTCTGGCCGGGATTGACCGGCGCTTCGGCAATGGCTACTTGCAGACTTGGACTCTGGGGCTGGAACGGGCTTTCGGCGGCCTCACGGCCGATGTCGGGTATGTGGGAACATCGGCGTTTCGACTTCCCAGAATGTCATATCCAAACGCGTATCCTGGAGCGGATTCGGAATTTGCGCGGTTTACAAACTTCGACAGTAGCGGAGCGGTGACAGGCGGTTTCGGATTCGAGTCTGTGCTGACAGGGACGTCGCACTCGTCGTACAACGCCTTGCAGACCTCATTGTCGGGAAATGTTGGGCGCGGCGGTCCGTCGTTGCAAGCCGGCTACACCTGGGGCAAATCACTGGATGATGTCAGCGGCATCCTGGGAGGAACGGGATCTACCGGCGCCGTGACCCTGTTTAGTCCGCAGCACCCGTTCGATACACAAGCGGAAAGAGGGCTGTCAAGCTTTGATGCGACCCACGCCTTCACGTTGAGCGCGGCCCAGGATTTGCATTTTGAGCATTTGGGACTTCAGTCGGATCGAACCAAGCTGTTGACGAAGGGCTGGGAGTTTCTGAGCATCTCGACGATCACTAGTGGTTCGCCGTTTACGGTGTATTCGGGAATCCAGCAAACGGGTGCGGGAACGATTGGCGCGGACCGGCCAGACCAGATTGAGATACCGGACCTCTCGAGCGCCGGCAGTTCCACGCGACCGCGCGACGACTATTTTGGGCGGGGCGCGAACAACGGAAGCTTCTTTTCGATTCCCATCGGGATCGCGGGCGGGACTGGACCGAACTCCGGGCGCTTTGGAACGCTCGGCCGTAATACATTTCGAGGCCCGGCATATTATGACTTCGATTTTGCGCTCATCAAGACGACTCCGATTGGCCGCCGAGAAAGCGGTCTGGAGCGAGCGGACCTGCAATTCCGCGGGGAGTTCTTTAATCTGTTCAATATCGTCAACATGGGGCTACCTGCCAATATCATCGAAGGTACAGGATTTGGCATGATCAGCAAGACGGCGGGAACTTCGCGCCAAGTTCAGTTTTCGCTAAAGCTCATCTATTGAAGAGCGTCCTGCAGCGAACGGGGTTAGGTGGGAGGACGGAAACATTCAACTGCGGACTTGTTGCTGCCCCAATGTCTTGCTTGTGGGCGTGACTCGAATCTTCGCGGTCTTGGGGGCGCGGTGGACGCGTTGCAATAAGTCATTCCACACCAGGAAGTGATGACGCATATCGATATCAGTGATGGCAACTTAACGTCGGAGCAAGACACGGTGCGCGCGGATAGAGTCGAACTCTCACAGGCCTTTTGAGCTTTGCGGATTTCGCCGCCGCCGGACCGTTATCTGCGGTGAAGTGCCCACCATCCGGCTGCTCATTCTGTGGAGGTTATGATGGTGCCGGGAGGG
Source organism: Binatus sp. (SeqCode) (assembly GCA_035482825.1). Lineage (GTDB taxonomy): Bacteria > Acidobacteriota > Terriglobia > Terriglobales > Acidobacteriaceae > Sulfotelmatobacter. The sequence continues at coordinate 12,606 of DATHQJ010000381.1, read as the reverse complement.
GGAGTCGAACCCCCAAGACCCGAAGGTCGGCGGATTTTGAGTCCAGCCCATTCACTTTTCAAAGTTCCCATTTTGTCGTGTTTACAAAGACTTCCGCAATCTCCGTGTGTTGATCCATGCGGTCCTGTGAGGGCCTGTTGAGAGCCAATGGGCAGAGTTTGGGCAGAGACGTAGCGGCATTCGTCGCGAAAAATCTGTGTTTGAATTCTCAAGGTAGCCTCGACAGCAAAATCGCGTCCTGGCTTTCGTTCCCGCGGGTAAGCAGCAATTCCCTGCCGTCGGCGGTCCAGTTAAAATCGAAAATCTGACTGTCGGCGAACTTCGTAATCTGCCTGGGCCCTCCTCCCGATAATGGCTGCTCCCACAGGTTTGAAACGCCGTTTTGAGTAACAGGATATTCCAAGCCTTTGCCGTCTGGAGACCACCGCAGACTGAAGGCTCCTCCCGGGAAGGGAAATTCCTTCGTCGGGAAATTTTGTCCAACGAGCATTACCGCGATGCTCACCCCCTTTGATGGGACGCGGCCGAACGACGTGTAGGCATAAGCCAGGAATTTGCCGTCTGGTGAAAGGGCCATTTGACTGTTCAACTGATCTCCCAAGGCATTTGCCAGACGCTCGGGAGCGCCGCCAGCTACTGGCACCCTCCAGATCATTTGGGGCTGGTTCCATGTGAAATAGAAAATAGACGCCTTGTCCCCTGAGCACGTCGGAGAGTACACATTTCCCCGTGTCAGCGCGACGGGATGAGAGCCGTCCTTATCGGTGCGGACTAAGGCCATCGAATCACTCTGAATCACCCTGAGAACTACAAAATTTCCGCATGAAGTCGGCTCATCTGCGGGTTGGAGATCGCTGAAGCGAATGCGGTAACTACCATCGGAATGCATCATCCAAACCGAGAGCTCGTGACTTCCCGCCAGCAGCTTTCCATCCGGCGCTTCGGCAATTTGCATAAGCGGCAAGGTGTCCGAGGTGACCTGCCGAGCGCGGGTAAGATCCGGCGCAGAGGCGATCCAGACCTGCGAGTTGATGGAGGTGGCGGTGGTAACGAACAAGCGGCCATCCCGGGTCCTATCGAGATCAATGCCGTAGTCGGAAAGATCGTGCGTGAGTGGCTGAGCCCGGCCGTCCGGAAATGAAACAGTCCAAAGTTGGAACCGCTGCGTGGCCTGGTCTCGACGCGGAAACATCAATGCAGTTCCGCCGGCAATCCACACCGGGCGACCGAGTTCCTGATCGTTGGAATAGAGCTCACGAATTTTTCCCTCCGCAGTAGAAATGATGTCGAGAACCTGGCGGAGAGCCGGCTTCACCATAACTACTGGAACAACAATGGTGCGGCCGTCGGGCGACCAGTTCGGTCCCGGCTGGTACAGCATCCCGGTGCCGCCGTGAATCACAGCCAGTATGCGGTCATTGCTTCCGTCGGCGTTCGCGATTCTCACATCAATATCATCCCGAGGCTGGGCGCAATGTTCGTAGACGAATTGGTTGCCGTCAGGTGAGAAAGACACGGGAGAGTCAACATCAGTGATCAGTTTTCGGACCTGACCACCGTGCAGTGGCATGGAGTACAGATACTTGAAACTTGGATCATTCTCGTCAGCACGCACGAAATAAATGGCAGCGCCGTCGGGGGACACGGTCAACCCGTGGAAGCCGGTTCCAAGCGGCAGAATTTCAGTCTCCCAGGAGGTTGCGATATCCTCAAGCCATAAACTCTGGTGCTGGTCGTCGCCCCGCGCATAAATCACATTCCGCCCATCGGGAGAGATCGCAACTCCCTGCGCTTGCCCGTTATTCGTGAGCCTCGTCATTTGGACAGAACGCGGTTCCAGGGCTCGGGTGCGTCTCACCCACCGAACAACGCCGTAGGATATAACCGCCAAAACTACAATCCCGCCGACGGCTAAAGCGGCCTTACGCGTCCAGACCTCTCCGTTCCCGGGACCGGAGGCGGGAACGGGCGCGGAATCCTTGCAAGCCTGATTTCCATTCGGAGTTGCGTTCGAGACTGGCGCGAGGAAACGATAGCCACGGCGAGGGATGGTTTCAATGAAAACCGGGTTCTTCGCCGAGTCGCCTAAAGCGTAGCGAAGTTTCCTGAGCGCGGTGTCGAGTCCCTCGTCGAAATCAACATGTGTGCCGTCCGGCCAGAGCTGTTTGCTCACCTCCTCGCGAGTGACTACTTCCCCCGGGCGCTCCAGCAGCAAAGCGAGAATGTGGAAAGGTTTTTCCTGCAAAGGAATTCGGCGGCCATTGCGGTAGAGCTCTCCCGCTGCCAAGTCTGCTTCGAACAGGCCAAAAGCCAGGCGGGGGCGTCCGATAGAAGGCGTTCCCATGGCCAACCGATCCCCAAAGTGGCTAAGAATTGTATCACTGTTCCCCCTGGGAGGAGTTCGGGCATAGGCGCAAATATGCAGATAAACAGGGGTTACGAGTTCAGCCAAAGTTCGGCAGGAGTTCGGTTGACTTGCCTCGAAGGATTGGAGCAAAGTCACGGCGTTTGCCTGCGGAGCCTCTTTCCCTCGCAGCGCAAATCTCGCACGCAGCATCGCGGAGCATCAGCAACGCTTAATCGGAGCCTCCCTTTGGCGTTAATCGGAGATTCCTTTGCACCCAGATTTGTCGGTTGCCGAACGGAACCTGAAGTAAGGAGCAAGCACAATGAAATCAGGATTCGCAACGTACCTCCTTCCCATCTCGCTTATGGCTGCGCTGGCAGTTCCGGCCGGAATCGCCGCGCAAGATGACGGGCCAAGACCGCAGCATTACCAAGTCATCGACTTGGGAACACTCGGAGGACCGCACAGCTATGGCTCTGTCAATGGGCAGGGATTCGCCTTGCTCAATAACTCCGGTATTGTTGCCTCTTACTCAGACTTGGGATCTATCCAACTGAACGCGGACCTCGGTTGTTATGTCCCGGATTGCTTTGAGGCGCATGCCACTGAATGGAAGGACGGCGCGGCAACAGACCTCGGCGCGCTTCCGGCCCCGCCTGATTTTAGCGCACTTAGCGCAGCGGGTTCCATCAATGCTAGCGGCTGGGCCACGGGCCAATCGCAGGCTTCCATCATCGATCCAATTCTTGGGGTGCCAGAATTTCGCGGAGTGCTTTGGAAAGACGGTCAACTTATCAACTTGGGCACGCTTGAGGCCGGCACTGAAAGTTTAGGAATTTACGTCAATGATGCTGGCCAGGTCATCGGATTCTCCACAGTCAGTACCGACCAGAACGATCCTCTCGGATTCATCGGCTTCCCAACGCACACCTTCATCTGGCAAAACGGAGAGAAGCTGGATATCGGCACCTTGGGCGGAAATGATACATTCCCAGGCGCCAGTTGCAGCAACCCGCCGACCGGAATTGTAGTGGGAGGCTCTTCCACAACTACGATCCCAAACGTCGATACTGGCCTTCCAACTGTTGACCCCTTTCTTTGGCGCAACGGGAAAATGTTGGACCTCGGAACAATCGGAGGCACGAACGGCTTTGCACAATGCGCGAACCATCGGCTTCAAATCATCGGTCAATCGAGTGTCGCCGCGAATCCAGCTGCGTGCAATTCTCCCGCCGTCGAGCCGGAAGGCGCAGGCCCCGGCTGCCATGCATTTTCTTGGGAAAACGGGGTGATGACCGACCTGGGCACGCTGGGCGGGGATAACTCTGAGGCTCTCTGGCTAAACGAAGCTGGAGTCGTTGTCGGGTCGGCCGACCTTCCAGGCCCTTCAGGGAATCAAACTCACGATGCAGTTGTTTGGATCAACGGCGTCATCCACGATCTCGGCACCGTCTCAGGTGATGCTTGCAGCCGCGGGCGCGGTCTGAACGCTCGCGGAGAGATCGTCGGTGGATCATCGGATTGCCAGAACTTCCTCCACGCATTCATTTCTGAGAACGGCGGCCCTTCCGTTGACTTGAACACCCTTATCCCACCGGGTTTGGGCATTCAACTGACGAATGCATTCAATATCAATGACCGTGGCGAGATCTTGGCCAAGGCCGCCCCGCTCGGTTTCACTCCGAACGATGATGCCGACCTCGGGCATCTTGTGTTACTTGTCCCGTGCGGCGCAAGAGAGGGAGACTGCTCTTCCAGCTCGCAAGCCGCGAATGTTCGGGGCCATGCGGCGTTTTCGCTCGCGAGAACGGGCTCGGGAACTTCGCCGAAACCGCCTCACACGGAGGGCGATGGTCTTGTCGGATGGCGAAAAGTGTCTCGACGGTTTCGCGTATCGACTGCCGAACCGTTAGTTATCCCGGCGATTTACTGATTTCTTCTGAATGGGTTGTGCTGGTGCCGGGAGGGGGAGTCGAACCCCCAAGACCCGAAGGTCGGCGGATTTTGAGTCCGCTGCGTCTGCCAGTTCCGCCATCCCGGCGTTGGGAAGGTCATTCCATTGTACGGCAGCAGTTGAGAATTTTGAACCGCGGTCAAGCGGGTAGTGGATGCGGCACGGGAGCCGCGATTATGGGCAACTCCACCCGAAACGTAGAGCCGTGTCCGGAACGGCTTTCTACCGAGATGCTGCCCCGATGTTGGGTCACGATCCACTGTGCGATGGCCAGGCCGAGTCCGGATCCGCCCTCGGCGCGGCTGCGCGCCTGATCGACCCGGTAGAAGCGTTCGAAAATCTTGCTGTGGTCCTGCTCCCCGATTCCTACTCCCGAATCCTGAACCGTAATCGCAGCGCTCGCGCCTCTCGATTCGAGTGTCAGGTGCACCGTGCCGGGCGAGGGGGTGTACTTGAAAGCATTGTCCAGCAAGATATCGGACAATCTTCGCAGCATCATCTCGTCGCCCAGGACAAACAAGCTGGCCGCTTCATTTTCCCCGCCGTTATCGCCTCCACCGTCTATGCTCGCGGAGAATTGCAGGTTGCGAAGCGTGGCCACCTGTTGCCAACCGTCGACCACGTGGCGCAGCGTCTGGCGTAAATCAACCGGTTGCAAGTGCAGCGCCTCGCGGCCCGAGTCGGCGCGGGCCAACGACAGCAACTGTTCGATCAAAGCTGTCGTGCGTTCCGCTTCCAGCAGAATGTGGCGCAGCGACTCCTTATATTCGGCCTCTGCCCGGGACCGGCGCAAGGCCAGCTCGGCTTCGGTACGGATGAGAGACACCGGCGTCCTCAGTTCGTGGGAGGCATCGGCGGTAAATTGTGTGATCCGGAGGAATGCAGATTCGATGCGGTCGAGCATTTCATTCAGCGTGTCCGACAATCGCTGCAACTCGTCGCCAGTCTCCAATTTCTGCAGGCGGCTGTTGAGATTGGTTCCGCTGACCTGGCGCGCGGTCCGCACCAGCGCATCGACGGGGGATAGAGCTCTCCGGCTCAGCCAGTAGCCGCCGCCCGCCGCGGCCAGCAGCAGCAGCGGGGCAAACATCAGCAGATACGAGCGGAACAGATGCAGGGTTTCGACCATGTCGCCGGCCGGCACGCCCATCTCCACAATATAAGAGTGCCCGTTCACCTCGCTCAGCTTTTCAAACACGAAGCGAAATGGCCGACCATCGATCTTGCGGCTTCGCATGATGGGGCGCTTGATTTGATCCGGCGGCACGAGCGCCGACGGGTGCGCCTCCAGGAACTTTGAGCGATAAATCAACTGCGCATTCTCGGCGTAGACCTCAAGATAGTCGCCGGAATGTTCGATCGCATAGGTTTCGTTGACCTCTTCCTGCAGCTTGGCAATCGAGGCGTCTTTCTTCTGCGCCCCCAGAAAACTCTTTAAGTCTTCGACCTGGGACTCGAGGCTGTCATCGACGATGTCATACAGGTTATGCCGCAGGATAAGCCACATCCCCGCGGCAAAAACCAACTGGGCCAGAGCGAAAAACGCCAGGTACCAGAGCGTGAGGCGCACTCCGATGGAAAGTCTTTTCATGACGTTGTTCTCACGCCTGTCTTCCTACTCTGTGTCTTCTTATGTCTGCCCATCCGGACGAATCATGTAACCAACTCCGCGCACCGTGTGAATCATTTTTTGGCATCCCGGCAGGTCGATCTTGTTGCGCAGCAGGTGCATGAAAGCGTCCAGCGTATTTTCTTCGATGTCACGGTCAAAGCCCCAGACGGCTTCGATCAAGGAGCGGCGCGATACCACTTTACCCGCGCGGTACATCAGTCGTTCCAGCAGATTGTATTCCGTGCGAGTCAGCGCGACCCGTTCTTCTCCGCGCAGCACTTCCCTGCTGGCGGGATCGAGCACCAGATCGCCCACCCGCAGATTAGTGTCCTGTGCCACCAGCGCCCGCCGCTTCACCGCGCGCAACCGCGCCACCAGTTCGTCAAAGGAAAAAGGTTTGGTCATGTAATCGTCGGCGCCCAGATTCAGGCCCTTGACGATGTCGGGCACGGAATCGCGCGCAGTCAGCATCAGAATGGGAGTGCGGATTTTTTCCGCGCGCAGTCGCTTGGCCAGCTCATATCCGGTCAGCTTGGGCATCATCACGTCAAGAATGATGACGTCAAACTCGTAGGACTTCGCCAGCGCCAGGCCCTCGGCGCCGTCCGACGCGCAGGTCGCCGTGTGCCCCTCCTCGGTGAGCCCCTTGCGGAGAAGGTCGGCCATCCGCGCTTCATCTTCCACAATCAGCAGCTTCATTCGGACTCGGCTTCCGTCCCTCGAAATCCCTGACGCTTCCCCCAGTTTAGAACCGAAGCCGGAGCCGCGCTCAGCAACCTGAAAAAATATTAACTTGCCGTTCATCCTCCCGTCACACTTCGACTCTAGGATTCTGGAATTATCTAGTCCACTGCATTCCAACCAAACTGAGGGAACCCTCTGGGTCGCTGCGGCCATCGGGCCGTGGCAAGGAAGGGCTCTCACGATTCAGCATTTTTCTTGTACCGCAAGGAGCTGAAGTCATGAACTTGAATCGCCGCAGTTCACCCCTCTCTCTTCTCTCGATCTGCACCCTGGTTCTCAGTGCGCTGCTTTTGCTGGCGGGAACGCCCGCAGCTATTGCCCAAGTCGATCGCGCCGTACTCGAAGGTACGGTGAGCGATCCCTCTGGAAGCGTGATCAGTGGCGCGGGCGTGAAGGTGGTTGCGGTCGACACGGGCCTGAGCGAAGAGCAGAAGACGAACTCGAAGGGCTACTACCGTATTTCTGGCTTGGCCGTCGGCGGCTATGCCGTTACGGTCAGCAATGTGGGATTCAAAACCAAAATCGTCCAGGACGTCATCCTGCGGGTGGGCCAAACCCATACTTTGGACGTTCAGCTTGCAGTGGGAGCGATCAACGAGCAGATTGAGGTCAAGGCTTCAACCGGACCGGCGGACCGCACTTCGGCCGAAGCGTCGACGGTGATTGACACCAGCCAGATCGCCAATCTCCCCAACAACGGACGCGATTGGGCCAGCTTCACTTTGCTCGCGCCGTTCGCGCAGGACGACGGCGGCGGCGACCAGCGGACGATCCGGTTCGCCGGACGCGCCCGCGACGACAACAATTTTTCCATCGATGGCGTCGACGCCGGCGGCATTCAGGAGCAGGCGCAAAAATCGCAGACCCGTCTGCAAATTTCGCAAGATGCGATCGAGGAATACCGCGTCAGCAGCGCCCTGTATGACGCCGAATACGGCACTCAATCGGGCGGTCAGATCGACGTCGAGACCAAGAGTGGTACGAACCAGTGGCACGGCACGGGCTTCGGCTATATCCGAAATTCCATCTTCGACGCCCGCAATTTCAACGACTATAACATCGCCGGCCAACCTGCGATTCCGCCATTCCGCCTGGGGCAATACGGATTCACCGTGGGCGGGCCCATCGTGAAGAACAAGACCTTCTTTTTCATCAGCTACGAAGGGCTGCGCCAGCTGCAGTCGATCACGAGCCAATTTACGGTGCCTTCGGGCGTTGGCCTCGCGAACCCGACGAGCCCAACCGATCCAACGCAGGGGACACCCCTCACCGTTCCCTTTCAGCAAGCTGTCTTGAGCCAATCTCCGCAGATGTGCGAGATCATGCAAGCCTACCCGTGGCGAGCCTCGGTGGGTTCGATCAATGGTTGCTCGCCGCGCTTTACCTACCCCGACTCGGCCTTTACGTATCTTGGGCAGGGAGATCCGACCACCAACCCGAACTACAATGCTGACGCTGACATTCTCACCGCCCCGACGCCGACGACCGTGCACGAGGATACGTGGCTGGTGCGGATCGATCACCAGTTCAGCGAGAAGACCCTGCTTTACGGGCGTGCCGGACGCGACATCAACCTCGTAGACGGCCCCAATGGCAGCGCCCTGCCCGGCGACAAGGTTCAGGTCATCAACCACCCGGCAAATTACCTGGTGGCGCTTCAACACTCGTTCACGACCCACATCTTCAACGAAACCAAGGGCTACATTAACCGTTCGCCGTTCCACAACCCGCAGGCGAGCATACTCACGTTTGCAGTAAACACCCCCAATTTTGTGGGGCTGAACGACAATACGGCCGATATCGAAATCGGCTCTACCTTCGGATTCGTTGACAACCTGACATGGTCTCGGGGGCCGAACGCATTCAAGATGGGGATGGAGTATCGGCGGGTTCGACTCAATCAGGGGCAGACAGCCGATAACCAACTTACGTTCAACGGCGACCAGGACATGGTCGACGCCAATCTCACCGGCGGAATCAAATTCATCGCTCCCTGGTGCTGCCACGGACTGCGGCGCAACTTCATCATGCCGTACTTCCAGGATGAATGGAAAGTCACTCCGACCCTCACTCTTACGGCGGGCTTGCGTTGGGACTACTACGGGGTTGCTCACGAAGCAACGAACCGGACCACGGTCTTCGATCTGAACGTGTTTCATGGTGTTTGCCTGGGATCAGGCTCAATCAACGTGGCGCCGAGTCCCGGCCCGATCAATACTGCGCCATGCCCCAAGAACCCGGCACTGTACAACCCGAACTACAAAAACTTTGATCCCAGAGTCTCGCTGGCGTGGGCGCCAAGTGCGCTTAACGGAAAGACCGTGTTTCGCGCCGGGTTCGGCATTTATCATGGTGCGGCGCAGAATGACGATTTGAACGCCGGACTGGAAAGCGACACGTTTCGCGTGACCGTGAAGCCTCCGGTCGGTGGGGCCAATGCCGGCCAACTCCCCCTGGAGCCCGCGTACGAGCAGACGACCCCCGACCTGTCCAATATTCCCGCGGGAACCAGCCCGACCAAGGTTGGAAACCAATTCCGCGCCCTGCAGCGGGAAGGCCGCCGTGACCTGTATTCGGAGACCTGGGGATTTACCGTGGAGCACGAACTTCCCTCGAATTTCACCGCCTCGGCGCAGTATCTGGGCAGCCGGGGCGTTCGATTGTTCTCGCGCGGCGCCGTCAACCTGTGCACGGAGCCGGTCACGTTGAACCCCGTCGACGGCGATTGCGTCCGCACGCTTGACGCTTATTTTCCTGCTGGGAATCCTTTCGCTTCCACCGACTACAAGAGTGACATCGGCTCCAGCACGTACAACGCCCTGGGCTTGTCGATCGAGCGCCGTTTCAGCAAGGGGCTGGAGTTCCAGGGACGTTACACCTGGTCGCATTCCATCAACGATGGCTCCGTCGGGGGCGGCGAATCCAACGGACCAGAGAATGTGAACTGCCTTCAGTGTGACAAAGGCCCCAGCATTTTCGACATCCGCAACAATGTCGCCGCCAATCTGGTGTATGAACTTCCTTTTGGCCCCGGGAAATCGTTTCTCAGCAGTTCCGGGGTCATGGGCATGATCGTGGGCGGTTGGGAGATGAGCAGTGTCGGTCTCTGGCACACCGGGCACCCGCTAACGGTTGGGATGGATCTGGGTAATAGTAATCCTATTCAGTTTGGGCCGTTCGCGGGTTCTGCCCCCACTTTCCTGCTTCCCGATGGCAACGATCAGACTAGCCAACGGCCCGACCTTGTCCCCGGCGTGCCGCTGCTACTGCCGCACCCAAGTCCCCTGACGCCTGCTTCACCGGGGTCGCCGATGATCAACGCGGCGGCGTTTGCGCCTCCGCCCACAGACGCAAACGGAAACTTCACCCGATTTGGGAATGCGCCGAATGGGGTGTTTCGAGCGGTGAACAGCTGGCAGATTGACTTCGCGCTGACCAAAGAAACGAAGCTCACCGAACGCGTGGCAATGGAATTCGCGGTGCAGGCCTTCAACATCTTCAACCACACTCAACTGGCGGACCCAGGGGATCTGACTCTTTTCTACAATCCCCCTGCCGGCCCTGGGCAGGTCGGTACGCTCACGCCGAAAAGCGACTTTGGCATAGTCAGCACCTTTGTAAACTTCAACACCAACAACGACAACGCCGCGTCGCCCAACACTGGCACCGGGTTGCCGCGGCAGCTGCAGTTTATGGTTCGTTTCAAGTTCTAGTGAGCGCTGTCGCCCTTCAGGAAAATTTCAGGGACGTCGGATAAGGTTGCGTCGAGGATTCATCCATGCTGAATGGCAGATTTTATTTCGTAACCATTTTGTTTCTGAGTTGTGCCTTGTCCACCGCGCCGGCGCAGACTGGCGGCTACTCGGTCATCAAGAAAATTCCCATCGCCGGGACGGGCAGCTGGGATTACCTCTCCGTCGACGAGGGGGCGCGGCGTCTCTACGTGTCGCACGGGACGCAGGTGGAAGTTGTGGACATCGATTCGCTTGCGGTGGTGGGCACCATCCCGAAGACCCTGGGCGTCCATGGAATCGCCATTGCTCCCGAACTTGGCCGAGGATTCGTCAGCAACGGCCAGGCATCGACTGTGACCATCTTTGATCTGAAAACGCTGAAGGCGATCGCAGATGTGCCGACCGGACAGAAGCCGGACGCGATCATCTACGATCCGGCCACGTCGCGAGTGTTCGCCTTCAACGGTGGCGGCAACAGCGCCACCGCGATTGACGCCGCCAGCGGAAAGGTCGCAGGCACGGTCGATCTCGGTGGCGGACCCGAGTTTGCCGCGGCCGACGGCAAGGGTTTTGTTTTCGACAACCTCGAAGACGAAAGCCTGGTCCTGAAGATCAACTCCAAAGACCTGAAAGTGGAGCAGCGCTGGCCGACGGCTCCGTGTGCCTCTCCCAGCAGCATGGCCATGGACCGCGTCAACCGCCGCCTGTTTCTCGGCTGCCGCAGCAAGGTGATGGCCGTGGTCGACGCCGACTCTGGGAAAGTGATTACCACTCTGCCGATTGGAGATCACGTCGACGCATCGGCATTCGACACCGAGACCAAGCTGATTTTCAATTCCAACGGCGAAGGCACCATCACCGTCATTCACCAGGACAGTCCGGACAAGTACACGCTCGTCGAGACGGTGAAGACTCTGCCGCGGGCCAAGACCATGGCGCTCGACCCCAAGACTCATCGCCTTTTCCTTTCTACCGCGGAGAATGGACAGTTCGAAGTGCTGGTCGTAGGAAAATAGGGATCGAATTCTCCACTGGGGCCTTCACTCATGAGTTCACGGCGCACATCGTTCGCGCATACCGTTGTTGTGTTGTTTGCGACCGCGACCCTGCTCGCGCTCGCCTGCTGCAGTAAGAAGTCGAGCGCGCAAACCTCCGCGGTTGATCTGAAACTCGACGTGGCGACTCCATTTCGCTTCGTCGCCTACGGAGACACGCGCTTTCACGATCCCAAAGATTTTGAAGCGGCGAACCCTCCGGTACGCCAGGCGCTGGTGCAAGCCATTGCGGACGTCAACCCAGCGTTCATCTGCTTCACCGGCGACATCGTCTACAACGGATTCGACGTGAACGACTGGAAGGTCTGGGACAGCGAGACCAGCATCTGGCGCGACAAAAAGATCCCGGTCTATCCCGCGCTGGGCAATCACGACCTGCATGGCGATGAGAAAATCGCGCTTGGTAATTATTTTCAGCGCTTCCCGGAGTTGAAGAACAGCCGTTACTACTCGGTTCGAGTCGCGAATACTCTCATTCTGGCGCTCGACAGCTCGCTGGCAGAGGCCGACGGACCGCAAGGCCAATGGCTGGCCGACAAACTCGATCATGTCCCCGCAGATGTGGACTTTGTGTTTCTGATGTTCCACCATCCGCCCTACACCAGTTCCTCTGACGACAAGAAACTTGGTGGCGGCCACTCGGCCCGCGGCACCGAACAGGCGCTGGCAAAGCTGTTGGAGCAACGCCAGCCTCATGCTCGTTTCCGCATCGTCGTGTTTTCCGGACACGTCCACAACTACGAGCGCCACGAGCACGGCGGCGTGACCTATTTTGTTTCGGGCGGAGGAGCGGCTCACGCGTATCCTATCGAACGCGCTGCCGACGATCCTTTTCAAAGCAAGGAAATCAATTACCACTACCTGCTGGTCGAAGTTAACCACCAGCAATTAAAAGTCACGATGAACCGCGTAGACCTGACCACCGGCAAACCCGTCTGGACTCAGCCCGACTCTGTGACGATCGCGGTTCCAGCAGCCACCGCTGCAGCCGCCAAGTAAGTCGTCACCCGACGAAACCGTCGTCTGGGCAAATTCCCACTCGATCGTTTATCCTCAAAGGTTGAGTAACGCTCGCTGAGGCACACCATTCATCCTGCCCTAAATTTCCAGCGAGCGAGAAGTAGCGAAAAGCCAAGAGCCAACAGCTAAGAGCCCTTTAT
>DATHQJ010000380.1:0-12221 GCA_035482825.1 Binatus sp. (SeqCode) | reverse complement strand
CCGGGTTACCAAGTAGAATAACAGTTTCGATTTCGCACGGTGGTCCACATCGAGTGTGACCTCCGTGTGCAGGTACCGCAAAATACTGCATCGCCAAACGAATGGGAGCCATCCAAAACAAAGTAGTCGGACCTGTCAGCGAAGAGTTGACCCTTGTTCAAGCGGCTAAACGAGGCGACGACTCGGCGTTTGAAGAACTGGTTCGCCGGTACGACCGCAACGTTTTTCGGATCGCGCAGCACATCACGCAAAACCGCGAGGATGCGGAAGACGTGGTGCAGGAAGCGTTCCTGAAGGCGTACAGCAATCTGGCGCAGTTCCAGGAGCAATCGAAGTTTTATACCTGGCTGGTCCGGATCGCGGTCAACGAAGCGCTGATGAAGTTGCGCCGGCGCAAGCCCGAGCGCACGGTCTCGCTGGACGAAGACATTAAGACGGAAGACGACTCCCTTCCCCGCGAGATCGCGGACTGGAGTCCGAATCCGGAGCAGCAATACACGCAAGCGGAATTGCGTGAGATTTTGAGCAAGACCATCCAGGGCCTGCCTCCAGGTTTCCGGACGGTGTTCGTGTTGCGGGATGTGGAAGGACTTTCGACCGAGGAAACCGCGGCTGCACTGGAATTAAGCATTCCCGCGGTGAAGTCACGGTTGCTGCGGGCTCGCCTGCAGCTTCGGGAGCGGTTGGGGCGTTACTTCCAGAGAAGAGAGAACGGCAATGGCAAAGCCGGCGAGGCGAAGGGTTCCGATGCTAAAGCGGGCGATGTCAAAATGGACGATTCGAGTGGAGATGGCGACCAGTGAAATGCTCTGACTTTCTGCAGGAGCTGACCAATTATTTGGACGGCGTTCTCGACGAAAAAACTAAAGTTGAGTTGGAAAACCATCTTTCCTGGTGCCACAACTGCTACGTCGTCTGCGACACAACCAAAAAGACCATCGAGATTTATCGTGACTCTCAACTCTACGAACTGCCCGAAGATCTCCGCGGACGCCTGCGCTCCGCCATCATGACCAAATGCCAGCAACAGAAGAAGCGCGGCCCTCAGAGCGTGTAGGGGTCTAGTCTCCGGCTGCCTTTGCCACCTTCAGAGCGATGGTTTTGTGTTCGCCTTTGTCCACGCGAACTGACTGGCTGGAATTTCCGTACTGATTGAAAAATTCCGGGTCGCGGTAGTCCCCTTCCAGATATTCCAGGGCGATCAACTCATATTCACCGGGAGCGAGGCCATGCAGCTTGAATCTGCCCTGCTGGTCGGCAGTGTCCGACTGATACAGGTCCCGGCGGCTGCGGCGCGCTGCGTCTGGTATGGCAATCACAGCACCGCCCGCCACCGGCTGATCCCTTCCATCCTTGGCTTCGACCACGGAACCCTCCATGGTCGCGCCCTCGCTGCTCATCACGATGTCCAGAGCGTAGTTTCCACCGCTGATGTTCAAGCCGGAATTGGTTACGTCTTTGCCGCCGATCACGATCGATTGCACGAAGGAGTCGCGCGTAGACCCGGTTCCGGCCCAGGCCGAGACTCGATAGCTGCCGGCGGGAACATTCGCGAGTTCGAAAGTGCCGTCGGGCTTGACCGAAGAATCCAGTGACTTCATGTTTCCGACAAACTGACGCCACAAATCGGAATCGGTTTCGTCGGAGGCCAGAGCGACCACGAAACCGAGAAGCGATTTCGGACTGCCCGCTTTCGCATCGCCTGGGTTCGAATTACTTTCGAGGCGCAGCCGCCCATGCACGATACTGACGGGCACCGCGGAGACGCGCACGTTCTCGACATCGGAATCGACTACTTCGACCGTCTGCACCGCGGTGGAGGAACTTGCGTCTGAACTCGACTTGAAAGCCAGATAGTACAGACCAGGCGGCACGGCCCGCACTTCGAACGATCCATCTTTCTTAATCTCCGGCGCAGAGTATGAATCGTGCCAGACGCTCGCATCTTTCGAGATCAGCAGAATTTCAGCGTCGACATCGGCCGCACCGGGCAGGTTTGCCACCGAGCCACGGACGCGGAACGTGGGACCGAACACCATATTGATATTCACCGACAGTTCATCGCCAGGGCGGACTTCGATGGGCACGGCCTGATTCCTGTCGGAGCTGCCGGGATAGTACGTGGTATAGGATCTTTCCGGCCTCTTGTTCTTCTTCGTAGCTTCTTTGGGATCTGGCTCCGCCGTTTCGTCGGAGTCGTCTCTGGTCGAAAGTGCCGCGATACAGTATCGGCCGGGCTGCAGATTGGCCATCCGATATTCGCCCTGATCATTTGTGTGTCCAAACCCGTGAGGATGACTTTGGCCGGAGCCGGCGGGGCAGCGTGTCGCGGTCACGGTGACCGATGGCATAGGGTCGCCGTCGCGGTCTAGAACCTTGCCGGTGATTACTCCAGCGGGTTGCATGCGCAGGATGAAGTCGCTTAATGCGTCGCCTGATCGCAGAGTGAGCGTCTCGCTCCGAATAGTGCGGAGCTTCTGGTCGACGAGGAAAAATCCGCTATGCTCGGCGGATAGCCGGTATGGCCCCGGCTTAATGTCGGAGATGTTGAACTTGCCTTCTGCGTCGGTGGTGACGCTGTAGGCAACGTTCTCGTCCTGCGCTTCAGATGTAAGTTGGACCTTGACCTTCCTCATGGGCCCACTGCCCGGCTCCTGTATCACTTGTCCCTGCACCGTGCAGGCGGGAGGCTTCTCGGAAGGAGTTTGGGCTGAGCCCGAATGGGCAAGCAGGCCGAGCATTAGTGGCGCGAGAAAGAGCTTCATACCTAGCCTCTTACGATCGCAATATCTGGTCCCGCGAACGTCTAATCCAACTGAAAGATGCCTCTCCCGTGATTTTGGGTGTCTAAAGCTTCCTGTGAAACGTCTTTTGTTCTGCTGTAACTATATCCAGTACAAGGGTTTCGGGGCGTGTTCCCGATCTGGCACGCCTGCCAAGGAAAACACGAAACCGTTTTGTCAATTCCTGAATCTAAGTTTTTAGGAGATAACCTGCACCGACGGTTAGAGTGTAGGTAAGTCGAGCTTGTCGTGAGAAGTTACCCAGGACCGAGCCAACCAGCTCGTCGACGTGGAAGGTGAATGATGATTACCAGACTGGTGGACGCGTTTTTCGGCTGCATTGCCAAATTGCTGGATGCTTTTTTCGGCTGCAGGCACGCCCGCTACAGTTTTCCCGTAACCATTCGCGGAGCAGCACCGCGTCCTCAGGCTGCGACGTTGACCGGAACCTACGTCGCTTGCCTCGATTGCGGAAGAGAATTTCCCTACGACTGGAAGGAAATGAAAGTCATCACCTCGCCAGAGCGTCATCGGGAACACCTGGCCGAACTGGCCAAGCACGCCGCCTAGGGCGTGGAACGCAAAGCTTGCCGGCGAATCGCGCCCCAAAAGAAACTGCCCCGCCACCCGGCGAGGCAGTTTGTTCTTGTGCCGAAATAAGAACTTCAGTCGCTTGAATGCTCCGCCGGAATCGCCACCGCCGCCCGCTTTTCCATGGGCACAAACTCGCGCTCGGCATATCCGGTATAAATCTGGCGGGGTCGCGCAATCTTCTGCTCGGGATCGGTAACCAATTCCTGCCATTGCGCAAGCCATCCCGCAGTGCGCGGAATCGCGAACAGCACCGTGAACATTTCCGGCCGGAAACCCATGGCCTGATACATGATGCCGGAATAGAAGTCGACGTTGGGATAGAGCTTGCGCTTCACGAAATAGTCGTCTTCCAAAGCGATGCGCTCGAGTTCCAGCGCAATGTCGAGCTTCGGGCTGCGGCCTGTGACCTCAAAGACCTGCTCCGCGCTCCACCGGATGATCTTCGCCCGCGGATCGTAATTCTTATAGATGCGGTGCCCAAAGCCCATCAGCTTGATCTGCCCTTCTTTCACCCGTTTGATGTAAGCGGGGATGTGATCCTTGGAGCCGATCTCGTCCAGCATCCGCAGAACTTCTTCGTTGGCCCCGCCGTGCAGAGGCCCAGCCAGCGCCGAGGCCGCCGACGCCACCGACAGATAAGGATCAGCCTGCGAACTGCTCACCGACCGCATCGCGTTGGTGCTGCAGTTCTGCTCGTGGTCGGCGTGCAGAATAAACAGAATCTCGAGCGCGCGCGCAATCGCAGGCTGGGCCACGTATTTGGACTCAACCATCTTCCACAACATGTTCATGAAATTTTCGGTGTAGCTCAAATCGTTGTCGGGATAGACATAGGGGAATCCCACATTGTGCCGGTACGACATCGCCGCGATCGACGGCACTTTCCCGATGAGCCGCGAAATCTGATGCTCGCGGTTGGCCGGATCGTGAACATCCTTGGCATCCGGATACACGCTCGACAACGCCGCAATCGTGCTCACGAACATCGACATGGGGTGCGACGAATAGCGGAAACCCTCCATAAACTTCTTGGTGGTTTCGTGCAGCATGGTGTGATGCGTGATGTTGTAAACCCACGCCTTCAGTTCTTTTTCGGTGGGCAATTCGCCGCGCAGCAGCAAGTACGCCACTTCCAGAAAGGTGCAGCGCTCGGCCAGAACTTCAATGGGATATCCGCGGTACCGCAGGATTCCCTTGTCGCCGTCAATGTAAGTGATGGCGCTCTTGCACGACGCCGTATTCATGAACGCCGGGTCATAGGTCATCAACCCGAAATCGTCAGCGCCGGTTTTAATCTGGCGCAAATCCATCGCCCGAATCGTTCCGTTCTCGACCGGAACGGTGTAGGTTTTGCTGGTGCGATTGTCGGTAATCGTGAGTGTGTTCTCTGGCATGAATTATCCGCCCTTATCCGCGCGCTCTGAGATCAAGCATAGCCGAGCCTAGGGCCCTTTCCCAAATCCAATCCGTGATTATTACTCACAGGTCGGTGTGAGAGCGCCCAAAAGATGATTTTATGCGAAATCGGGCTTCCGCGTCGGCACCGCTCCTTGCCCTGCTGGCCCAGCGGCGCAATCTGGCTCCAGCGCTCACTGAGCGGAGACGGGCTTGAGAGCGTAATAGCCCACGCGCGCCTGCACGCTCACTTTCTCTGTGCCGGTTACCTTCACCTTCAACTTGTGAAATTTGCCATCTAGTTTCTGCGGTGAGAAGCCAAGAAGATAAATGTATTCCGGAATATCCCCGGTTTGCCGGAAGCCTTCCCGGAGATCGTTATTGTTGTGGAAGAAAATGCCGCCCGTGCCATAAGCGAGGTCGGCCAGCACCTCGCTCCGTGCGGAGCCTTCCTCGCGGTCGAGTGCGCCTCTTCCTTCCAGGTCCTCGCTGTTGCTGGCGGAGATCCCCGTCGGTCCTGTTCCCTGCACATCGAGAGTGTTGAAGACGATTCCCGCCCGCACCGCCTGATCGACCAGCGACATTTCCTTGTCCTGAGCGTCCGGAGCAGCCGTCAGAAAACCGGCGGAAATCAGTACGATACTGCGCCGGCCGGGCATCGCTGCAGCCCTTGTGATTACGTCGCTCAAGACCTGCAGGGTCTGCTCGCTTTCCAACCTGCCCATATTGACGACCTCCAGGGCTTTTGCTTTCGCCATGCTCTCGGCCGCGCGTTTGTTAACCCCCGCGCAACGCATGGTTTCGTCCACGGCGAGCGCGCTTATCCCCGCATCGCCCCGGTTCGCGATCAAATCGGCCATGTAGTAGGTAATCGAAGGACAGTCGGAGGTTACGCGTGAATGCGGCTTCAACATCCGTAACACGGATTGCAACTTCTCGCGGTCCCGTGTGAAGTCGAGCCCGACCTGACCGGAGGTCGTGAAGACGGCTGCCCGGTCCTCCGGACGCAAAGCGGAGAGATGCCGCTCCGCCGCAGTGATCACGTTCGCCAGGTCTTCGAAGGTGGTCTGCAGATCATCGAATACGAAGGCCACATCATTCTCATTTTCCGCAGCCGTCGCGGGGCTGGCGCTCGTGGCGGGAGCCGCACCCGGAGCCGGATGTGCCCGCTCCGAAGGCGCTAGTTCTCGCTCGGCCGTCTCCACCAGAAAGCTGCTGATCGGCTGCGGCTTGCGCTCATCGAAAAGCAGGAAATCTTTCTTGCCCAGATTTCCGATCGCGTGTCCTTTTGTGTCGCGCACGACTACGCTCACGGGCACGAGTTTCACGCTCACTTTGAAAATGGTTTCGGCCGGTGTATCTGAAGCAGGCATCGTTTTGTTGGCGCGCGGTTGCCCGGCATTCTGCAGTTCGCGACTCTGCTGCTCTGCAATGTGTTGCCGCTGTTTTTCCAGCGCCCCCATTTTCCAGATTGCGCCAATGGTCGCGTACTCCAGTTCCTGTGCTTGCTCGCTGGCCAGGCGTTCGGCATCCTCGCGAATCGCCTGCTCCCGCAGAATGGCATAGATGGTCTCGTTCTGCTCCCACTCACTCTTCCGCGACTCGGCGGTCGCAGCCTCGTCCGAGGACTTGTTGCCCGCATCCCCCGCGACGTTCAGCACCATACGCGCTTTCGCGCGAAACTTGTGGCAAGCTCGAAATTGCACCAGATTGCGCGTCGGCTCCGTGCCCTCGTTCTTAATGGCGATGGTCGAATCGGCGGGAAGCACGAAGGCCGTGCCATCCCCGAATACAACCTCGTCGTAGTCGGTCACCACTTCGGCACTCTGCATGGGAAACCCTGTCGGCAGGTTCTTTGCCGTCGACCGGAAGCGCAGCACCGCACCTGTCTTCTGGTCAACCCACAGCTCGCCGTCGTATGGCGGAGCGGCTACCTGACCCTCACCTTGCAGCTCCCACAACGGTTCAGTCTGGCGCGCGATATGGTACGCAAAGACCCAGGCCGGGTGCTTCCCTACCCGGTTTTCGCCCGAAAACCCAAACGCTGGATGATTGCTCACATGGAAAATGGCGCGCAGGTTGGCCTCAAACTGGCCGCTCGACCACAGACCGGCCGCTTTTCCCACCGCACCCGGTGACGGCCGTCCGTTCACTCTTACATCGCTGTACGACTCGTTGCCGTCTTCATATCGTATGGTCGCTGTGATGAGGTCGATCGGTACGCGATTGTGGCCCTCGTAGCGGGAGGTCTCCTGCTGACAGATAAAATTGGGCATCTCTCGGGGCAAGGTGATCGCATACTCGCACACCCCGCGCAGCGCGTCGGCGTGAGCTATGTTCCCCGGCAGCCATCCACAGAAAGAAGAACTGCTGCTAGAAACCTCGCCTGGTGCGGGAGAGGATGATTCGGCCCCGGCTGCGATCGGCTCAACGACTGGTTCCCGATTGCCGTTTCTCAGGTCAGCCATCACCTTTCCGCTGATGAGTTCGATCGCCTGCATAACCGCTTCCCGCTCGATTACCATCCCTTCGCTCTCAGCGATGCCGATGGACATCGATGCCCCATCGACCGCGCGTCGAAGTTGGTAGTCCACGGTTGCAACCTGAACCGCCTGGAACCCGCCGGGGGTGCCGTTCTGGGGCTCAAATTTGTTCGCGTCCTGGAGTTGCCGCACCTGGCTGTAGAGCACGAACTGGCAGTTCTTTTCTCTGGCTTCGGCGATCGCCTTGCCGCCTGGAGACGCATCCAGCGCCACCGCCTGCACTTGCGCCTTCAGCTTCTTATCGACCTTGTGCTGGTTGAGCGCTTTCACCAGCTGGCTTCTCAACTCAACGCTCGATACGCCTTTGGTGCCACCGCCCGGCGTGGTCACGCCAATGCGGACCACGGAGACTTCCTGGGCGAAGGCGGGCAGGCAGAGAAGGCAGATGATTGTGAAGAGGGCGCGCGGGGAGGAGCGGCTCATAGTCAACACTCGAAGTATTTCTGAATCAAAACAAAACCGGCGGCCGCGGCCGCCGGTAAGACTAGTTGGATCAAAATAAGTGAGCGGCCTGACAGCCGGAGAGTCTGCCTTCGTTCGTATTAGTTCGACGAGTCATCCCGCCGCTTCAGCGTCGGCCGATCATCGTCGCTCTTAGTGTCCCCCGATTTGTCGTCGGGATTCGAAGTCCGCCGTAGGCTGGGTTTGTTCGAATCTTTCTCGTCGATGACTTTGTGCTTGTTCTCGATCGCCGCCAGCCGCGCCTTCACCTCGTCAAACTCCGACGTGGTTACTACGTACTGCTGCTTGGCGGGAAGAATCTTGCGAATCTCTTCCTGCGATTTTTCGATCCGGTCCGGAGTCTGCGGATGGGTGTCAAAGGCTTTCGACAGCGTCCCCGGCTTCTTTTTCTCCATCGCCTGAATCTTTTCGAAGAACGACACAAACGCCGATGGATCATACCCGGCGCGGTACATATACTCGATTCCGAGATAATCGGCCTCAGCTTCGAAGCCGCGCGAGAAGTGCAGGAAGGTCAGCGGAATGCCAAGCCCCATGCCTTCATAGATCCCGTATCCCAGCGCGCCGCCCATAAAGATGGCCGGAAGCGATGCCATCTGCAACAGGTTCATCCGTGTCATTTCGCGTCCGTAGTGGCAAGCGGCTACATGGGCGATCTCATGCGCCATTACACCCGCCATTTCCGCTTCTTCGTCGGCAGCCAGAATCAGGCCAGAATTTACATAGAAAAATCCGCCGGGCAACGCCATGGCGTTAACCACGTCGGAATCGATAACTTTGATCGTAAACGGCACCTGCGCGTCGGAATTGCGCACCAGGTTCTGTCCCACCCGGTTCACATACTCGGTGATCACGGGATCGTTGACCAGTTTGATTTGCGACTCGATCATCTGCGAATAGCGTCGCCCCTGGGCTACCTGGCCTTCCACGCTGTACCAGTTGCCCACACCGCGCCCGCAACCTACGTTGCGGTTCCCTACGGCATCGACGTCGGTCTTACCGCCGTTGTGCTTGATCTGGCTGTCGTCGGCCGTGGGCAACGTCGCCGGCTTCTGCGCAGGTGCATTCTGCACGTCGCCGGACTTCGGCTGATCCTTGTCTTCATCGGAAACCTGCGCCATCGTCCAGGATCCCGCGCTGAACGCCGCCAATGCCGCCGCGATTGCCAGCCACCTGAGTTTCATAGGGGTACTCCTTAACCTCGATTATACGCCCGGTCCACTAGACACCAAGGCCAATCTTGGTCCGTACGGATTAGACGCGGTTCGACCGCTCCGAGTTACCTGCCGAGACGGAAAAACTGCCGATCGCCATGGTCAAGCTGGGATTTGGGGGCCAGCGCCAGCCCATGCGGGGGCAGGCCCCCGGCTACCTTGCCCTGAGTGCCCATGGGCTGCGGCCCACCTGAGGAAATGAAAATCCGGGTGCCCCATTTCTCGCGCGTCCGTTGCGCGAGAAGTGGGGATTTTCGACAGAGCGAACCGAAGGGTCGAGCGCCAGTTCGAAGGGTTCTGTCGCAGCACTGGCAAACTCACGCCCGCAGTCGTACCATAGCGCCTTCCGTCGATCCCGACCGCCGCCATTTCCTCTCGACCGCCGCCACCGGAGTCGCCGCTTCCCTGGCCTTTGGCGGCAACCTCCTCGCCCAACTCGAACAGACTCCGCCCCTGCCCGACCGTTCCCTGCTCGACAAAAATGAAGACGCTTTCTGGGCGGAAATGCGCCGCCAGTTCATTATTCCCGCCGACGAAATCTATCTCAACAACGGCACCGTCGGTTCCAGCCCCTCCCCCGTCCTGCGCGCCATCTTCGACGGCTACAACACCACCGAAAAAATGGACCCGCAGGATCCCGAGGACTACCCCATCTGGGGCTACGCCGCCTGGAATGAGTTCCGCGACCCGCTCGCCGAATTCGTCGGCTGCAAGCGCGACGAGATTGCCCTGCTGCGTAATGCCACTGAAGCTAATAGCTACATCGCCAATGGCATCGACATGAAGCCCGGCGACGAAGTCCTCATGACCGACCAGGAACACCCCGGCGGCGAACATCCCTGGGACCTCAAGGCCAAGCGCTACGGTATTGTGATCAAGAAGGTCACACTTCCCCGCCCCGTGAAAGACGCCGCGCAGGTTCTGAATCTGTTCAACGACGCCATCACGCCACGCACCCGAGTCCTCTTCTTCAGCCACATCACCACATTCTCAGGAGTGGTGCTTCCCGCGAAAGACCTCGCCGCCCTAGCCCGCACCAAGGGAATTCTCTCTGCCGTCGATGGAGCCCACGTCCCCGGCATGATGCGCCTCAACATCAGCGACCTGGGCTGCGATATGTATTCCGCGAGCCCGCACAAATGGCTGTTCGCCACCAAAGGCACCGGCTTCTTATATGTGCGCGACGAAGTCATCGACCGCGTCTGGTGCACCATCGCCACCGAAGGCTGGGACGACACCAAGCTCCGCGCCGAACGCTTCCAGCGCATCGGTAGTTCGAACGTGCCCGCGCTGTGGGGACTGCGCGCCTCCCTCAAACTCGCCAACGACATTGGGATGGACCGTATCGAACGCCGTCATCGCCATCTCGCCGACTACATCCTCGACGAAATGAAAAAGCGCGGCGCCGAATCCTGGACCTCTCCAGATCCCGCGCTTCGCTGCGCAATCGTGAGCGTGAATGTCCCACCTGTCCCGCGCATGGATCTGGAAAACTGGCTATGGAAGACCCACAAGATCCGCATCCGCGGCGGCGACCCCAACAAGCTGCGCCTGTCCACACCGTACTACCTGCAAAAGAAAGACATCGATCGCTTCCTGGACAAGTTCGACGCGTACAAGCGGGAGAAGAAGCTGGGCTGACCATCAGGTGGTCATTTCGACTTGACCATGTCTGTTACAATATGTCCATGAAGGAAATTTCCGCGGCGGTCTTCAAGGCCCAGTGCCTCACTCTGATGGACGACGTGCGCTCCACCAAGCGCCCGCTTGTAATAACGAAACGCGGCAAACCGGTTGCGAAACTGGTACCCATTGATGAGCCGAAGGATGACTTCATCGGCAGGCTAACGGGTGTGTTTCAAGTGGTCGGCGATCTCGAATCCGATCCGCCGGACGAGTGGGAGTCCGCATTTTGATTCTGCTGGACACGCATGTCCTGTTTTGGGCGGTCGACAATTCGAAGTCGCTTTCCCGGCCCGCCGCTTCCGCGATCCGCCGCGCACGCAAGCAAGGGGGGATCGCAATTTCTGCCATCACTACTTGGGAACTCGCTTCCATGCTGGCGCGCGGGCGCATTCGTCGTTACGGTACGCTTGAATCCTCACTCAACTTGCTGATCGAGGGCGTCACCGTGCTGCCGATTACGCCCGAGATCGCCGCCTTGGCAACCCAATTCCCACGCGACTACTCGGGCGACCCCGCCGATCGCATCATCGGCGGGACCGCCCGCGCCGAAGGCCTGACCCTGATCACGCACGACGAGAGAATCCGCCGCAGCCCGCTGATCAAGACGGTGTGGTAGCAGGCATTATTTAGGATCAAGAAAATGGGAACACTCATTCAGGCCGATTCGGATGCACGCGAACTAGTGACCGAGATTCTCGAAGAGACCACGTGGTGGAGCACGCTTAGGGTCTTGGTGGAATTCCTCGATGCCAAGCACGTGGTGAAGGTTCGCGCGGAATTCGGCTATGTCTTGGACCGCGACCTCGCAGGAAAGCAGCAAGTATCGGACGAGATCGTAGAGTTGAAGGATCTGGAACGTTTCATCAAGGCGGGGCTTGAAGGAGGGACAATCGAATGGAACCGATCTTCAGACTTCCGCTTTCGCCCGCTGGGCCTAAACTTGGCGTTCATGCTGTGCAACGATGCCGACCTGCATTTTGCGTCGGCCGACGCAGAACTCCTCACTGAATTTGCACAAAGACTCCGCAAGGGCGGAGTGAAGGTTTTCGACTCTGGCAGACTTACTTAATGTCCCGCGCCGGACGGCGACCCGCGCGACGGTGACGAAGCGACCGGCCAGCGTGCATTTGTGGCGGCAACGTTATCAAACCATGAAGCCGTGGCCGGCGAAGCCAACGCTCGCCGCGCCGCTCGCGGGAATGCGTCCTTACGCTTCGCCCTAACTACAGGGCTTCGCTTCAGGACGCATTCCCGCGAATAACATCAATCACATAAGGGGACAGCTCTAATGAGTTAACGATGGGGACATTTCTAACGAGCTTTGACACATCACCTTGCCCCACATGTCGGTAGCAAGTTAAAATGTCCGGTTTTTGTAGCAGGTGAAATGTCCGGTTTCAAAGTTGTGCCCTCGCCGAAAGGGTTGGGTTGGTTTTGGGGATGGGGTTGCAGGGGAAGGGGGCAGTTCCCCTTCCCCTGCTCAGCTCTGTAGAAGCTTTGGCCGGCAAGGGTGCTCCTCCGGCGTCATAGCGACCCAGACAATG
>DATHQJ010000379.1:0-2656 GCA_035482825.1 Binatus sp. (SeqCode) | reverse complement strand
CCCCGACACTGCTCTTTGCATGCAGCATACAATAACGCATCTGTGTCGCGCGAACAGCAAACTGCCAAGAAGCCGTTTCCCGAGGCGAAAAAGCCGGGGCTGGTGGCGGCGCAGCGCAAGGCGCTATGCGACTTGCCAGAGTTTCGGCAGTACCGCATCACCGATGCGGGCGGCAAGGAAGACGCCGCGCCGATCCGGGCGCGCCGCAAAGATGCAGCGCAGTTAAATCGTGGCAACAATCGCGGTGGAAGTCGTGGCGTAATTTCGATTCCTACCACGCCATGTAACGTCGCAGCATGCGACTGCATCTCGCAATATCTCCCAATGCGCAACACTTGCGCCCTTGTAGCAATATGCGACACGCCCCCCTGGGATGATTCGAACTCCGACATGCTAAAGGACCTGGCCGCTGGGTGCGCCGCTCGGCGAAGACGCGTGCGAACAGCAAGCAAATCCAGCCCCACAGAGAAGATTATTCTCCCGGGAACGCGCAACGGTCTGCGCCGGCTCAGATAAATCCGAACCTCTGCGATTTCTCAAAGAGATGAATATTCTCTCTGCACATCAAAGATCGCGGTAGGGACGCTCATTACTGAGCGCCCCCCGCACAGATCCGAGCGGGCCCGATTCGGGCACTCGGCTCCCACCGCGGGTGTTTGACGACGAAGCGATCCAGAGGTGACGGATGTAGGGTTTTGACTGGGGGGAGAAAGTCCTTGACCAACTTCGTGATCCGCTCCCAGTTCGTGCGATCCTTCTGGCTGCGCCGTAGTAGTGAGCGTCGCCAGAAATCGATGATCCGGTATCGGAACGCGAGCAATGTCCGGCCGTTGGTCTGCACGGCATAGTAGGCAAAGTAGCCGGTGAGAACCTGCTTCAACCATTTTCCCTGCTCGGGAATCGGTCGATGCCGCCGCTGCCGTATCTCCTCTTTCACTTGCTTGAGCTTGGCCCGCAGGCGGTCGCGCCGGGTTTTCCGTTTCACCAGGAATTTGCCGTTGCGGCCGGTGCTACAAATGAAGGTAAAGCCCAGAAAGTTGAACGTTTCCGGTTTTCCAAGTCCGCGCTGAGCCCGTCGGTCCGCCGCGAAGCGGCCGAACTGGATCAGGCGAGTCTTGTCCGGGTGGAGTGACAGCGAGAACTCCTCCAGCCGATTGCGCACTGCGGTCCAGAAGCGCCGAGCATCGCTCTCATGCTCAAAGCCAACGATGAAATCGTCAGCATATCGCACGATGATCACGTCACCCGTGGCCTCGCGATGTCGCCATCGGTTGGCCCAGAGATCGAACACGTAGTGCAGGTACACATTCGCAAGAAGCGGCGAGATCACCGAGCCTTGCCCCGTGCCCGTGTCACTGACCGTGAGCACTCCGTCTTCCAGCACGCCCGCCTGAAGCCATTTCTGAATCAGGTGGATCATGCGCCGGTCGGCAATCCGATGTTTCAGGAAACGAATCAGCCATTGCTGACTAACCGAATCGAAGAAACGTCGGAGGTCCGCGTCGAAAATATAGTTCACTTTCGTGCTGTAGATACCGTACATCAGAGCATCCAGCGCATCATGCGGGCTGCGCTTCGGTCGGAACCCATACGAGAACCCGAGGAAGTCTTCCTCGTAGATCGCGTTCAGCACCACGCATGCCGCCCCCTGGACGATTTTATCTTCCAGGGCCGCGACCGCGAGCGGGCGCTGTTGTCCATCAGCCTTCGGTATATACCGCCGGCGCGATGGCAGTGCCCGATATGCTCCTCGATGGACCCGTGCGTGCAAATCCTCAATCCGACGATCGAGGTCTGCTTCGTAGTCGTGCCAGATCAGCCCATCCACGCCCGGTGCCGCTTCTCGCTTGAGCGCGAAAAATGCCAGCCGGAGTAATTCGATGCTGAGATGGTGGAAGAGCGAAGTGAACCGTTCCTTCTTCCGTTCTCTTGCAGCTTGACGTATGCGCTCCAGCGCCTGTGACACGCTTACCCGGTCCTGCGCCCGGCGCGTGCTTTGCTGGCTCGCATTCCCCTTGGCCTCCGCCCTTCGCTCCACCGGCTCCGCACCCGGTTGCCCGGCTTTGTTCGTCGGCTTCCCAGCTACTATGGCGGAGTCTGACTTCCCAGCTCCGTTCATCATTGGCTACGGCTCCTCGCCTTCCCAATGCGGACCAGCTGGCACGAGGCCACTGGCCAGACCTGGGACCTCCCGGTTCCCGCCCAAGGAGCTTCGACACATGCCAGGTTCTTCGACCCCGCCGGGCCACCAAGCCTTGCGATATCGTGCTTGGCTGTGTTGCCTTCCGCTTTCGAAACAGCGTCGGCACCCGGAAATTCGGATTTCGTGGCTCAATGGCTGGCCTATGCCCTCCCCTACCGACGCTTCGTCGACGTCCTTGCGAACGGCAACGCACGGCTCGGGGCCGATGTGGTTCGCTACGCCTTCATCGTGTCGGACTTTCACCGACTACTCCTTGCCGGTCTCCCGGCGCACTTCGAATCCGACCACCCCAGCCACGCAGTTGGTCTGGCCGATGTGTCGAGAGATGACGCGCCGGTCTCAGCGAAGGGCTGCTACACACCTTTTTCCGGCGGGCGCCACTTCAGTTGTTCTGATTTGGACCTACGGATTTCGCCGCATGGCGGAACGCCAGGGTCTGGGCGTCCTGATGTC
>DATHQJ010000378.1:0-19277 GCA_035482825.1 Binatus sp. (SeqCode) | reverse complement strand
TCGTCAATCCGGCGGGAAGTATAGATAACGCGGTAGGCCTGGATGAGCTGTTCCCGCGTAAGTCCCTCATAAAGCTTGGCCTTCTTGCCGTTGGCAGTGAGGGGCAGCTTGGGGTCGGTCTTTGTCGTAGCCATCCGGTTCCTGGGTCCCCTTGCTTCGTTAGATTCCAGCCAGCCCCGGTAAGTTTCCACAAGCTGGTCGGAACCTGTTGGATTGTAAATGGTAACCAGGGGTTGGAAAAGCAGGGAAATTTTGATTTTCTCTGGAAGGGGTCGGACTACCGGACCAAGTAAGGCGATTCCGTTTGATGAGTGCCACACTTTGGTAATCGTTGTGCTGAGTCAGTTCCCGTTAAGCTTTAACCATCCGCCGACGCGATGACTACTCCTGCACCAGCCCAGATGCCCGCCGCGCCGGAAGGTCTCCCTACGCGGATCGGAGCAATTCTATTTGCCTCAAAGGCGTGGCTATTGCAGTGCCAGCGCGGAATTCGGAACCTGCTCGCGCCCGTGGCTCGGCACTCGACAGAACCAGATCGACTGCCGGTTCAGGTTGCCGAGGTCCGCGCTCCGCTGTGGACGACTGAAAGCCTGGTCGAGCATTCGCTGCAGCTGGGCAAAGTTCAGAATCTGCGGGTCGCCGCGCGCGCCTTGAACGGCATCGTCATTCCCGCCGGCCAGACGTTCAGCTTCTGGCGTCAATTGGGCCGAGCCACGCGCGGAGGCGGCTACGTTGCCGGCCGCGAATTGCGCGAAGGCTGTCTGGTTCCTGCGATTGGCGGAGGAATCTGTCAGCTCTCCAACGCGCTTTATGACGCAGCGCTGAGCAGCGGATGTGACATCGTCGAACGCCACGCGCACTCGCGGGTCGTGCCCGGGTCGGCCGCAGCGTATGGACGCGACGCTACGGTAGCGTGGAATTATGTCGATCTCCGCTTCCGTCCGCGGCAGCGCACGCGCATCGAGATCGAACGCAGCGCGGAAGAGTTGGCCGTGCGCTTTTGGGCTGCGGATCGTGTGAAACCGCAAACCATCGACGGAACTGCGGAGCCCCTTCCCAGAGTCTTGAATCCGATTGCGCACACCTGTACCGATTGCGCTGTCAGTGCGTGCTTCCGCCATGTCGAGCCGAGTCAGCCGACCTGCAGAAGAGCGGCCTTCTTGCTTGACGAATGCTGGCCAGAGTTCCTCGACTACGTTGAGAAATCGGCAGCGCGCGACGACTTTGCCGCGGCACCGATCCGGTTCGGACGCTATGCAGAAGTTCGAAGACTGCGACCGAGAATTCGCAACCTGCGATCAACCACGATGCCGGCGCTTCTTCGTGCCGCCAGCATGCGCCGAGCGCGATCCGTGCCGGCCCGCGTGCAGGCGCAACTGTTGGGCTCGCAGCAGATCGCCGACGCCATGGCATGCATCCTGCCATTCGACGCCGAACATATTGTCGTCGCGCAGTCTCTGTTGCCCTTCCTCTGGCTCAGCGGCGCGCTGGGGGGACGCACCTTCGACGTTCTCATGACGCGCCTGCCACTGGCGCGCCTCCATCAACTACTCGACGAGACTGGCAAGGTGCACCCGCGGTTCTCTACATTGCGCGAGTACCGCGCGCCGGATTGGATGGTGAAGGCGGAACAGGAGGCTCTGGCTAACGCTCATCGAGTCATTGCGCCCCACACCTCGCTGGCCGCGTTGTTCGGTGATCGGTTGGTGCAACTCCCATGGAATTTGCCGAAGCTTTCTCAGGCCCGGCTCGGACGCAGCGTAATTTATCCCGGCCCGACCGTGGCGCGAAAAGGCGCCTTCGCCTTGCGAGCGGCGCTCGCCGATATGAATTGCGAGCTCATGGTGTTGGCAGGAAATCTGGAAGAAAAAACTTTTTGGAATGGCATGCACGTCGAGCCCTGCGCCTCGGACTGGATAAATGATGCCGCGGTCGTCGTGCAACCTGCGCTGCTGGAAGACAATCCGCGGCCTTTGCTGCGCGCCATTGCTGCTGGAATCCCGGTCGTCTGCACTCCCAACTGCGGCGTCTCTGGTTTACCAAACGTCACCACAGTCGAATTCGGCGACGTCGAACAACTGCGTAACGCAATCTCGTCCACCCTGCTGGCCGCCACTTCGTGACCTTCGATATCCAGAAGTCCTCCCCACCGGCGAGGAGGGCTGGGGGCAGAGTTGCCAGTGCACAGAATCAGGGCGCGCTCCTTTCTCATGCTTTTGCCTTCTCCTCTGGAGCCAGCGGACCGCGAGCCAGCCAGCGAAAACAGAGTACGGCCACAACCGCCCCGGCGATCTGCGCGAGGATGAAACCGGGAGCGTCCACCGGACGAATGCCAGCGAAGGTATCGCTGGCCGCGCGCGCCACTGTCACTGCTGGATTGGCAAACGACGTCGAAGCTGTGAACCAGTACGCCGCAGTGATGTACGCGCCCACGGCAAATGAAATCGCGGACGAACGGACGCGGGCGCATCCCCAGATCACTGCGAGCAACCCAAAGGTGGCGATGAATTCGCTGAACAGAAGAGAGCGCCCACTTCGTGCGTGATGGGAGGCAAAAAATAACGGCAGGTCAAACATTCCATGCGCTGCGGCCACGCCGGCGAACGCTCCGGCGATTTGAGCGGCGACATACACCGGAACTTCCCGCCATGCGATGCCGCCTTGCACGGCGTCGGCGAGCGTGACCACCGGATTAAAGTGGGCGCCGGAGATTGGGGCCAGCGCGAGGATCAACGCCACCAGCGCGGCTCCGGTGGCGACCGAATTGGCGAGCAGCGCCAGGCCGACATTGCCCGCGCACAGCCGTTCGGCCATGATGCCCGAGCCGACGACGGCCATCAGCAGAAAGGCCGTGCCGACAAATTCGACGACCGCGCGAGATCGCAGAGTAAATTTCATTGGCTCAATCTCATTGCCGCCCGATGTTGTCGATCTCTTTCTTGAGCGAGAAGCGATCGAGGGTCGCGAGCGGGAGGCTTAGGAACAAGTTGATCCTGCGATCGAGCAGAAAAAAAGCTTCGCGAAAGGCCTTCCCTAGCTGCTCCAGCGTTCCCTGGACAGCCGCCGGATCGGGGATGCCCCAGTGCGCCGTCATCGGCTGTCCCGGCCAAATGGGGCAAACTTCGTTCGCGGCGTTGTCGCAGACGGTGAAAACAAAATCCAGTTGGGGAGCGTCGGGCCTGGCGAATTCGTCCCAGCTCTTGCTGCGCAGCCCCGCGATCGGAAGATGCGCGGCTTCCAGTTGCCGCAGCGCCTCAGGACGAACTGCTCCCGTGGGATGGCTGCCCGCGCTGTAGGCCGAGAAGTTGGGCTGGCCCTTCTGATTCATGATGGCCTCAGCCATGATCGAGCGCGCCGAGTTCCCGGTGCACAGAAATAAGACGTTGTAGTGTATTGGCATGTCGATTCATTTCTCGGGCTTTAGTAGCGCCGCCGTCCCGGCGGCTGTCGCGGCGGGCGTCTCGCCCGCCGCAGCGTGGGCGAGACGCCCACGCGACAGCCGGCAGAATGCCGGCGCTACGATTTCAAACCAGCGTAAGTCGAAGCATCCTGGTTGCAACACGTCGGACCACAGCACGGCTGCCTTGTGCTGCTTGGTTTCACGGCCCGCAGGAACGCGCTGAGAAATTTCCCGTCGACCAGCGGCGCGATCGCGTCCACGTCGATTCCCTGCCCCGAGAGAAATTCGCGAGCATCTTCGGCGCGATAGATGCGCGTGGGCTCGACTTCAATCTTCTCGAAGCCGGCTGCGGCCAGCTTGCCGCGATAGTCGTTTTCTTCGAGCGCTCCGGCGAGGCAGCCCACCCACGCCAGCACACTCTGACGAATCTCCGGCAGAATCTCGCCGCGCGTCACCACGTCAGACACGGCGAAGCGGCCGCCCGGCTTGAGCACGCGGAAGGCTTCGCGCAGCACTTTATCTTTGTCGGCCGAAAGATTGATCACGCAGTTGGAAATGATGACGTCAACGGAATTGTCGGGCAGCGGGATGTTTTCGATTTCGCCCTTCAGAAACTCAACGTTCGCAATGCCCGCGCGGCGCTGGTTTTCGTTGGCCAGCGCCAGCATTTCGTCGGTCATGTCGAGACCGTAGGCTTTCCCCGTAGGGCCGACACGACGCGCGGACAGCAACACGTCAATGCCTCCGCCGGATCCGAGATCGAGAACGGTCTCGCCGGGGTTCAGTTGCGTCAGCGCGGTCGGATTGCCGCAGCCGAGCGAGGCCAGCAGCGCCTCTTCTGGAATCTGTCCGGCCTGCACCGCGTCGTAGAGATTGGTGGTGATGGGGTCGCAGCAACCCGTGCTGGCCGTCGCGCCGCAGCAGGAACTGCCTCCCGCCTTCACGCGCAGCGCCGCTTCACCGTATTTCTGTTTGACGACTTCCTTGATGTCAGCGGCCTGATCGGCATCTGCAGCTTTGTCGGAGCAGTTCGGGAAAAGCGCGCGTTCACCCGCAGGTTTCGAGAAGGGCGCGGCTTCACCACCAGGTTTCTGGAAAATCGCGGCGTCAGCCGCAGGTTTCGGGAAGGGCACGGCTTCAGCCGTGCCGTTAGCGCCAGCCAAAGACGAGGGCTTCAGCCCCTGAGGGATTTCCGCTCGTGCGCTCATAATCGAGTCTCCTATCTACAAATTTGAATAATGTCCTGCGGCTTGAGTGCGTGATTGCGCGTGCAGCACTCGGCGTAGAGAAACCCCAGCAATTCCTGCAGGGCCACGGTGTTCGCCGTGTAGCGCAGAAAAGTTCCCTCGCGCTGCACTTCGACCAGACCCTCGTTGCGAAGTTTGTCCAGATGATGCGAAAGCGTCGAGTTAGGGATTTCGAGTTCGCCCTGAATCTCGTTCACCACCAGCCCCTCAGGATGCGCGGTCAGCAGCAACTGCATAATGCGCAAGCGGGGCTCGGTCCCCATGGCGGAAAACATGTCGGCGAACTTGGCCACACGCTCGCTGGCTTTACTTGAGGAAGGGGATTTTGTGGCCGCGACCATGTTTCTATATTACTAGAAATATGGATTATGTCAATCTGCAAGGCAGCAGTGAGTGTATCGCGCGTGACCGCATGCTCTGGAAGGACGTGATCCTAAACCCTCGGAGAAATTACCCAACCCCAAGGCCTCTGATCTATATCGCTTGTTTCCGATCCAACCGTGCGGATAATATTGTCGGCCATGAGGATCAGTCTCAGTCTTGCCCTCTTGATAGTCCTGCTGGCTGAAGCGGCGATGGCGGACTCTAAAGAGGAGACGGCGGAAGGGATCTTTCGGCGGGCTACCGAGAAGAGCGGCCCAGTCGCCGCCGCGAAAGGCCCCTACCGTATTCAGTACAAACTGACCTTTCATGGAGCCGCCGCTGGACCCGTTGAGGGGACTCTCTCGGAAGCCTGGTTATCGCGTCATCAGTGGCGCAGAGAAGTATCGATGCCAGGATTCTCCGAGACCGAGGTCTCGGATGGCCCTTCGACTTGGATCGCGCGCAAACCGCATCTGTTTGAGCCGCCGGGCGTTGAGCAGTTGCTAGCCGCTCTCGAGTTTGTGGCTGAAGTGCGACTCGTCGAGACGACCGAAAAGATTTCCAAAATACGCGAGGACGTTCATGGCGGGGCGCGATTGCAATGCATCGAGATCGAAAGGCCTGATGTGCTGGCTTCAATGGGCAAGAAGTCGCTCTGCTTCGACGAAGGTAGCGGTGCTCTGGTCCGCATCAAAGACGGCGATCGGCGCACCGAGTTTTCTGAGTTCGAGAATCGAGAAGGCGCAGTCATCGCCAGAAAAGTGCAGCAATTCCGCGGTGCGGAACTTGCCGCAGAGGCAGAGCTCAGTTCGCTGGTTCCGCAGGCCACCGCGACTGCGGGACTGCTCGACCGCCCCGCGGATTCCCGCCAGTTCAACAATTGCAACGGCAGAGTCACGCCAGGCAGGCTGATCGAGCGCACGAATCCCGTCTACCCTTGGGCAGCCAGGGCTGGCCGTCAAACCGGATCCGTGGAAATCTATCTGGTCATTGACATCGACGGCATGCCCAAGGATATGGAAATCGTCCGAGGCTCATCGAAGCTTCTGGACGACGCCGCGGTCGAGGCAATACGGAAGTGGCGGTACGAACCGTATAAATGCGGTGGGATCCCGGTCCAGGTCGAGTCCATGACAATCGTGAACTTCAGTCTGTAGCGGCGCTCCGGCGTAAACCGTCGAACTCCGCTCGACCCTTTGGCTTCGCTCAGGGCAAGCTAGCGGAAGGCTGCTGTCCCCACATAAACCAACCGTCATCGGATGCGCCGAATGCAGACAGCTGACGGCTGAGTACTTTATGCTGGAAGTGCATGATCCTCACCCGCCGCGCATTTAACCCGCATTCCATCAAACTAGTGATCTT
This sequence comes from Binatus sp. (SeqCode), assembly GCA_035482825.1. GTDB lineage: Bacteria > Acidobacteriota > Terriglobia > Terriglobales > Acidobacteriaceae > Sulfotelmatobacter. The sequence goes on along the minus strand of DATHQJ010000378.1, from coordinate 12,905 downwards.
CGACCTCGACGGCACGCTGATCGACTCGCGCCTCGACTTGGTGCATTCGGTCAATGCGGCGCTGCGGCATATCGGCCGGCCGGAGTTGCCGGACGACATCATCGCCAGCTACGTGGGCGACGGCGCGCCCATCCTGATTCAGCGCGCGCTCGGCGGCGAGGCCGTGGACGAGGCATTGATCCGCAAGGGGCTGGAGTTCTTTCTTTCCTACTACCGCGAGCACAAACTGGATCACACCACGGTCTACGCGGGAATTCCCGAGGCGCTGGCGGCGATTCAACAATCCGCCAACGGGACGCCTCGCACGCTCGCCATACTAAGCAACAAGCCGGTGCATCCTTCGCGGGCGATCGTGGAGGCGCTCGGGCTAGGGAAATTTTTCTCGCAGATTTATGGCGGCAACAGTTTCCCCAGCAAGAAGCCCGATCCCGAGGGCGCCCGCAAACTTCTCGAAGAATATGGCGTGGAACCGCAACACGCCGCCATGATTGGCGATTCCCATGTCGACGTCACCACCGGACGCAATGCGGGCATGGTCACCGTCGGCGTCACCTACGGCTTTGCGCCACATACGCTCGGGAATGAGCCGCCCGACGTTCTGGTGGATCATCCCAGCGAGCTGGCAACGCTGTTCACGGCGACGTGACCGATGCAACATGATTGGTGCAGTCACCCGCAAGCCAATGAATGGAGAGCGGTTGCGGACTTTAAGTACTGTGCAATATCATGCCTGTATCATGCTGATAACAAGGCCTTTATATCTCGAAGTTAAAGCGGTTTAACTTCCCGGCTGTGGAGCCCGATCTGGCCTATGCAGAGACGGTCCGACGCGCCTTTCGGCATCGACTGCCAGCTTAGAAACGACGGCACGGGGCATTCCCTGAACGCTGGGGGAAGACGAAGAAGAATACGAAGAAGATCACGGGGCTGAAGCCCGTGCTGGTTCCGCGTGCTTTACGCGGCGCTCGAAGCGCCGCTCTTCCACGATTGCGCCCGGCATTGCTTGGCATTGCAGCCCGCGCTTAGTGAAGCAGAGTTACGTTACACTGCTGCGACAAGGAAGAACGCTGACAAGGCAAGTCTCTCTTCCTCAATACCTCCCAAACTCATGACTGCATCCAGATCCGCTGCGTCTGACTTCACTCCCGGGTTTACTCAAAAAGAGCTGCGCAAGCTGCGCAGCATGAAGAATCCCTACGGCATTCAGAAGTTTATCGACAACATGCCTTATCACCTGGAAGACACGGCGTGGTCGCCGCGGAAGGTGCTGGCGGAAGAATCGTCACATTGTCTGGAGGGCGCGATCTTCGCCGCGGCGGCGCTGCGGGCCAACGGGTATCCACCGCTGCTGCTCGACTTCGAAGCCGAGCACGACACCGACCACGTAATCGCTATTTACCGGGAAGACGGCTGCTGGGGCGCGGTGGCCAAATCGAATTACACCGGATGCCGCTGGAGGGAACCGGTTTATCGCACGCTGCGCGAACTTGCGCTGAGCTACTTCAACGCTTACTTCAACCTGCGGCGCGAGCGCACGCTTCGCCGCTACTCGGGTCCGGTGAACCTGAAGCGCTTCGACCGGCAGAACTGGATGACCACCGAGAAGCCGGTTTGGTTTATTGTCTACCACCTGTTCGACGTTAAACATTATTCGCTGCTCACCAAGGCGCAGGAGAAGAAGCTCCACCGGGTGGACGAGCGGCTGTTCCAGGCGGAGTGTCTGGGGAAAGCTCACAAGGTCCGGGACTGAGGGCCCAGCAGGCTAAAGTCCCTTCGGCATTCAGCCGATGCCTAATCAGGGACCTTTGCTGCTGCTTGCCCTTGCGGTGGGACGCAACTCTGATCGTAGGTCTGGGATCGTCAGTTGCGTTCGCCCGTCTACGCGGCTGGACCCAGCACGGTTCTGGTCCAGGGAGCCTCGACGTGGAACAGCATGGTCAACTCGGAACGCGCCCGACTCTCAGAATAGATGCAGGCAAGACAGATGCGGGCAAAATAAATTCGGGCAGACTCGATGCGGGTAAAATGGACGCGCCCGAACCAGTCGCTCGCGAAATGGACGCTCGCCGTCACCGCCGGTTCAAGATCGAAGTAGCCATCCGCGTCTATCCCCGCGACTCTCCAGTGGTTCGGGGCGACACTGTCGACCTCAGCGAATCAGGGATCTCCGCCATGCTGCGTATCGAAATTCCGGTGGGCGAAATCGTTCGCCTGGAGCTCACGCTGCCCTTCGGCGACGTGGACGTGCTGGCGATGGTTCGCCAAAGAAGCGCGTTCCGCTACGGCTTCCAGTTCGTGGACACCACTTCGGCGCAGGACATCATCGGGCGCACCTGCCGGCAACTGGCAGTGCAGCAGTCGCTGGATCACGGGCTCGGGTCTTAGGTGTTGGGTGTTGGGGTCTGAGGTCTCGAGTTTGAAGAGTGCAATACCGACGCCAAGCCTTGACTGCCTGCGACTCGAAACCTACGACCTAAGACCTAACACCTGACACCATTTCCCCGCGGACGAAGTAAAATTACGTCATGAAGGTCCGCGGGCTCGGCGTCGCACTCTTCCTGCTGGTCCCTCTGACTTTGCTCGGGCAAGAGCGGGCGCCCGAGCCGGCTTCGCCGGACAAGGCTTCCTCGGTTACGACTCCTTCTGAAACCTCTGTCCCGGATTTGACGACGGGGGCCGACGGCAAGCTGTCGCAGGAACAGATGCGGCAGTTACTTCGCGTAGTGGCGGATAAGCACTTCGAAAACCAACGCCGGCGGCGCGACTATACCTACATCGATCGCGAGGTGAACCACAGTCTCGATGGCAAGGGCGAGGCCAAATCCACTGAGGTGAATACCTACGAAATTCTGGAAATCTATGGCGAGCCGGTACGGCGGCTGATTGAAAAAGACGACAAGCCGCTCAATGCCAAGGAAGCGGCCAAAGAAGAAGAGAAGATCCAGAAGATCATCGACAAGCGCAAGGACGAATCCGACGAAGACCGCAAGAAGCGCGAAGACAAAGAGGCGAAAGAGCGCGAGGACAGCCGGAGGTTCCTGCGGGAAGTGGCAGACGCTTACGATTTCCGGAACGTCGGAACCGATGAACTGGGTGGACGCGAGATGTGGGTGATTGATGGCGAACCACGTCCGGGATTCGAGCCGCAGATGAAGGACGCGAAAATCCTCTCCAAGTTTCACGGGCGGGTGTGGATTGACAAGGGCGATCTGCAACTGGCCAAGCTGGACATCGAGGCGCTCGACACGGTATCCATCGGATGGGTGCTCGCCCGCATTCACAAAGGCACCAGAGTGATGGTGGAACAGACCCGGGTGAATGACGAAGTCTGGCTTCCCCGGCACATGACCTTCATGTTCGACGCCCGCGTGGCGCTGCTGAAGGGCTACAAAATCGACGGCGACGAAGAATATCGCGACTACAAGAAGTTTCGCACTTCGGCGAAGATTGTGGGCGTGGGGGATGTGAAACCGTAGTGCGGAACGGCAGTACGGAAGGATCGCGACTGTTTCGCGAAGCATTAATATCTTCAGGCAGGTGTAACTAGCAATGACCAACCAGCAATGACGATCTTTCGATGACGATCCTCGACCTGTGTGCCTACCTGGGACTCGCCGCCGTGGGTACGGCGACTCTGAACCTGCTTTTGGGGCTGCTCATCGCGCTGCGCTATAGTCCGCTGCGCTTGTGGCCGCATCGTCATATTAATATTTTCCGACTGCACAACTGGACGGCATACATTGTTCTGCTGCTGATCTTGCTGCATCCCGCCGCGCTGCTGCTTCGCGCCTCGACTCACTTCGGGTGGAGAGATGTGCTGCTTCCGATCGATTCGCCCGCACAACCAGCGATTAATACCGTGGGCGCGGCTGGGCTGTACGGATTGCTGATCGTGATCGTGACTTCGTTCTTCCGTCTGCGCATGGCTCGTCCCTTGTGGAAGAAGCTGCACTTGCTGGTCTTTCCTGCGTTCGTTCTCATGTTCATCCATAGCATGTTCACCGATCCGTTGCTCTCCAACGGTAAGGTCGACCTGCTGGACGGCGGAAAGATTTTCGTCGCCATCTGCTTCGCGATTGCGCTGGCGGCTTCGGCGCTGCGGGTCGGCCTGCGCCGCCGCGGCTTCCGGCCGCGATCATCCGGCCTTGCACATCCCTAAACCCGCCGATAGCGTGGGCGGGAGGCCGTTATAATGCAAATTCTCCAAGGGACTGGTTTCAAATCCGATTACTGCGTGGAGTCTTGAATGACCTCTTTCACTCGTCGCGATTTGCTTCGTTCCGGACTTGCTGTCTCCGCCTCGACTCTGGCCGCCGGTTCCATCAGCCGCGCGCATGCTTTGCTGGCGGGCTATCCCGGCGACGCCTCGGCTGAAGCTCCGGCGGCGCTGCCTCCGCGCGAGCGTCTGCTGTTCGATTTTGGCTGGAAGTTTTTTCAGGGACACGCCTCCGATTCCCTGCGCGACTTGGGATTCGGAATGGGCCAGGGAGATTTCGCCAAGTCGGGCGAGTTTGAGTTCTCCACGCAGAAATTTGACGACTCGAAATGGCGCCCGCTGAATTTGCCGCACGACTGGGCGGTGGAGTTGCCTTTTGTGCACGATGACGAGCAACAATCCCACGGCTACAAGCCGCTGGGGCGGCGCTATCCCGAGACCAGCGTGGGCTGGTACCGGCGTACTTTCGATATTCCAAAAGAAGACAGCGGACGCCGCATCACGGTCGAGTTTGACGGCGCGTTTCGCAGCGCCCTGGTGTTCCTCAACGGATATTTCATCGGGCGCAACGACAACGGATATGCGCCGTTTCACTTCGACGTGTCAGATTTCTTGAATTACGGCGGTAAGAATTTTCTGATGGTCCGCATGGACGCCAGCTTTGGCGATGGCTGGTTCTACGAAGGCGCGGGAATTTACCGGCATGTATGGCTGACGAAGACGGACGCGCTGCATCTGAGGCGTTGGGAGAGCGTTGTACAGGCCGCAGTCAAAGGCGATTCGGCCACCTTGATTCTTGGGGCAGTTGCAAAATGTGAAGGCAATGCGGCCGACAGTTGCCGCATGCGATGGCAGATCGCCGACCCATCGGGCAAAGTTGTCGCAACGGCGGAGTCCGCAGTGCACCCCTTGATACCTGATGGATCCGCCGTCCTAGTGACGGGGGCCCATGTCCCGAATCCTGCGCTATGGTCTCCGGAGAGTCCTAATCTCTATTCCGCGCTAGTGACCGTCCTTGACCCTGCAGGTCACGTCCGCGACGCGGAACGCATCCGCTTTGGCATTCGCGATATCAAGTGGGACGCCGACAAGGGATTCTTCCTCAACGGAAAATCCGTGAAGATCAAAGGCACCTGCAATCATCACGATCACGCGGGCGTGGGCGCGGCGCTTCCCGACCGCCTGCAGGACTATCGAATCAGCGTGTTGAAAGATATGGGCGGCAACGCGGTGCGCACCTCGCACAACATGCCGACGCCGGAGTGGGTCGAGGCCTGCGATCGCCTGGGCATGATGATGATGTGCGAGACCCGGCTGATGAGTGCGAACGACGAAGGCATGGCGCAGCTGGAGGCGATGGTGAAGCGCTACCGCAATTCTCCGTCGATTATTTTGTGGTCCATGGGCAACGAAGAGTGGACGATGATGTACCAGCCGCAGGGCCCGCGCGTGGTCTCCGACATGATGGCGCGCACCCACGAACTTGATCCCACGCGGTTGTGCACCGCTGCCGTCAACACCGCGTTTGGCGAGCACTTTCCCGAAGTGCTCGACGTGATGGGCTTCAACTACAACTTGAAAGAGCTGGACGCGTATCACGCCAAGCATCCCAAGCAGCCCAGCGTGGGATCGGAAACCGCCAGCACGGTTTCGACGCGCGGCATTTATTCGACCGATAAATTGCGCAACTGGGTCAGCGCCTATGACCTGAACCATACCGATTGGTCGGAACTGGCGGAGGAGTGGTGGAAGTTTTACGCGGCGCGGGAATGGCTCCCCGGCGGATTCGCCTGGACTGGATTCGATTATCGCGGCGAGCCCACGCCGTATGGTTGGCCTTCGGTGAACTCGCAATTCGGCATCGTCGACATGTGCGGATTTCCCAAGGACAATTTTTATTACTACAAAGCCTGGTGGGGATCGGAACCGGTCCTGCATCTTTTTCCGCACTGGAACTGGGAAGGGCGTGAGGGCGAGCCGATTTCGGTGTGGGTGCATTCGAACCTGGATTCGGTGGAACTTTTTCTGAACGGCAAGAGTCAAGGATCGAAGAAGGTCGAGCCGCTCACGCATCTGGAATGGAGCGTGAAGTATGAGACCGGAGTAATTGAAGCACACGGCACGAAAAACGGCAAAATCGTGCTCACCGAAAAACGCGAGACCACGGGCAAGCCGGAATCGATCCGGCTGACGGCGGATCGTACCGAAATTAGCGCTGACGGCGAGGATGTCGCGGTGCTGAAGGTTGAAGTGCTCGACAGTGCGGGCCGGGCTATCCCCACAGCGGGAAATCTGATTAGCTTCAAAGTAACGGGCGAAGGCGCGCTGATCGGCGTGGGCAACGGCGACCCCAATTGTCAGGAGTCCGACAAAGCTCCGAAGCGCAGCCTCTTCAACGGTCTGGCGCAGGTGATCGTGCAAGCCACGCGCACGCCGGGCACGATTTCGGTGGAGGCGTATACCGAGCCGTATCCGCGTCCGAAGCTACCATCTATGCAAGTGACGATTGCGACCAAGCCAGTGGAGTTGCGGCCGGCTGTCGGGTAGGAGATTTCCGCGTCGGGCTTGGTTCAATGCTGCCCAAAGAGTCACCGCTCCCGCGTTTCGTTCGGGCGTTTATAATGGAAAGATTCTCTGGCGGCGAAATTCAGCTCTGTGGGGCTGCCGGCGAAAACCTGGCCTCGCTGCGCTTGGCCGGACCCTTCGGCTCTGCTGGGCAGGCTTGCGAAGGCGCCCGTCCCCACACGAACCCGCCATTGGGGACAGGAATTGTCCTCAAGTCGACTTAGGGTTTGAGCTGAAGGCTGAGAGCTGACGGCTGAAAGCTGTTCTTCCATGGACTTTAAACTCGTTTCCACTTACAAGCCGCAAGGCGACCAGGGACGCGCCATCGAGGCGCTGCTGCGCGGGGTGTATGACCGCGAGCAGCATCAGGTGCTGCTCGGGGTCACCGGGTCGGGCAAGACGTTCACCATGGCCAAGGTGATCGAGGCGGCGAACCGGCCGACGCTGGTGATGGCGCATAACAAGACGCTGGCGGCACAGCTCTATCATGAGTTCAAGAATTTTTTCCCGCACAATGCGGTCGAATATTTCGTGTCGTACTACGACTACTACCAGCCAGAAGCGTATGTCCCGGCCGCCGATCTCTACATCGAAAAAGAAGCGACGATTAATGATGAACTTGACAAGCTGCGGCTGTCAGCGACGCGGTCTTTATTTGAGCGCCGCGACGCGCTGATTGTGGCGTCGGTGAGCTGCATCTACGGCCTGGGCTCGCCGGAAGCCTATTACGGGATGATGATGTTTCTCGAAAAAGGCCAGAAGATCAAGCGTGAGGACATTACGCGCCGTCTGGTCGACATTCTCTACGAGCGCACCAACGGAGATTTCCGGCGCGGCACGTTTCGCGTGCGCGGCGACGTGATTGAAGTCTTCCCTACTTACGACGACATGGCTTATCGCGTCGAATTGTGGGGCGATGAGATTTCTTCCTTGACGCAAATTGACCCGCTGTTTGGTACGGTCAAGCAGAAATACATGCGGCTGCCGATTTATCCAAAAACGCATTATGTGATGAAGGAAGAGACGCGGGCGTCGGCGGTGGCGTCGATCAAGCAAGAGCTGGCATGGTGGGAAGTCGAACTGGAGAAGCAGGGCCGGCTGGTGGAGTCGCAGCGCATTCACCAGCGGACGATGTTCGATCTGGAAATGATCAAGGCCATGGGCTTCTGCCACGGCATCGAAAACTATTCGCGGCATTTCACAGGACGATTGCCGGGCGAGCCTCCGCCCACGCTGCTGGATTATTTTCCCCGCGACTTTCTGATGTTCATTGACGAGTCGCATGGCACGGTGCCGCAGTTGCGCGGCATGTATGCCGGCGATCGCTCGCGAAAAGAAACTCTGGTGGAGTACGGCTTTCGCATGCCCTCGGCGTTGGACAACCGTCCGCTGACGTTTGAGGAATTTGAGCACCGTACGAATCAGCTGATCTACGTATCTGCGACGCCGGGGCCGTATGAGCTGACGAAATCCGCGGGGGTAGTGGTGGAGCAGATTATCCGGCCGACGGGGCTGATCGATCCGCCGGTTGAAGTGCGTCCGGTGAAAGGGCAGATTGACGATCTGCTGCACATGATCCGCGGACGCGTGGAACTCGGCGAGCGCGTGCTGGTCACGACTCTGACCAAGCGCATGTCGGAGGATCTGGCCGAGTACTACGCCGAGGTGGGCGTGAAGTGCCGTTACATGCATTCCGAAATTGAAACGCTGGAGCGCGTGAAGATTCTGCGTGACCTGCGCAAAGGCGAGTTCGATGTATTGATCGGCATTAACCTCCTACGCGAGGGACTCGACCTGCCGGAAGTCTCGCTGGTGGCGATTCTGGATGCGGACAAAGAAGGCTTCCTGCGGTCGACGGGATCGCTGATCCAAACCATCGGCCGTTGCGCGCGGCATTTGAACGGCCGCGCGATTCTCTACGCCGACCGGATGACCGACTCGATGAAGCGCGCCATCGACGAAACCCAGCGCCGCCGCGCCATTCAGACGGCCTACAACGAAGAGAATGGGATTACGCCGGAGTCGATCATCCGTCCGCTGGACATGACGCTGGCGGGGATCGTGGCCGCCGACTATGCCGACTTGTCGGCGGGCGAGTCCGAGGGCTTGCCGGAGTTCAGAACGCAGGAAGAAGTGGATACCTACATCGGCAAACTCGAAAGCGACATGCGCGAAGCAGCCAAGAAGTTCGAGTTCGAAAAGGCGGCGAAGCTGCGGGACACGATCAAGGAGTTGCGGACGAAGGAGTTTTTGTTCGCGTGAGAATTGGCTGGGAGTGCCGACTCGTGGGTAATTATTCGAAATGAAATCGTCGATAACAATTCCCTGTCCATGCGGCAAGCAGGTACCTTTGGAGATTATTGGAAGCAGGTTGCCCAAGGATGCCAGATGTCAGGCCTGTGGAGTGACGATCCACTTGATGGACCCCTTAGGCAACATTGTGACAATGCTTCTAATGGAGCGAGCGAGGCAGGAACTCTTGAGCGGGGATGTCACCATCGCCACGCTGTTGGGCGCTGTCGCCGTTGAAGCGGAGATGGCTTACCTGTTCTTCAAGTGGAAGGCCATTGATTCTCAGAAAGTTCCTTCCAACATAACCCCTGAAGATAGGAACCAGTGGGAGGATGAGTGGGCGAACATGCGGTCGATTGGAAAGCGGCTGGATGAGTTGTCCCGACTCCTGACCGGCAAGCCGTTCGATGAGTTCGCGCGTTCGAATATGAAACTCCTGGAATCTGCGCTAACGGGTTATAAACCCGCCGCGTCGATTAAGGATTTCTTACAGGAGCAATTCTTCGACAAGCGAAACGATATCGCCCACTACGGCAAGATCGACTTTCAAGAAGCGGATGGCAAACAGTCGCTCTCGCTCGCAACAACTTTGCTTAATCTGCTACGCGCAATGGACGCGAAGCGCTACGATTTAACGTTCCCCACGAAGTGAGCGAGCGACAGAATCGTTATTCCCCGCTATGCATCGCTAGTTCAAGATCACGGATTTTATGTCGATGATGGGTTCAATGGTGAAAATAACTGAGATTCGAAGGACATGTCTTGCCTGTCCGGCGCAATGGGAAGGTAAAACGGAATCTGGATACGTATATATCAGGTTTCGATGGGGAGGCCTAACTGTTAGGTCCGGTTCGACCGTCAAGGATGCAATAGCTCGGCCCCCAATATTTGAATGGCACGACACTGACGGCTTTGGCGGATTTATGGAGTACGACGAACTGAAGGAACTCACTTCCGGCGCATTAGATTTACCCGATGCGGAATCCTCCGAAGAATCGAACGGTATCCCGGCAAAGATTTAAACCAACTTAACAAGCATCCGAAGTGGTCATTCTCTATCCCTACCTTCCGTACGCGGCGCTAGCCGCCAGCGGTTTGCGGTGGAAGGTGTAGCCGTCGAAAGTTTCGGAGCGGAAGTTCAGGTTCGGGGCCTGCAGTTTTTCCGTCTGGCTGAGGAACAAGTATCCGCCGGGCTCGAGATAGAGGTGCAGGCGCTCCATCAGAGCGGTCCGTTGCACGCGCGAGAGGTGGGGCAGCACGTCCATACAGAAGATGCAGTCGAAGCGGCCGATATAGACGGGCTTGGTCAGGTTCATGGTGTTGAAAGTGACCAGGCTGCGCAGGCGTGGCTTCACTAACAGATGGGTCCCTCCTGAACCGTTTGGAGCGCCATTGCCCGAACCATTCGCCGAGCCATTGCCCGACCCGTTGCCCGCGCCCGTCAAGCCATTTTGCGGCGCTTCCTGAGATCCATTCTGAGGACCGTTCTGGCTTCCGTTGGGATTTCCAATCTTCGAGAAGCAGGCGCGAATAGACGCCGGAGGCAAACCGGTGAGCGCCGACTGCGGATACAACCCGCGCTCGGCCACCTCAATCGCGGAAGGCAGCAGGTCGCTGCCGACGATGTGAATCGACCAGTCTCGCGTTCCCTGCCCCGCGGATGGCGTGGCGCCATTGTCGGCGACGCCGCCATTTCGGCTGGCGGCATTTTTCTCCTTCGTGTCTTTGCCGTTGTTGCCGCTGCCTGAACCGTTGCCGTTGCCATTGGCGTTCCCGTTTCCGCTGGGCATCGCGTCGCACAAAGCCATGGCAATGGAGTACGCTTCTTCGCCGGTGCCGCAACCCGCGCTCCAGATTCGAAGTGTGCTGGGACCGTCGTCCGATTTGCGGGCGTAGAGTTGCGGAATCACCTGCCGGGCCAGCGCGTTCATGGCTCCAGGATGACGGAAGAATCCGGTATTAACGTTGAGCACGCCGTCAAGAAACGTGGGCAGCGCGGAAGGGTCCTGATCCGAAGCCCGAAGGCGGGCGATCAGGGCCGCGGGAGATTCTAGTTCCTGGCTCTCCAGATATTCAGCTACGTGCGCGGCCAGGGCGCTGTTAGGACAATCGAGCAGGATCCCGGTCTGGCGCTCGACCAGCAGGCGCAACTCGGAGAGTTCGTGCTCGAGAATGGTAACGCCCGCCATCAATTTATGCATAAATCCTTCCCCCGCAGGGTACGTGAACGTTCATTCGCCGCTGTCTTACGAGATCGGCGCGGTACGAGGGGAGGGGTCTCATACGTCTAGTTACCGGCGGCGGTGGCCGCGTACGACTTACCAGAATCCTGTTCGGCTTGCTGCGCGACCACGTTCATCTCTTTTTCCAGAGAGGAGAAGCGCTGCATGATCTCGTGGATGCGGAGCGTCATGTTGCGGATGGTCTCGATCTGGGCGCGAGTCCGGGCGTCGAGGCTGCCGGGTTCGAGCAGCAGCAGGTCCGAATTTCCCAGCACCGACGTCAGCGCGTTGTTCAGGTTATGCCGCATTTCCAGCATGTAACGGCCCAGCGTTGCCTGGCGATCGAGCGTGGCGCAGGCGGTTTCGGCGGCGCGGGCGCGGGATTCGGCGCGCGAGCGATGTACTGCCTCGCTCGCGGCCAGGACAAGAGTTTCGAGCCACTGTGCCGTTTCCTGAGAATCGCCGCTGCGCAGGATGGCAATGCGCGGCCAGCGTTCGTGAACTAATTGTGCCGTGGCGGCATCCTGGCAGAAACAGAAAATCGGCTGCCCGGTGGAATGCAGAGGCTCAAGCACGACGGAGAGCAGATCGCGGCGCAACTCGCCAACAATCGCTACATCAAACACATCCGCTGCGAAGCGTGGCCACAGGTCGCCGCTCAGCAGCGTGAACGTAGGGACGTTGCGCTCCATCTGCCAGCGCGCCGTGATGCGCCGCGAGAAGTCGACTTCGTCGGAGATGATCAGTACGGTCGGTGCCTGCACTGCAAACTTCCTTTGGCCTTCCACTCGGCGATTTTGCTGGGCCTTGTGGCGCTGGTTGATTTCTATTTCTTTCCCGGCGGCGTGGGCTCGTCCTCACCCCATCCGGGTGTACTCGAAACCTCAAATTCCGCATCGGCGCTTGGGACCACCGCCTTGGCAGCGGCCGCTTTCGTCGGGGCCTTGGCCGCACCCGCCGACGCCGCCAACGCGGCCGGTTTTGCCGCAACCGCAGCAGGCTTGGCGGTTGTCGGCGCGACTGCCGGCTTCCCTGCCGCTACAGGCTTCGCCACTACTGCCGGCTTCACCGCCGCTGCTGGCTTTGCGGCTGTTGCAGACTTCGCGGCCGGCACGGCTTTCGCTGCCGCTTCCGGCGCCTTGCCACGGCCGAGTGCGTACTCGACCGAGGCGCGCAGATCGACCAGCATGCGCAGCGGTTGTCCAGAGGAATACTCCGCCTGGAACATCACCTTCCACGACTGACAGATCACACGCAAGCGAACGATCGGCTCTTGCGCGGAAAACTGAGCCCGGCGGCAGTCGATGGTCTCCACACCTTTTTCCTCAAGCTCGGTGAGACCGTCGAGAATGGTGTTGAGATCGCCCAGCATGAGGCGGAAGAACGATCGCCGCATGAGATATCCGAAGCGGGTGAAAGCGGCCAGTGCAACCGGCAGATAAAACAGATCCCCGGCCAATCCCTTGGCCTTGCGGCCCTGTTCGAGCACGCCGCCATGCAGCAGTTCGTCGAGCGAACGGCAGCGCCGCGAGGCCTCAAGTACGCGGTCGAGAGCGTTCAGCCAGACCGGAGGCTTCAGCTCCACCGCGCCTAAAACCGGCTCGAGCGCT
>DATHQJ010000377.1:0-5872 GCA_035482825.1 Binatus sp. (SeqCode) | reverse complement strand
GCGGCGATGGCGGCTTCGGCGTGGGCGTGCCTCCCTTGCACGACGCGGGCGATGAGGCTGCCGTCGTAGGGGGCGTGGATCTCGATTAGGTCGCCGTCTTCGTGCCAACGGCCATCGAGGAAGAAACCGTGGGTTGCAACGGGTGCGGGCGCGATCGTGAGCTCGGACATTTTTTCTGGCCCCTGCTGCTTGGGTGATTATAGGACTTTCGATTGCCGGGGGTGTGGAGAGTTGTAAAGAAAAAGCTTCAACACAGGGGACACGGGGGAACACAGAGGAAAATCTTGCTTCGCTTTACAATGGCTGGCTGAATTATGGGCGACTTCTCTTCTATTTCTGAATTGGCGCCGCGCTTGCGGCGAGGCGATGTGTCTCCGGTTGAGATTACTCGGCGCTGTCTTGAGCGTATTGAGAAGGTGAATCCTGCGCTCAATGCGTTTATTACGGTCATGTCGGAGTCTGCGCTGGCGGACGCGCGGCGGGCCGAAGCTGAGATTCTGCGCGGGGAGTGGCGGGGGGCGCTGCATGGGGTTCCAGTCGCGCTGAAGGATTTGATCGACACGGCTGGGGTTCGGACGACTGCGGCCAGCGCGCTATATAAGGACCGGGTTCCGGATTGCGATGCGGAGGTTGTGCGGCGGTTGCGGTTGGCGGGGGCTGTGATTGTTGGCAAAAATAATCTGCATGAGTTCGCTTATGGAGGGAGTTCGCTGGTCAGCTATTTTGGCGACGTGCACAATCCCTGGGACGTTGGGCGAATTGCGGGGGGATCGTCGGGCGGATCGGCGGCTGCGGTGGTGGCGGGGATGGCTTACGCGGCGATTGGGACCGACACGGCGGGGTCGATTCGCGAACCGGCGGCGCTGTGTGGATGCGTGGGGCTGAAGCCGACTTACGGGCGGGTGTCAAGCCGGGGAGTGATTCCGCTGTCGTTGTCGCTCGATCATGTGGGGCCGCTGGCGGCTTCCGTTGAGGACGCGGCGATCGTGCTACAGGCGATTGCGGAATACGATGCGGCAGACGTTACTTCGGCCGATGTGCCTGTGACGGATTATGTTGGGGCGCTGCGCGAGGGGGCGAAGTCGGTGCGGGTGGGGGTGGTGCGGGAATATTTTTTTGATGATCTGGATGCGGAAGTTGGTGCGGCGGTGGAGCAGGCGTTGCAGGCGCTCGCGAGTTTGGGCGCGGAGATGAAAGAGGTGCGGCTGGACGTGCCTACCGACCGGACTTTGCAGACGGCTGAGTCGTATGCTTATCACGCGGAGAATGTTGGGCGCAGCCCGGAGTTGTATCAGGCGGAGACGGTGCGGCGGATTCGGTCGGGCGAACGCGTTTCAGCTGCGGAGTACATTCGGTGCCGGCGTGAGTTGGACGAGGCGCGGCGGAATATTGGCGCGGTCTTTGCCGATGTGGATGTGTTGGTGACTCCGACCATGCCGATGCCGGCGCCGGCGATTGCGGATTTGAAAAAGGATCCGGAGGCGCTGCGTCCGGCGGAGCTGAGGTTGCTGCGGAATACGCGGCCGTTTAATGTTTGGGGATTACCAGCGATCTCGGTGCCTTGCGGATTTACGGAGGGTGGACTGCCCATCGGGCTGCAGATCGCGGGGGCGCATTGGCGGGAGGATTTGGTGCTGTGCGTGGCGGGGGCTTATGAGCGGGCTACGGCGTGGCGGGGACGGCGGTTGGGTCGTGAGCCACTCTAGGATTTACACGTTGATGATTTGTTATGGTCCGTTATCGCCAGTTTGTGCTCGCCTGCAACACCGTTGTCGGATAATGTTTCCATGCCCATGAAGATTGACGTTGGCGAAACAGACGACCCATATTTCATCGCATTGCTGGACTCGTTGTTGAGCGGCCTCGTAAGGAGGGAGACCCCAGATGGACTCTGGATAATCCAGATTGACAACTGGTTCGATCACAAGTGGTTACGATTCTCAGGTATTGGCAGCGTATATTTCCGTTTTCCAGCATTCATGAACCGACCTGATGCTGCTCTCGACGATTTCTATCAAGACAGAGTGACTTTTCCGCCTTTCACTCCGAACAGGGTCATTGCTCAGTGGACATACGCACGCGTTGGCGAGGATTATGTGGAGGTGCCGTGGCAGGTGCCACACCAATCTGAAAGGCAATCCAGTGAAGCAAACTTGCAGAGGCGAGTTCAAGACTTCAGCCGCTCGGCGTGTTTTGTTTGGTACAGCGCCAAGACAGTTGCGAATGGTCGCGGAAGCGTCATGGTTTACAACGTCATGGCTGATGGAGTTAAGTGCTGGTTCGCTGCTTTTAATCGGCGGGAAACATGGAAATTGCACGCAACCAAGGGGGTTAGCCGAACGGAAGTTGAGAACATGCTGAGGACAAGTTCCTAATGGGAGAAAAATCGCCATAGCGCTCAGTGCTGATGAGCCGGCTAATTCTCAGCACCGTTGTCTAAGCTGTCGGGGGCGGCGATCCCTGCATAAGTGCCTCAGCGGCTGAAGCCGCAGGTCATTTTAAGCGCCTTTACGGCACGGCTGAAGCCGTGCCCTTCCACCAAGAACGAACCTCTACGACAGTTTCTTCTCCATCAACGACAGTTTCTTCTCCATCAACATAAGGTCAGTCTACCGACCTGACATCATCCGGCAAGGTCAACACGAATTCGCATTTGCCGGTTGCGACTGCGCACGACAGGGTGCCGCGGCGGAAGACTTTTACTGGGGTGTCGTCGGGGAAGGTGAGGTGGTAGTCGGCGGTTTTCAGGGCTTCGCTATACGATTTAAGTTTTTCGTCGCCGCTGACGAATTTGACCGAGTCGACTTTTGCGGTTGTACCTCCGCCGCCGCTGATTAAGATGAAGAAATCGGCGTTGCTGGTTTGCTTGGCTTTGCCGAGGTCGATGGTGATCAGGCGCTGCAGTTCGTCTTTGTAATGTGCGATGGTGGAGTCGACTTTGGCGTCGCCTCCGGCGAGGGATGCCAGGCGGCCGCGGGTTTCGGGGGTGGGGCGGAGGCCGTTCATCGATAACGCGTAGGTGCGCAGGGCGCGGTCTTTCTGGCCTTGCTTCTGGTAGATCTGACCGAGATGGTCGCCGACTTCGCCGTGATGGCCGAGGGACCAGGCGGCAGCGACATATTTTTCGGCCTTACTCAGATTACCTTCGCTGAAAAGGACCCAACCCAGCGTATCCCAGTAGGCGATCACGTTTGGAACCAGGAGCAGGTCTTTGTTGGCCAGGCGGTCGAGCTCGATGTTGCGCAGCGCGGCGGCCGTCGCCGATACGGCGGATTCGGCGTATTGCTGGGCGCGGTCGAGATGAGAATTCTTGAGCGAGAGCTGGTAAGCGATGTTGTTCCACACCAGCGGGCTGGCAGATAGTTCGACGGCGTGATCGAAGGTGGCCAGGGCTTTGTCGTCCTGCCCGAGGTTGAGGTA
Source organism: Binatus sp. (SeqCode) (assembly GCA_035482825.1). Classification (GTDB taxonomy): domain Bacteria; phylum Acidobacteriota; class Terriglobia; order Terriglobales; family Acidobacteriaceae; genus Sulfotelmatobacter. The sequence goes on along the minus strand of DATHQJ010000377.1, from coordinate 2,452 downwards.
GGCGTCGCCCAGACTCACCTGCAACTCGGCGCTGCCGGGAGCGCTGTCCTGGGTGACCGCAACCGCCTTTTCCAGTTCCGCGGCTGCCAGCTCGTACTTGTGCCACTCGGCATACATCTGGCCCAGGTTGGCGTGAGCAAACTTGTCGAGCGGATTGTTTTCCAGTTGCTTGTTGAAGGCCTTGACTGCGTCATCATACTTGCGGTCGTTCCAGTAGACGCGGCCGAGATTGTTGTAGGCGAACTCGTCGTAGGGATTGACTTCAATCTGCCTTTGGAAGGCGGCGATGGCCTGATCGCTCTCGCGCATCTGGAGATAGATGAGGCCCAGATTGTTCCACGCGAATTTGTTTTTGGGATCGACTTCGGTGGCGCGCTTCAGCAGCACAATGGCCACGGGAAAGTTGCCATTCTCGGCGGCGGCGCGGGCGCTCTCGACCAGATCGTCGGCCTTCATGTCGGGCGGAGGAACGGGCGGTCCGGACACCGCGCTTTCAACTGAGAGTTGCTGCGCCAGATCGGCGCCGACGGCGCGCCGGAACGATTCATAATCCGAGGCGCGGGCCACGGGAAGTTCATCCTGACGCAGAGTCAACTGGCGGCCGGCGGTAAAGACGCCGCCTTCTAACTTGTACGTGGCTTGGTACTCCGCGTAGTCGCGCTTCATCGAGATAGCCAGGGGCGCGTGGGCGGTGTACTTGGCGGGCAGTTCGAGTTTGATGTTGTAGGAATAATTTGCCTTGGGGCCGAGCTTCAGGGGTTCGGCGTCGGGGTCGGTGTCGTCGGCATCGACGTCGGGCAAATTGAACTGCACCAGGGGCAAAACGATATCCGTTTTCTTCTTCGACCAGTCGAGGAAGTTTATTTTCGCGACGTCGTAGGACATGGTGAACGCCTCGCGGGTGGCGGCGGGATCGCTGATCTTGACATTGGTGACGTCGCCACCGAGGCCGGCATTCACGTTTTCGACCACGCGCTGCCAGTTGGCTTGCGGCACGCGGCGGAAGACGGAACGGAGCAGGAGTTCTTCGTCGCCACGAAATTCGTAGTGCACGTGGGCTTCGAGTTTGCCGATGTCGTTGACCTTGCCGTCGATCTGCGAGTACTCGCTGTCGGGCATGGGAGTGTCGTCCGGAGTCTCTTCGAGATGCGGCGCGACGGAGGACCGCGGTTCGGCGGGCGGGATCAACAGGGCTTGCTTCTTGCGCAGTTGATAGGCCAGCAGACGGAAAGGAGCGACCTCGGCGGTGGTGTCCATCCAGACATCTTCTTTTTTGTCTGCCGGATTATTGCCGGCCTGGCCCATGGGCAGCATGGTGATGACGTGATCGAATTGCGAGGGTGAGGGAACGTCGGGATCGAGCTTGCGGCTGGAATTGATCAGCACGGAGTCGGCGTGCAGACCTTCAGCCTCGAGCAACGACGCGAGCAGCGTGTGTTTGTCTTTGCAGTCGCCGTACTGGTCGTGGAGAACGTCGGAGGCGGCGTGCGGCTGGTAGCGGCCGACTCCCAGCGAGAGACTGACGTAGCGGAAATTTTTCGCGACATAGTCGTAGAGGGCTTCGGTCTTCTCGAGATCGGTGTTCAGGCCTTTGGTCAACTCCTGCGCTTTGGCGCGAACGTCGGGCGTGGGGGCGCGGCGGTCTTTTTCAAGGGCAGCGTACCAGCGGCCGATCTGTTCCCAGGTTTCGAAAGTGGTTAGTTGGACATCGGGGCGGTCATCGTCGGGGCGATGTTTCTTTTTCTTTTTGTCTTTATCTTTTGCCTTCGCGGAATCGTCTTCGCGCTCGAGGTGAGAGCTCGACCAGTGGTAGACGCGGCGGCCGTTGGCCTCGGTGATTGTCGGATCCATCCCCGGCTTGCATTTCAACTTCAGGGAGCGTCCGGCGGGGACGTCGACGTCGACGGTTTCGTCGAGGTCGATATTGGTTTTGTCGAATTCGTATTCGGTCCAGAACTGGCCGGCGGCCAGCGGGGTGTGAATCACCGTGACCATGTCGTATTCCAGCACTTCACCGGGACGGAGGCCGGGAACCGTGATGTGTTTCTGGCGGTAATCGGTGTAGACGGGAGCTTCGTGCTCAACGGGGGCGCTAAGGTCCTGCACGGCGTCGTCGCCGGCCTTGACGATGGTGCCGTCTTCTTTGAGGACGCGCACGTAGGGAATTTCGACGCGCTCGTTGGCGGAATTGTAACCCTCCTGCAATTGTCCCCACTGTTGGACGCCGGCTTCGCTCTGCACGCGAATGCGCGCGGTAATTTCTTTGCGTCCGGTGCCGTCAGCTTCGAAGCGGTAGCGGGAATGCATCTGTTCGATGACGAAGGACTCCTGCGCATAGTCGGGAGTCTTGGCGACGGTGGCCGCGGCTTTTTCCGCGGCGGCCGCGGGAGTGGGGGCGTCCGGGATCGGAGATGTAGAACCAGGTTTTGTAGAACCGGGCGTTGTAGAACCG
>DATHQJ010000376.1:0-19767 GCA_035482825.1 Binatus sp. (SeqCode) | reverse complement strand
GGCGAACGGATTTCGACCGGCGTGGTGACTCCTGTGGTCGCCAGCTTGGCGAGTAAGCCGCCTTGATGGATCGCAGTACCGGGACGATCGGCGTCAATGATGTGACCGTCCGCGGGAGCGCTGATCTGGGCCGGTTGCAGCAAGGCCACAATCTGCGGACGTCCGGTGGCATCGCCGAAGCGCACCAGCGACAGCGCGGCATTTCCCCGCACCATGGGGGAAGAATCGGAGAGCATCTTCAGCAGAGTCTCGTGGAATCCCGCGCCCGAAGTATCTTGTCCCATCACCCATGCGTCGGTGTTGCGCACTTCTTCGACGGGATCGGTGGCCAAGCGAATCAAGTCGGGATACCACTGTTTCGCGGCCGCGTCGGTGTGCGCCATGCGATCCCCCATCTGCACCAGCGCATGTTGAATGTGCCGCGGCTTCTTGTCGTCATGCAGATATTCGGTTAACTGCTGGTCGGAAAGATGCCTGCCGAACCACGTGTTCCACCAGAACAGAAACGGCATGAGCACGATGAGCCATCCGGTGGCGAAGAAGAGAATCTTCTGGGTGCGGGACATGGAGCGCTTGGGTGTGGGCGCCACCGCGCCAAAGCTACCGGGGTTGATCTGCGGATTTGGACTGGCGGACGTCTCGGATGAACTCGGCATGGATTCTCGGTCAGGACTATAACAGACGGTGCCTACTCCACGTCCGCGTCGAGCACTCGCTCCTGCTCAAGGTAGTGTGACATGGCGTATTGCGCCAGAAGCGGCGTCTGGAGCCGGATTTCGGCGCCGATCCACTCGCCTTTGGCGTGCGGAGCGTCTGGGGGATGGTTGCAGCGTCCACCGCTGCCGAACTGCGGGCCGAAGTCGGCGCTTTGAATCTGATCGAACTGATTGATCTCGCGCCAGGCGGCGTCGCCGACGGTGCCGGAAACATCGATTTTGAGTTTCAAAAGGGACATTTCGCGTCCTGCTCCACCCTTCGCGCGGCTGTGGAAGAGCGGCCCTTAAGGGCCGCGTTAGAGACCACGCACGGGCGCGGGCTTCAGCCCCCGTGGTCGTCTTCCATTGGAGCGCCCGTTAAACCCTCACCGGGGCTAAAGCCCAAGGAGGTTTTGTAACGTTCAACGCGGCGCTGAAGCGCCGCTCTTCCACGCTGTAGTAGCCGCTCTTCCACGGTGTTGCGGCCGCTGGCTTGCGCCACACATCAAAGTCATTTCTTTTCGCAAATCGTCAGCTATGCGGAAACCACTGGTACAGCATGAAGTACACGATGACTCCCGTGACAGAAACGTACATCCAGAGGGGCCACGTCCAGCGGGCGATTGCCCGATGCTGGGGATAGCGCGCCTTCAGTCCGCGGTTCAGGGTGACAATCGCCATTGGAACGATCACGATGGCCAGCGTGACGTGCGAAATCAGAATCGTAAAATAAACCGGACGCGCCCAGCCCTCGCCGAGAAATCGAATGTTCCCGACTTCAAAGTGGAAGAACAAATAGCATCCCAGGAACAACGCCGAGGTAATCATGGCGGCGATCATGCAGGCGCGGTGCGCGGCCATGCGTCCGCGCGCAATCAGGATTCGTCCGGTAAGCAGCAGCACGCCGCTGGTCCCGTTCAGGGTTGCATTCAAGGCAGGGAAAAAGGCGTATTGCTCAGAGATCAAGCGGCGGGCCTCGTGCTTCGGCGATTTACCATGAGGAATGCCAGTCCGAACATGACCAGCGAAAACAAGATCAACGTTGCCATCGCCGACGATAGAGGAAAGCTGGTCGAGGCGCCGGGATAAAGAAGACTGCGGAGCGCCGCTACTCCATAGGTCAGCGGATTCATGTACATCAGAGCGCGAATCCAGCCCGATGCTCCGTCCATGGGAAACAGGGCTCCGGACAACAGCCACAACGGAATCAGAAACAGGTTTACGATTCCGTGGAAAGCTTGAGAAGAATCCATGGGCCAGGCGATGGCGAAGCCCAGCGCGGTCAGAGCAAACGAAACCAGGAATACCACCACCCCGACCAGCAGCACTTGCAGGAGTTCGAGATGCACGCCCGTAAACGGGGCGAGAACCAGGAAGATCATTCCTTGCATCGCCGATAACGTCGTCCCGCCCAGCACCTTGCCGAGCACGATCGCCGAACGCGGGACCGGGGCCACCAGCACGGAAAGCAGGAAGCCTTCCTTGCGGTCCTCGATCACTGACATCATCGTGAAGATGGAAGTGAAGAGCACGATCAGGATCAGCGTGCCGGGATAAGAATAATCGAGATAGTGCTGCTGACTTGGTCCGGCACTTGAGCGGAACGAGTTGCCGAATCCCGAGCCCAACACCAGCCAGAACACCAGGGGCGACGCCAGCACTCCCACCACGCGCGTGGGTTGACGGTAGAAGCGTATAATCTCGCGCCACCAGAGGGTGAATGCCGGCAGCATCACTCCGGAGGATATGGGCGCGATCGGTCTTGGTAAAGTTGCGGTCTGGGTCGCCATAGTTAATTCGCTTGCTTAACTCGCTTTTGCTGCGGGACTCTTCGCCGGCGACGCTTCCTTCTTGCCGAACATTCCACGGTCGCGCATCTCCCAGTACCCGTTCAGCAGGAAGCAGCCCGAGAGCGTGAGCAGGATGAGCGTCATGAAAAGGCCGTCGACCGTGCACGAAAATGGCCAGAGCACGATCATGCCACTCAGGAAAATCCAAACCACGCCCACCAACGGCACCAGGCCCAGCAGCAGAGAAAGCACCAGAATCATTGAACGCAAGCTACCTCCTCTTCTTGTTGTTCTCTTTCTTTTTATCTTTACTTTTATCTTCGGAACTTGCTTCGCGCTCTTCACTCCAGAACTTGTGGCCGGTGCGGTGGATGAACACATCTTCGAGCGCGGGCTTACTCACGGAAATCGCCTGAATCTCGCCAGGAAAAGCTTCAACCACATCGGGAACGAAACGGTGTCCGCCCTCGCGCTCGATGCGAACCTGGTTTCCCATCACGGTCGCCTCGACACGGAAACGCGCCTGAATGTGTTCGGCCAGTAAGACTGCGTCGTTGGCGGCATCGAGGAGGATTACGTCACCGCCGATTTCGCTCTTCAATTCCGCGGGAGTGCCCAGCGCGACGAGATTTCCTTCATTCATGATGGCCAGCCGGTCGCAACGTTCGGCTTCCTCCATCAAATGCGTCGTAACCAACACGGAGACATGTTCCTCGTCGCGCAGAATCTGTAGATACTGCCACAAATCACGGCGCGCACCCGGGTCAAGTCCGGTCGTAGGCTCATCGAGCAGCAGGACTCCCGGATGATGCAGCAAGCCCTTGGCCAGTTCGATGCGGCGCTGCATTCCGCCGGAGAAAGTTTCCACGCGTTCTTTCGCTCGCTCGGCGAGACCCACGCGTTCCAGGATTTCTCTCACGCGTATCTTGAGAGCCGATCCGCGCAAGCCGTAGAGATGTCCCTGGTGCCACAGGTTCTCGTACGCCGTCAACTTTACGTCGACACTCTGTTCCTGAAACACCACGCCAATCTGACGGCGCAGACTGGCGGCATCTTCCGTGGCATCACATCCCATTACCACGGCGCGGCCGGCCGTCGGGATCATCAGAGTCGAGAGGATGCGGAAGAGTGTGGTCTTGCCGCTGCCGTTCGGGCCGAGCAGGCCAAACAACTCCGCCGGCCGCACGTCGAATGAAACTCCATTCAACGCGGTGCGGTTCTCGTAGCGGTGAACCAGATTTTGTACGGAAATTACGGGCGCGGCAGCGTGTTCAGCTTCAGGACCGGCTTCCGCGAGCGCAGACACTTTCGAGACCAAAAGAAGACTCCGGGGACTGCAATCAGTTTACGACATTCTGCGCACAATCTCTGCCAGCAACCGCAGTCGCAAGTCGAATACTAGAGCCTGTCTGAATTGTTAGGCCGTCGAGGGACCACGCTCCGCGTGCGGCAGTCTTTCTTCGAAGGCGACCGGGACATGCCGCCACACCTGGATCGCCAGAATCACGGTGGTTGCGAGCAGAAGCGCTCCAACCGCGACGTGAGCCACGGTGGATACCACCATCGGTAGCTCGGGCTGCACGGCGTCCCGTCCCCAGGCGACTCGCGTCAGGAACGCAGTGAAGCCAAGGCAGAGTTGGGCAATGACCAGCGACAGCATCAGAATCGCCGGGCGACGAACGGCTTCAATCTGCGAATAAACGCTGAGCGCCCGCACCGCAGTCCACGCCAACACAAACGAAACCACCACAGCGTGCAGCACATGGGGCCACCAACTCAGGCCGTGGTGCCGGAACATTGCTCCAAGAATCAATTGCACGTAGAGCACGAAAATGGAGAGCAGCGTCAGGGTGAACAGGCTGGGACGGCGCTGGTCGAATTCGACTCGTGGCTGTTCTTCCACCCACCGGCGCCCGGTGAACAACGCAATCGCGACGGCGATGCAGAAAAAAGTCTGGGCCAGCGCGGCATGGGCCGACGAGATTTGCCACGGGAGATACCAGAGCACTGTAATTCCACCCAGGATTCCCTGTGCGATCACCGTACCCACAGCCGCATAGGCCAAAACCCGCAGCCAGCGCCGCTTCTCGACCCGCCAGGTCCACACTGCGAGAATGATCGTCAGCAGTCCGGCACCCTGCGCGATCATGCGGTGCGTGTGCTCGAATTTCACGCCGCCTACGAGTTTCGGAATTTTGTACCAGGAACCGAAAGATGTGGGCCAGTCCGGTACCGAGAGCCCGGCGTCGTTGCTGGTAACCAGAGCGCCTGCGATCAGCAGAAGAAAAGTCCAGCAGGCCAGCAGCACCGCGAGCCGATGATGCCCGCGATTGTAAGTTGTGGCGATGGCTTTCAGAGTGATGCCCCTTGGGTCTTGGACGGCCGAGCGAATGCGATGCCGTCCCTGGCGTAAGCGGGCGGAGCAGGTTACGCGGCACGCGCGCCTGCTCCGTCCAACTCGGTATCTTACCAAACCGCGGCGCTTACTCGGCGGCCGGTTTGAAGCTCTGGTCCACGGTCTTCGTGTCTTTCGCGGCGACCGTGACTTTCTGATCCTGTTCGCCGAGTTTCTCCTGCACGAATGCAATCGTATAGTCGCCCGGCGGCAGGCCCTTGATCTCGTACTTGCCATCTTTGCCGGTCACGGCATAGAAGGGAGTTTTGACCACGTTGATGTACATCTTCATCCAGGGGTGCTGGTTGCACTTTACCGGCAGCATGATTTCCTCGCGGGCGAAATTCTTCTCGAGGGGAGCGGAAGACGGCGGCTGCGACTCGTTCCATTCCCGGTTGTCTTTCGGCGTGGGATGGATGTTGTGTGTGGTGGGATCATCGTTCTTGATCTGCACCGTCTGTCCTGCCATCACGCCCAACACATGCGGATGATATTGGCAGCCCTGCTGGTCGAGCACAATCGGATCCTTGGGAACATCGAAGGTGCGACTCCCGAGGCCGTCCTTGACATAGACGAAAACGTTGGCCAGATCGCCGCCATTCACGACGACGGTCTCGGCTTGGTTCATCCCTTTGCAGCCAGGATCCTGGCTCATGTCGATCTTCGAAGCTTTGGGAGCGGGGCCGTCAAATTTCACGGTGCCGTTGATTGTGGCCACCGTCGCCGGATCGATTGGAGTTGCCGCCGGGGCCATTGCCCCCGAGGACTCGGCTGCGGGCGTCGCGGCCGGTGTTTCATTTTTCTTGCTACAAGCAGCGAGCGTCAACAGCGCGAATAGCGCCACCACGCCGATCGTTATTTTTGTCCAACCTGTTTTCTTATTCATGATGTCGTCCTTTCTTAGATGTTGAACCTCTTGTCATTCCGAGCGAGCCGGAGCGAATGCGACGGCGGCACGAGGAATCTGTTTTCCTGCTGCTTCCGTGCACTGCGGAATTCTACCGCGAACCCCCGCTCGTCGCAGGATGCGTTTCTGCCGCAGCCTGCTTTCGGCTCGTGCGAGGTTGCACCGCTGCCTTCGCCCGCGGCATCGATGCTGCCACCCGCCGCTGCTCTTCCGCCGTCAACTGGAAGATGTAATCGGTCAGCAGCTTGCGGTGATCTCCCGCGTAGCCGTTGAATGTCGGCGGGGTCGGCCCGGCAAATACGTATCGGTCGCCCTCTGCCTTAAACAGGCCAGATGGCATCGACGTCCCCGGACTGACCGCCGCGGGATCCGTAATCCACCGCTCTACCCAGTCTGGTTTTAGCCGCTCTTTCGCCAGCAGGAAGTTCGGTGCTGTCGCAATCTTGTCGTGCGTCGGATCGCCCGTAGTGTGGCATTTCAGACAAGGCGCAGCCGTGCTGGAGAACAGGCTGCGAGCCATGTCGGTTTCTTTGGCCGTGAGCGTCGGTACTTGCTCCGGAATATACGGAAGCGGCTGCTGCGACAGCGCCTCGAAGAAGCGCACCAGCTTTCGCAGTTCGTTATCCGAGAACGAGAAGGTCGGCATGCGGACCTTCAAGTATGGCCGCACGCCGTTGCGATTCGTGTCGGTCGTGCTCAGCGCCGGATTCGACAGGAATTTCCGCAGCCACTCCGGATCGACGCGTGCGCCTTCCGTCAGCAACTTCGGCGGCAATTGTTCCTGCACATCCTGATACTGCGTCAGCCCCATCAGAATCGTTTTCTGCCCCGGAATAATCTGATGGCATCCCATGCAGTTGTACTTCTTTATCACCCACCAGCCTTCCTGAATGTCGTGCCTGGCGTCGCCGGGTTTGTACTGGTAACTCTGGGGCAGGGAAGTCTCCTGGCTGCCCAGCAGGAAGGTGGTGAGGTCGAGCACTTGATCTTTGGTCAAGTGCAGGTTCGGCATGCGTAGTTTTTCGGTGTCGCCCTTTTCCTTTCCTAGGTCGTAAACATTCGGTTCGGCGAGTTTGTGTTCGAAAAATCCCTTCTGGTTGTACCAGGGATCCTTCGCAGGACCGTCAGGCAATCGCGCCAGGTCTTCTTTGTCCTTGATCGGTTCCGCGTCCTTGCCGCCGCGCTGGGCTGTCGTTGTGAACAATGCAAAGTCCAGACGCTCGATCGGCTTGCTGCCTTCGAAGGTTAGTTCCGTGCCGATGCGACCCTCATCTTCCATGCCGGAAACCTCGTGGCATCCGCCGCAGCCGTAGAACCGCACCCACTTCTTTCCCTCGGCTTTCAGCGCGGGATCATCCATGAAAGCGGCGTTCGGATACGACGACGGTTCCTGTTTCTTCTGCGTCATCAGATATGTAGCGATGTCTTCGGCGTCTTCCGGGGCCAGGCGCAGGCTGGGCATCACCGTCATGTTCTGCACTTGCAGTTCGTGGCCGTCGTTGGGACACTTGCTGTGATCCAGATCGAAGACGTAGGGAAGTCCCTTCTTGGCGTAATCCTCCGGGCCGATGTCTTTTTTCTCGTATGGACAGTAAGGCCGCGTGCGCTGCCGCGCGTTGTGAATCCAGCGGACGAGATAATCGTAGTTTGCTTTCTCGCCCACACGAGTCAGATTCGCAGCAAAGGTTCCGCCCTGCATCTGATCGCCTTCCCCGATGGAGTGGCAGGCCAGGCATCCTCGCTCCTCGAACAATTCCTTGCCGTGCGCGGCGTTGCCTGGTTTGTGCTTGGGCAATTCGTCGGTGAATCCGGATTGCCAGATGTAGGCCGAGATGGCCTGAATCTGATGATCGGTCAGGCGGAAGTTCGGCATCTTTGTCGTTGGCCGGAAATCGGATGGTTTCTTCAGCCACACCGGAATCCAATTCTTGTTCAGCTTCAGTCGGACATCTTTCAGATTCGGTCCGACTTTTTTCTGGTCCTGCATCAGGCTGTGCGACTGGTAGTCGAGTTGCTGCAGACGCCCGTCGAGCTTGCTGTTGGCGACCTTCAGATCGACCGCCTTCGTGTTCAGGGCGTTGGCTTCATCGTTGGACGCTGCAGCGTCGGCCTGCTTCATCAGATCCGCGTTATTCTTTACGTTCTCTTTTTTCTGCGTCTCGATCTGCTTGATCTGCTGCCCGATCGAGTTCAGGTCTTCGGGTTCCTTGTCGTAGCCTTCATAGCGATGGCAGCCCATGCAGCCGCGCTGCCGGAACAAGTCCTTGCCGTCGTTGATGGTCTGAAATTGCAAGTCGCCGCTGGCCAGCACCATGTCAGCCGAATGGCAGCTCTGGCACCCGGCCTGCGAATTTTCCTTGGGATACAGCGGCCACAGCCAGTGCTCATAATTTCCGTGCGCCTTTTCGATGCTGGTGGTGGCGCGGCCGTTACCCTGGTGGCAGGGGGAGCAGCCGAACTTTTCCGGATCGTGAATTGACAGCAACTCGGGCACGGGATGGCTGACGAATGCGTTTGCGTATTCGTCTGCGCGCTTTTCGCCTTTTGCCATCATGTTCGCGGCAGTGACCTTCAGGGGTTCGCGCGTGTTCATGTGGCACGACTCGCAGCGGTCCACAATGTTGGCGTCGGCCACATTGATCTGCACAATGGCCGGATCCCATTCCGTCGCCCGCTTCTTCAATCCCAGAATCTGCGCCGGCGTCAGGTCGACCATGTGGTCGGATTCGTATTCGTCCATCTTCGCCTTGGCCGCGGTCACTGGCTTGAGCACGTCGCCGAGTTCCAGGCTCAGCTTGGTGCGCTCGTCGCGGATGTCGTTATACGTCTTCTCGAGTTCGTCGAAGTTGAAGTCTTTCCTGCTGCCATCGGGAAATTCGACGGTGGCTGGCCTGTCTTTGTAGTCCTTAATCTCGCTTTTCTTGCTCGCCTTGGCTGAATCGCTGGTGCTGGTTTCCAGTTCGTAAGTCAGCGCGTTGACGTAGGCCCGGCGGTCGGTGAAGACGCTTTGCACCGCGAGCAAGCGCGCGCTGGCGTCGTCCAGTTTCTTGCGAGCTTCTTCTCCCCGGGCCTTGGAATCCTGATAAGCCTGCTCGTAACGCTGCTTGAGGGCGATGTACTGTGCATCGTGCTCGACCGAGTCTTCCGACTTGGCCGACGACGACTTCTCCGTGTTAAGGAAAGCACTGTAACGGTCCTTCCATGCATCCTGGAAGGCCTTCCACGGGCGTTGTCCCCAGGCTTCGTCATACAGAGCCCAGAACAGCGTGCCAATCAGAATCACCGTCGCAATCAAGTAGTGCAGAGCGTACGATTTTCCGGTTATCGGGTCCTGCTCGGGGATGGGTTTTTCAGCCACCAGTTCCTCCGAATACGTTGAACCGCTTTCTATTCAACTCTCTAAAACGTTGTCATTCCGACCCCCGAGCGAAAGCGAGGGGCGGAGGAATCTCTATTCCCGGCGATTTCCCCCGGGTAGGGATGCTTCGACTCCGCGAGAACCCGGCTTCGCCGGATTCTCGCTCCGCTCAGCACGACAAAACAATCACACGTTGAACCACGGCGTGATCCACACATACTTGATGTGCCACAGAAGACGAAGCGCCATCTTCAGCGGCAACGCCAACATAGTCAGCCACAGAAACGCCATCAGCGAAAACTGCAGCAGGCTCATGCGCTGGAAATCCTTCTGCATCTTTCGGCGGAACAATGAATACACTGCGCCGCCGCCGACCAGATAAAATCCGCCGACCACGATCGCGCCGAAAACCGCCTTCGCCATGTTCGAGGTGATCCCAAACAGATCCGGCAAATCGCGGTTCACTTCATAAATCAGCCGGTTGTGATCCCAGGTTTGTCCCGGCCAGAACCATTGCCAGCCGGGGCCGCGAATAAATGTTCCGATGATGATCATCGCGACCCACAAAATCACGAAGCCGAACATGAATGTGGAAATCGAAAACTTGCGCTGCTTCCAGGTGTAATAGCCGCTGCCCAGGGGATTGGTGTCGATGTAGGGAATCACCATCAGGCCAACGATGATCATGGTCGGCATCACTACGCCTGCAATCCAGGGATCGAAGTAGACGAGCATCTCCTGCAGTCCGAGGAAATACCACGGAGCTTTCGCCGGATTCATCGTCAGGTTGGGATTCGCCGGTTCTTCGAGAGGCGCGTTGAGCGTGATCGACCAGACCATCAAAATAATCGTGATGATGATGGCGGCGAGAAACTCGATGCGCAGCAGAAAGGGCCAGACGTGAACTTCCTTGGCCCATCCGGGCTTGAAGGGCCAGGTCTTGCGATGATGCGTCTTGGCCATCGCGGGATCGGCTTCGAGCTGTTCGATCAGCTGATCGTTAGCCTTGGCCTGCTTGATCGCCAGATAAATGTAGAACGCAAGCAGCGGGATCAAGCCCACGATCGGCACGTTGTCCGGCGCCGAACAGATTTCCCAGAGTTGTCGCCAATCCATAGAGTCTCCGCTACTCGAGCTTCTGTACCGGCTGCCACATGAAACTGCCTTACTCTCCCGCTGCTTTCGGTCCGCGGCGCGGCTTGTCGGCTTCCGCTTCCAGCATGACCGGAGCCGGGCCCGAAATCCCGCCGTCTTTTCTTACGCGCCAGAAGTGAACGATCATGAGCACTGACGCCACGATCGGAATCCCGATACAGTGCCAGATGTAGGACCGCAAAAGCGCATTCGCATCGACAATCGATCCGCCGAGCAATCCGAAGCGCACATCGTTATAGGGCGTCATTCCGAGCATCGATCCGAACGGGCCTTCATGCCCGAGCAGCGGCGTGGCGCGCGCCATATTCGTTCCCACTGTGACCGCCCAGAAACCGAGTTGATCGTCAGGTAACAGATATCCGGTGAAAGAAAGCAGCAGCGTAAACACCAGCAGCAGCACGCCGATGTTCCAGTTAAATTCGCGCGGTTTTTTATACGAGCCGGTGAGGAACACGCGGAACATATGCAGCCACACACCAATCACCATCAGGTGAGCGGCCCAGCGATGCATGTTGCGCAATATCTTTCCGAAGGGGACATCGTGCTCCAGGTAGAGCACGTCGCGAAATGCCTGCACCTTGCTGGGGTGGTAATAAAACATCAGCAGCACGCCGGTGTAGGTGAGGATGATGAACAGATAAAACGTGATACCGCCCATGCCCCAGGTGTAGCTGTAGCGCACGGCGTCGCGGTTGATCTTCGCGGGATGCAGGTGCAGGAAGACGTTGGAGAGCACGCCCAGCGCCCGGTTGCGCGGCGTGTCGTCGTGCTTGTGGCGGAAGATTGAAGTGTAGACCTGGGTCTTGGTCGGATCTTTCAGGCCTTCGATCTGTTCCTTCGCCTTCGCCGGGATCTCGGTCTTAAGCGCGTGAATGTCTTCCTTCACGCCGGTCGAGACGCGTTCTACCAGTCCGACTTTCCCGTTCTTCCCAGTGCCGCTGCTATTACCGCCGCCGTTGCCGCCGTTCGGATTGTTTTCGTCAGCCATAATTTCAATCACTCTCTAACTTGGAAAGACCCACTACACGCCCGTCAAAAATGCTCCCGGATCGTTAAAGTGCGACGGCTGCCCTTTCGGCCATTGGTACAGCCGTGAAGTATCCACAATAATTTGTCCGTCCGGCGCCAGTTCGAGCTTTGCCCGATCCATCGGGCGCGGCGCCGGCCCTTCGAAATTGATCCCTTCACTGTCGTAGCCGCTGCCATGGCAGGGACACTTGAATTTATTTTCGCTGGGCTTCCAGTCGGGCGTGCATCCCAGATGCGTGCATCGCGCGTAGATCACGAACAGCCGATCCGGAGTGCGATCCACCCAGATGCGGTATTTCTGCTGAAATTTGGTATCGACCCCGAGCGCGAATTCTGACGGATAGCCAATCTTGAAAACGGAATTGGGCTCAAAAAGAGTGCGCGGCAGGAAAAAGCGAAAGAACGCCAGGAACCATGCCATCAGGAATCCGGTCACCATGACCCAGACGAAGCGGCGGCGGCGGCCATCAATCTCGGTCGACGGCGCGGTTCCGGCCACCCCAGCGGACGCTGCCGCTTTCGAGGTTCCCACTGCCGGCGTGCCCACATACTTCGTGGCATCCGGCTTGGTGGCATCCTGCGCCGCCGCCGCGGGTTTCGCGACCGGTTTCGCTGCTTCGGGATTCGGATTGACCTTCCCGGTCTCCGGGTCCGCCATGAACTCCCTCCTGTGACTCTGACTTCGGTGACTCTGACTTTGGTTCTAGTCCAAACCAGCGGCCGCCGCGAACTCCGGCGCCGCCAACACGTCTGCACTTCGTATCGGAATCAAGCTATGAACTGCCTTGCCCAGGGCTTGGCATACGATTTGCCCCAGGGCTTGAATGAACTTTGGCGAATCATTCAGTCCCGCGCTCATCTCGAACTGCGTGAACCCAAGCCGAAGGGCTTCTTCGCGCGCTTCATGATCGATTTCTCCGAGCGTTTCCACATGATCGGAAACGAACGCCACCGGGACCACACACATCTCGCGCACACTTTCCTCCGCCAACTGGCGCAGGGTCTGGTGCAAGGAAGGCTGCAGCCAGCGGCTGGCCCCCACCTTACTCTGGTAGCACAGCCGGTGCGGGTTGCTCCAGCCACCGCGCTCAGTCAACAGCCGCACCGTTTCTTCGATCTGCCGCTGATAAGGATCGCCCTTGGCGACGATGGACATCGGAATGCTATGTGCGCTGAAAACAATCTCCGGCTGTTCCGGAACAGGGAAGCGAAATAACGCTTCATTCACTCGCTCGATCACCGAGTCCAGATACCTCGAATTACGATAAAAAGGCTCGACGCAGTGTACCGGCACGTCGTCCTTGAATAACCGCCGCCATTCGTTCAAGCTCGATCCCGTGGTCGTGGACGAATACTGCGGATACATCGGCAGCAGCACGACTTCATCACACTCCGCCGCTCGCAACTGCTCAATCGCTTCCCGCGTGAAGGGATGCCAGTAGCGCATGGCCACAAAGCAGCGCGCATCGATCCCTTGACTACGCAATTCGGTTTCCAGCGCCTGCGCCTGGCGTTCGGTATGCCGGCGTATCGGAGAACCTCCGCCGATGGTGGCGTAATGATGCTGCACTTTGCGCGCGCGGGTGGTGGAGATCAGTTTGGCCAGGGGTTTGCGACCGATGCGGGCGAAAGGGAAGTCAATAATGTCGGGATCGCAGAAAAGGTTGTATAGAAATGGCTCGATGGCTTCCAGGGTGTCCGGTCCACCTAGCTGAAAGAGAACTATCCCTACACGCCGTGTTGTGCGCGTCATTCCCCAGAAACTCCAGAACGGGCGAATTTACTCTCTTGCTGCGCGCGAGTCAATGGCGGATTTGTAAATGTCGCGGAACAACCTCAGAAGCACTTGTCGAAGTTGAAAAACCTGCGGTACCCGTGCAAGCTGAGAGGTATGCCAGAGTTGCCCGATATCGCCGCTTACATCAGCGCACTCGAATCCCGCATCGTCGGCCAACCGCTGCAGCGGATACGCCTGGCGAGTCCGTTTCTGCTGCGAACCGTGGAGCCGCCGCTGGCGAGCGCAGAAGGACGCGCTGTGGAAGAGGTGCGCCGAATCGGCAAACGAATTGCCTTTGGCCTGGGGAGCGATCTCTGGATAGTGCTGCATCTCATGATCGCCGGCCGGCTGCACTGGCGTCCTCGAGATGCTAAGCTGGCGGGCCGGCAGAACCTGGCGGCTTTCGATTTTCCCAATGGTTCGCTGGTCCTGACTGAGGCTGGAAGCAAGCGCCGCGCGTCGCTGCATCTGGTCAGTGGTGAGGAGGCCCTGCTCGCCCTCGATGCTGGAGGAATTGACGTATTCGCCGCGGATGTCAATTCGTTTCGCGCCGCGCTCACGGCTGAAAATCATACGTTGAAGCGGGCATTGACCGATCCTCGGCTGCTGAGCGGAATCGGCAACGCCTATTCTGACGAGATTCTGCACGCGGCCCAGTTGTCGCCCATTACGCTCACGAACAAGCTGAAGCCCGAGGAGTGGGAAAGACTTTTCTCCGCGACCCGTCAAATCCTGCAACTCTGGATCGATCGACTTCGTGCGGAGGCGGAAAAGGCTTTTCCAGAAAAAGTAACGGCGTTTCGCAAAGACATGGCCGTTCACGGCCGCTACGGCCTGCCCTGTCCCAGGTGTGGAGATAAGGTGCTGCGCATCCGCTATGCGGACAAAGAAACCAACTACTGCGCGCGCTGCCAGACCGGAGGCAAAGTTCTGGCGGATCGCAGCTTGTCGCGTTTACTGGGGTCGGACTGGCCGCGCACACTCGACGAACTGGAAGCGCTGAAGCGCCGCTGAACCACTGCCATCCTATGGCAGTCGGAGTTCGGCATGTTCCGGAACCACGATCTGCCTGCGCTCTCCCTCGTGCCAATACAGAACGCGCAGCACTTTGTGCACCGCAGGATCGGGGTCCCCACCCATACTGCGGTTATCCACGACTACGAAGATCCTGCCGTCGTGCTTGTAGCTGCGCACGATCTCAGTCACATCGGAAAAATGCCCGGCGCCGCCATAGAACGCCCGCATAACGTGTAACTCGCGATCGTGCCATTCGTATCCTCGCTCGGGATCCAGCACCAGGTTCACATGCGCGTGCTCGGGGAAGCGAAACTCCTCGATCTGGCCGTCCCAATGACGTATGCGGATGAATAGCTCCTTGACATGTTGATGAGCTGGATCGACGCCAAACACTCGGTCCTCGACGTCGATTCGCAACACGCCGTCGTGCATGAACGACCGCACCTGCGGGGTTACATCCACGCGCCGGTCGCCGGCGCCGAATTCAGCAGCCACAAGTTCGCCACCCTGCGCCACTGCCGAGATCGAGAGGAGAGAAAGACAACTCAAAACGCCGATCGCACCGATAAGGATCCCACGCTTCATAACGCCCCCTTTTTTTGCCTCTTCATCGGTGAGGCTCCAGGTTGATTTGGGTTTCTAGTGTAATGCCGGCGCGGACGGGGCGCTCATTTCTTCAATGACCGCATCGGCAAATTCCGAGGTGCCGGCCTTGCCGCCCACGTCGCGCGTCAGCTTTTCCGGATGACTGTACACCCGCTCCAGCGCGTTCCGAATCTGGGTGGACGCGGCGTGCTCCCCAAGATGCCGCACCATTAATAGCGCCGACCGCAGCAAGGCCGTCGGATTGGCGATATTTTTCCCGGCAATGTCGGGCGCCGACCCGTGCACCGCCTCAAAAATCGCGCATTCATCGCCCAGATTCGCGCTGGGAACGAACCCAAGGCCGCCTACAAAGGCCGCACATAGGTCCGAGATGATGTCGCCATATAGATTTTCCATGACCAGCATGTCGTACTGGTAAGGATTCATCACCAACTGCATGCAGGTGTTGTCGACAATGTGCTCGCCGTAGGTGATCTCGGGATATTCCTTGGCCACATTGCGGGAGCATCGCAGGAAGAGTCCGTCCGACAACTTCATAATATTTGCCTTGTGGATGGCGTGAATCTTCTTCCTCTGATTCTTGCGCGCGTACTCAAACGCGAACCGCGCAATCCGTGTCGATGCTTTCTCTGTGATGATCTTCAAACTCTCGACCACGCCCGGCACCACTTCGTGCTCTAACCCGGAGTAAAGGCTCTCGGTATTCTCGCGAACAATAATCAGATCGACGTCCGGATACCGCGTGGGAACATGCGGCAAATTGCGGATGGGCCGGAAGTTGGCGTACAGCTCAAACTTCTTTCGCAGCGCAACGTTAATGCTGGGGAATCCACCGCCCACCGGCGTGGTCACCGGACCTTTCAGGCCAACCCGCGTCCGCTCGATCGACTCAATCAAATCTTTGGGGATGTACTCGCCAGATTTCTCGAAGGCCTCGGCGCCCACCGCGAACTCTTCCCATTCAAACTTCACCCCGGTAGCTTCCAGGATCCGCACCGTCGCCTTGGTCACTTCCGGGCCGATCCCGTCTCCGGGGATCAGCGTTACTTTGTGGCTCATGAAAGCAATGTCCTCACAGGTAGGGCAATCGATGAATGCAGGTTATGCTCCACTAGTCCTTATACAGTCTTAACTTTCACTAAATCCTTCAACTCATTCATGAACTCTTTCACATCCTTGAAATCCAGATACACAGAAGCGAAGCGCACGTACGCCACCTTGTCGTAGCGTCGCAGGCGATTCATGATCAACTCACCCAGTTCGCTGGTCTTGCGCTCGCGTTCCGCCGACTCCATCACGAACGATTCGGTCTCGTTGACGATCTGTTCCAGTTTGCTGATCGGCACCGGACGCTTCTCGCAGGCGCGCAGCAATCCGTTGAGAACTTTCTGGCGGTCAAACTTCTCCCGCCGCCCATCCTTCTTGACCACCATGTAGGGAATTTCGTCGATGCGCTCGTAGGTGGTGAAGCGCTTACTGCACTTCAAACACTCGCGCCTCCGCCGGATGGACTCCGCTTCCTTGCTCTCGCGCGAGTCGACGACCTTGTCATTCGCAAATCCGCAAAAAGGACATTTCATGGCGCTGGGTCTTACGCTCCGAACTTCAAACGGTTGGACGTTTCCCTCTTCCTATTGTCATTCCGACGCCTGAGCGCAGCGAAGAAAGGAGGAATCTGCTGTCCGCGATGTTCCCCAAAATTGTAACAGTTGGGTGAGATCGCTAGCGGAGCGTGCGCTGGGACCAGTACCGAGGCATATACCTGTCACGAAAACAAAACGGCGCCCGCACCCCCTGCGGTGCGAGCGCCAGTTTTTCCCCAGGCCCTCCTGGTGACGGAAGGCGTGAAGCCTGCGATCCCGAACTTGCGGGCGGAAGGGAAGTCCACGCCAAGGGATCTAACATAGAAGTTGCCTGACCTCGCGTTCCGTTTTGTCACGAGTGTGTCTGCAGTTTGTAAAAAGTCGCGGTAAAAAGTCACGAAGAGGCGGTTTTCCGACCGCTTTGATGCCCTGGGTAGTCCAGCCCTCTGGGTTCGTGGCTGGTATCATGAAGATTCCCCCAAGCGAAAACCCTTTGCGCTGGCTGCTTCACCTCGGAATCGTTCTGCTGGCCCTGCCGCTGTTCGCGCAGAGCAACGCCGGAGAGATCCGCCTCAAGGTCGCCGACCCGCACGGCCTCGGCGTAAAAGCCGTGGTCACGCTCTCCAGCGACGCAGCGCAGCTCCACCGCCGTCTCGTGACCGACGATGCCGGCCTCCTTACGTCGCGAAATTTGCCCTTTGGTCCTTACCAGCTAAGAGTCGAAAGCGAAGGGTTCTCGGCTTACGTTGGCATCATCGAGATTCGTTCCGCCCTGCCTACGGAATACCTGGTCAAATTGAGCATTGCCGCCCTCAGCACGGCGGTGAATGTGACTGCCGGGGGAACGCTGCTCGACCCTGAACAGAGCGGCGCCTCTAATCATTTGGATGAGCAAGCCATTGCCGACCGTCCGGCGTCGCTTCCGGGCCGCTCCCTGGTCGACTTGGTCAATTCGCAACCGGGCTGGCTTTACGAGGGCAACGCCGTGCTGCATCCCCGGGGCTCCGAGTATCAAACGCAATTCGTAGTCGATGGCATTCCGCTGACCGACAATCGCTCGCCCAGCTTTGGCCCCGAAATCGAAGCCGATGACGTCGACTCGCTCACCATTTACACAGCTGGGATCCCGGCCGAATACGGTCGAAAAATGGGAGGCGTCGTCGAAGTCAACACGCTGCGGGACGATCAGCAGGGTTTGCACGGCCAGGCGATCGTTTCCGGTGGGAGTTTCGACACGGCGGTCGCCTTCGCCCAGGCGCAGTACGGATGGGGACACAACACGCTCGGCGTCAGTGCAACCGGGAACATGACGGCCCACTACCTAAATCCGGTCGTTCCGGAGAACTACACGAACCGCGGCACGACCGGCGATTTCTCTCTCAGCTTCGCGCGCGACTTTACGCCGAAAGACCGCCTCACACTCAGCGTCCGCCACGAACTCTCACGCTACGAGATCCCCAACGAGCAGATCCAGGAGTTTCCGCAATTACACGATCCTGCGCCGCCGGCCGGTACGCCGCCGCAACTCCAGACCGCGGACAATTTCGAGACCATGGGGATCGTTTCCTATCAGCACGTTTTTTCGTCGGATGTTCTGGCGAATCTTCGCGGCATGGTGCGCGAGAACTCCGACGATCTGAACTCCAACGCTTCCGCCTGGCCGATTCAGGCCTTTCTGCACAACAATTTTACCGAGGGATATTTCAACGGGGACGTTTCCGTCCACCACGGGAATCAGGAATGGAAGATGGGCGTCGAGTCCGATGCGATGTCTTTGCACGAGAATTTCAGCGACGTTATTACTGCCAATTCGAGCGACCCGAACGATCCCTTTGACCCGGGTACGCCAACCACGTTCGCCTTCACGGGAAATCGCCCCGATCTTGAGCAATCCGCTTTCGTCCAGGACTTGATTCACCTGGGCAAGTGGACAATGAACGCCGGACTGCGCTGGGACCACTACCAACTTCTCGTGAATCAAAACGCGGTCAGCCCGCGTTTCTCGGTTGCGCGTTATTTCCCGTCAGTAGGCTTGATCGTGCACGCATCCTACGATCGCGTTTTTCAAACGCCTTCGTTTGAAAACATTTTGCTGGCCAGTTCGACTCAAGTCGAATCGCTGAATCCCAATGTTCTGCGCCTGCCTATCGAACCATCTCACGGAAACTATTTCGAGTTCGGAGCCACGCAGAGTTTATTCAATCAGCTGCGCGTCGACGCCAATTATTTCCGCCGCTATGTGAATCACTATGCCGATGACGATCAAATACTGAGCACGGCAGTCAGCTTTCCCATCGCGTTTCGCAAAGCGATCATCTATGGCGCGGAGGGGAAAATCGAAGTTCCGCATTGGAAACGCCTTTCCGGATTCCTCAGTTATTCCTACATCGTGGGCAACGCGTGGTTTCCCGCGACCGGCGGCCTTTTTCTTGGCGACGACGCCACCAATGCCAGGACGCAACTCACCGGACACTTTCCCGATTCACAGGACCAGCGCAATACCGTCCGCCTGCACATTCGCTATCAGCTGATGTCGCGACTGTGGGCCGCGTCCAGCGTTGAATACGGCAGCGGCCTGCCCTTCGACTTCGGAGGTACCTACGATCAGGCTGTGGCGGAATATGGCCAGGCGGTGGTGGACCGCATCAACCTGGACAGCGGCCGTATCAAGCCGACACTCTCAGTGGACGTCGCCGCCGGCCTGGATCTTTATCAGAAAGAAAAACGCTCCCTCCGTCTGCAGGCGGATGTGGAGAATCTGAACAACCGGCTGAACGTGATCGACTTCGGCGGACTATTTTCGGGGAACGCCATCGGGCCGCCGCGAAGCTACTTTCTGCGGCTGGCGGCTACGTTCTAAGTTCGGGATTTGTCGGCCTGAGCGGTCAAGAAAGGAATTCCCAATGGAGTGGAGGAATCCCTGCTCCCATTGTGGACTACCCCGCACGCTTGAAATATTGCACGGCCCGCTCATGCTTGTTCGCGGCGGCCAGCGAGGAAAATGTCCCCAGATTCTTCCTCTTTCCAGTCTTCTCATCTTTCTTGCGGGAATACAGGCGAAATTCACCGGTTTTCAGTCTTCGAATCATGCTGGAAAGATGCGGAGAGCGAAGCCACGGTTGCCAGAAGAGAAGCTGTTTGCGCCGCCGCGGATGGCTTCTTCCTTGTGCCTCCAGTTGCACACGCTCCGCCTCAGATTTTGCGTAAACTCGACATCGATATAATAAACAGGCCAGATCTGGGCAGTAACAGGGCCGAATCGAAAGCCGCTGAAAGTAATCAAAAGGACATGCGCAAACCGCGTCAACATCCTCTGGAGGGGGTTCTCGAGCAACGAATCGCCATCATCGATGGCGCCATGGGCACGACCATCCGCACCTATGGGCTGAAGGAAGCCGACATCCGGGGAGAGCGATTCAAAAACTCCAAGAAGAGTCTTCTTAACAACGGAGATT
>DATHQJ010000375.1:0-19362 GCA_035482825.1 Binatus sp. (SeqCode) | reverse complement strand
CCCGATGGCCGCTACATCGCCTACCGCGCCCAGCAGCGTCCGGGATACGAGAGCGACCGCTTCCGGCTGATGCTCTACGACCGCAAGCGGGGGACCACAGCGAATGCGACGGAAGATTTCGACGGATGGGTGGGCACTTTTGCCTGGGCGCCCGACTCGCAGCGTCTTTACTTCGTCTCGGAGAATAAAGGTGAGTCGCCGATTTACACACTATGGTTCGAATTTACCGGCAAGGATCTTGAGGTACGCTCAAGAATCGCCGAACTCCTTCCCGGTTTCAATGATGACCTATTTTTCTCGTCCAAGGCGGCATTGCTGTTCTTTACGCGCATGTCGTTGGGCTCGCCGACGGGAATCTTCTCCTCGAAGTTAAGCTTCAGTGTTGGCTGCGCCGACGCTCTGGATGAGAAAACGAAGAAAATCCACGAAACCTGTATCCCCCCAACTGTCGACGCGGATCGTGCGCCCACTCAGCGTAGTCACTTCAACGACGCCTTGCTCTCGCAAATAGACATCCAGCCTCTCGAATCCTTCTGGTTCACCGGTGCACACAACGACAAAGTCGAAGGCTTCCTCGTGAAGCCGCCGAACTTCGATGCCTCGAAGAAATATCCCGTGAAATTCCTCATTCACGGCGGGCCGCAAGGTGCCTGGGGAGACGACTGGAGCTATCGCTGGAATCCTGAACTGTTCGCGGCGAACGGATACGTCGTCATCATGATCAACTTCCACGGCTCGACCGGCTACGGGCAGAAGTTCATTGACGCCATCAACGGCGACTGGGGCGGCGCTCCGTTTGAAGACCTGATGAAGGGCCTCGACTATGCCGAGCAGACTTATCCGTTCATCGACAAGACCCGCGAGTGCGCGCTGGGCGCCAGCTATGGCGGATACATGATCAACTGGATCCTCGGCCATACCGACCGCTTCAAATGTCTGGTGTCGCACGACGGAATGTTCAACGCCGAGTCGGCCTGGGGCACGACCGAAGAACTCTGGTTCAACGACTGGGAGTTCAAAGGCACTCCGTACAACAACCGCGCCGGCTATGAGAAGTGGTCGCCGCATCAGTACGCCAAGAATTTCAAGACGCCGACGCTGGTCATCCACGGCCAGCGCGACTACCGCCTCGATGTGAGCGAAGGCTTTCAGCTTTTCACCACGCTGCAAATGGAAGGCGTCCCATCGAAGATGCTGTACTTCCCCGACGAAGGCCACTGGGTGCAGAAGCCGCAGAATGCGAAGTTGTGGTACGAAACCGTGAATGCCTGGGTCGATCAGTGGACGAAGTAGGGCCGGCTTCCGGCTTCCGCAATCCGGCTTCCGGCACAGCTACCGGGCCGCGCATTTCCTGATCGTGCCCGGGCCGACGATCCGCATGACAGGTCGCCCAGGCGGCGGCAGGCTAGGCCCTCCGTGATTTTCAGGCACGAACGCAGGCAGCACTTCGAGCGGAAAGTCCAGGAAGGCGCTGATTCCCGCGGTTGCGGTAACGTCAACTTCCACCGGAGGGCTGAAGCTCAGTCCCGAGGGGACAATGCTCGCTAATCCGGTCAGATCGGTCGTCGCGTTGCTCTGGTTCACCTGCAGGATTACCGGCATGGACGGATTCGTAGGATTAGTTTCACCGCTGCCACCGGCCGGAGATGTTCCGCCGGGCCGAAGTATGGTGGTCAGAAACGTTACGCTGGCAGCGATGACGGGATTCGGCGGCGCTGAGAAATCCGTGACCCGCACCACGACCGGCTGGAAAGACTGGCCGGCGGACACCTGTCCTGCTCCGGCAACCGGCTGCAGAGTCTGTTGCGCCAGCGGTACCGGGGTGGCATAAAACGTCTGGCAGGGGAGATTCCCCGGGGCCACGCAGGCGCTCACCTGCACCAGCGCTGCAATCTGGGTCACGGTCAAAGTCACGGTGGCGAATCCACTGGAGCTTGTCGTAGCGCTGGACGCGCTTAGCGTTCCGGAGCCGCTTTCCACGGCAAAGTTCACATGCACGTTATTCTGCGGTGCGCCGTTGCTCAGCACGCGCGCGGTGAGAGGGACGCTCACGGTGGCGCCCTGCGCGATCCAAAGATACGGCGTTAGCACTCCAATGTCGGAAGCCGACTCGGTTGCATTGAGCGTCGCGCTTACCGATGGCGAGACGCTATAGGCTCCCGGGGCGAGCGTCGCGGTGATGGTCGCCACCCCGACGGCGGCGGGCGTGAGCCAATTGGCGGCGTCTCCATTCTGATCGCTGGTCACCGAACACGACGAAGCGCCACCACAGACCGAAAGCTGCAGCCCGTTACTGGCGCTCCAGCCGATGGTTGCTCCGCTGACCGGAGTTAGGCCGTCGGCCTGCAACACGCGCACGCTCATGGGATGCGATGCCTGGGTACCGACCGGAGTTGATGGATTGAGGCTGCCGCTCAGCAGAACGATGATGTCGCTGGCCGCTGCGCCGTAAGTCAAAGCGTTGGTCATGACGGAGGACCCTGCGCTGATTGGATCGCTGAGGGTGATGTTCTGAGTTCCATCCGCGTGCGGTGACGCGGAGAGAATCATCCGGCCTGCGCTGACAGAGAGCGGAGTTACCGACGTTGAGCCGAGCGCGGCGCTCAGTCCCGGATAGAAGCCCGTGCCCAGCACAGTGACGGTGCCGCCGCTTACGCCGATGCGCGACGGAGAAACGGAGTCGCCATACAGCACGTAAGCGTGATAGCGGTAGTCGGGGCGGCCGTCGCCGCGGAAATCCGAGATTCCAATCAGGAAGTTAGTCGAAGTTTCCACCTGCGCGTCCAGCCGGGTCAAGCCATACGGCACTTGATTGAACGGCGAAGGCGTGAGTGCGGGAGGGGCCGTGCCTGGCGGATCGGTGGCAGCCCACATGCCAATGACCGGCTGGACTTTGCCCAGGCTCGGATTGCCATATTCGTCGAGCGCAGTCACGGCCACCGACAGCGTGCGATTGGCCTGTGCCGGTAGCAGGAAGTACGAAATGTTTCCGTAGTCGCTCAGCGATCCCTGCCAATCGCCCGATAAGGGTAAAACTGCCGGGGTGGTCCAGGTGGACGGAATCGGAGGCAAGGGCTGCGCAGCATTGGCCATGACGATATCCAACTCGACGTCATTGCCAGGGGTGACGGTCAAGGTGACGGGCTGAGCCAATCCCGAAGGCAGCACTGGTCCCGGCGAATAGGGGCCAACGTCGGCCGACCATTTTGGGTCCAGCGCTTCCACGCTTAACTGATATTGATCTTGTCCGCTGCTGCCGTTTGGCGGTTGCAGGCCAGCCAGGTCGAAGAAGCCTTCCAGCGTTTGACCGTTCGTCCCCCACTCAGCCAAAGGATTTCCCAGAGCGTCGTCGAACCCCGTGATGGGGTTGCCTGCGTTCCCGGTGAACAGAAAACCGGATACCGCCGCCGCGGCATACTGGCGCGACGGCAGGTTGGTGGTTGGATCAATCCAGCGTGCCACCACGTTGACGCCCTGCATGGCCTGAGTCGGATTGCCGTGGGGGTCGGTGAACCACACCGAGCCATGGATGCGCGCGGTGACCGTCGAAAACACCTGCTTGCCGGGAAAACTCGATTGATTCTCGGCCGTAACCGGATAGAGCCGCGAAAGGGACGCAGTGTCATCCATCGCGAGCTGGTAAGGATTGGCGTAGCAGATCGTAATGGGCACGCAATTCAAGGGATCGGTGGCGTGCATCACGGGGAATCCGAGGTAATCGGCGGCGGTAGGAAGCGGGCTGCGGGTAAGAACATTGGGATTCACCTGAGACCAGCCGAGGCCGAGCACGCTGCCGATCACTCGCACCAGTCGGTATTCGACGTCGGTGAGTTGCGACGATTGCAGCGCGCACTGGCCGTTGATCACGATCAGCGCATGCTGGTAGGTGGCGAATGTGCCGTAATTGTCGTTGCCTCCGTAGACCGCATTGGAGAAACACTGGCTGGTGCTGCCCGCCCCGCTTCCCAGCAAGGCGTCGGTCACGGATCCGTCGAAATCATAGACAACGCCGACGGGGGTGCGGGTCGCCGAAGGCTGAATGTCGGCCGGCATCGAGATAGTCCCGTCGGAATTCAGGAAGACGTTGGCGCCACTCACATCCTCTGCGAGCATCCCGCCACTGGTAGCGGTGATGGCCGCGGTTGGAACAGCGGTCCATTGACTGAAGGCGTTGGCGATCAACGCATTGGCGGAGGCGTTGGGAAGGATCCGGCTGAGATCTCCCTGATCCGTGTAATAGGTGATCATCCCCTGCGGCCAGACCAGCGGCTGCCCGGTGACCGTCGGGTCGAAGTAGCTGGTGCCGGCGACGTTCTTGGGTCCACCGGCGCGGGCCAGCAGGGCAAAGATCAGGACGACCGCCGCCGATACCGCCAGCCTCATCAGAAATGAGTGCGCGGTAAATAGGGCGCGGTTGGCCATGCTATGCGGGCTACTTTCAGGAGTTGTGCTCGCACTTATCTGGCTCCTCGCTGCTGCATTGCACAATCCCTCTCGCTCCATTGCTGCATGCATCTATTGCTCCGTTGTCTGCTCCGTTGTCCCGCTGCTCCGTTGCACCGCCATCGCGAAGTCGTTGAAGTTAACGCGCGACTTCCCGCCCAGGACGGGATCCGTCCGAAACGCTGAGAGATGTTGAGCGGAAAGCAGGACGCGGCCGCGGGGGTCAATCGTGAATCGTCCCATTGCGCCCGCGATGCAACTCGTAAGCCCGAGCTTGCTCGGCGGATAGAGAAACAGAAGCACGTGTTCGCCGACACGGTAACGCTGCCCGCCCGACCACAGGCCGATCCATTGCGAGATGGTCAGATCCTCGCCCGCAGTCGCGCCGCGAATCGCGTTTTCAACATGAAAGGTGATGGCCACAGTTTCCACTCCCTGGCCATGTGCTGCAGAACGACGCGCGATCGCGCTCACCGTCCCCGAAAAAATTGCGCCCGCGGCGCGAACGAGTATGGGGAAGCCGATGGGGCCAGGAGGTAGTCCCGGTGGAGAAGTCGGCAATCGGGCAGGGAGCGACGTGGTCGGAGGCTGGTCCACTCCCGGCAGATGCAGGGAGAATTCCGGCGCGGCATCGACGCTCCCCGACTGGCCGCGCAAAGACGTGAGCGCCACCATCAAAACGGAAATCGCGAGCAGACAGGTGCAGCTTCTCCCATGCATGGGAAAACCTCAAGATCTGACATCTGCTCGGAGGAATACCGGGGAAACAATTCAACTTAAATGATCACGAACAACCAAAGCTGTGACGGATGTCACAACCAGCCTGTGGATTTCTATTTTGAGCCGTTTGGGGACATGCGGAGTCCCGGTACAATTCCCTGCGGAGGGTTCATGGCGAAATCGCGCAGGCAGTTTCTGACGGTTACATCTCTAGGAGTGCTGGGGGCGGCGGCCGCGCTGCGCGGACAGGCACAGAATCCGGCTCCACAGAATCCAGTCCCACAGAATCCGGCGACACAAAATCCGGCAGATTTGCCGCCCGGGGCTCCGCCGGCGTTCGGAGCGGGGCCGGCGGTCGGTCCGGAAGTGTCGATGACAACTTTCGCCGAAGCGGAGAAGCTGGCGCAGTTTGAAATGACTGCAGCCGAGCGCGCCGTCGCCGCCGGCAGTTGGCGCAGGACCATGGCGGCGCTCTACGAGCGGCGCACCGGCCCTCGCAAGTTAGCGCTGGAGCCTTCGGTTGCGCCCGCAACACGCTGGAATCCGGTGCTGCCGGGGCAGAAATCAGGACCGGAGCGCGACCGGTTCGTGCGCAGCCCGCTCGATCCCGGCCCGCTGCCCGCACGCGACGAAGACATCGCCTTCGCCCCGGTAACGCAACTCTCGCGCTGGATCGAGACCCGGAAACTCACCTCCGAACGCCTCACCAACATTTATCTCAAGCGCCTGCAGCAGTTCGATCCCAAGCTCCACTGCGTGATCACCTTGACGCGCGAGTTGGCCCTGAAGCAGGCGAGCCAGGCCGACGCAGAAATCGCAGCAGGCAAATATCGCGGACCGCTGCACGGGATCCCGTGGGGCAGCAAGGATCTGCTCGACACCGCTGGAATCCCAACCACGTACGGAGCCGAGCCCTTCCGCAACCGCGTGCCTACCGAAGACGCCGTGGTGGTGAAGCGCCTGCATGATGCCGGAGCCGTGCTCGTGGCCAAGCTCAGTCTGGGAGCGCTTGCGCTGAACGACATCTGGTTTGGCGGCCAGACCATGAATCCGTGGCTGCTCGAAGAAGCATCGTCCGGGTCGAG
Source organism: Binatus sp. (SeqCode) (assembly GCA_035482825.1). Lineage (GTDB taxonomy): Bacteria > Acidobacteriota > Terriglobia > Terriglobales > Acidobacteriaceae > Sulfotelmatobacter. The sequence goes on along the minus strand of DATHQJ010000375.1, from coordinate 13,114 downwards.
CGCCGGGCCGGGCGCGGCAACCGCCGCAGGGCTAGTGGGCTTTGCCATCGGCAGCGAAACCGGTGGCAGCATCATCAGTCCATCCATGCGCTGCGGCATCACCGGCCTGCGCCCCACCTACGGTCGCGTGGCACGCACTGGCGCGATGACGCTCTGCTGGTCGCTCGACAAGTTGGGTCCTATGACGCGCAGCGTCGAAGACGCCATGCTGGTTCTGCACGCGATCACCGGGCCCGATGCCGGAGACGTGGCCAGCGTCCCCAGTCGTCTCGACTTCGATGCGGCCGCCAGTGTCGCCGGATTGCGCGTCGGTTATTTTCCGAAGTGGATGAACGAGAATCCCGCAACAGCGGTCGATCGCGCCGCCGTCGATGTAGTCAAGAAAGTCGGGATGGTTCCTATAGAAGTGTCGATCCCCGACTGGCCCTACGATTCGCTCAACCTGATTTTGTTCGCTGAAGGCGCAGCCGCGTTTGAGGAACTCACGCTGAGCGGCGGCCTGCGCGAACTCAAAGCCCAGGTACCGGATGCGTGGCCGAATATTTTTCGCCAGGCACGATTTCTGTCGGCCGTAGATTTTGTGCAGGCCGACCGCCTGCGCCGCAAAGTGGCGGAAGAAATGGCGCGCCTTTTCTCCCACGTCGACCTGCTGCTGGTTCCTTCGCTCCGCGACGAAATGCTGACCATCACAAATTTCACCGGCCATCCGGCGTTGGTGCTGCGCGCGGGATTTGTCGAAGTCGCGAAGGCCCGCAGCGACTGGGCTCCGGACCCCGATCATCCGCTGCCCACCTTCAACCCGCCACGCCGCGTCCCCCATGGCGTGACGCTGATCGGCCGCCTGTTCGAGGAAGGTTCCATGGTCAACGCCGCCCTCGCACTCGAGCGCGCCTTCGGCGTGGTAGGAGGACGTCCTCCAGGATTCTGAGCAGAATGTGATTTCGCGATGATGGACGAGCATCCCCGATCTGAAGTACTACCCGTATTATGTCCCCGACTATTCGTCTGACCTCTAACTAGCCCGTTTGCATAAAGGATCGCGCGGAACCTACAATGCGGTGCTCGCCAACGAGCAATCCGTTACTCACCCTGGAGGCAACATGAATATAAAAAAGATCGCATTGACGGTCGCAGTACTCTTGATCGGCACCGTGTGTTTCGCGCAAAACCCAAGCCTGGGCACCTGGAAGCTCAACGAAGCCAAGTCGAAGTTAACCCCCGGGTTCCCCAAGAACACCACGGTTGTTTATGAGGCTTCTGGCGACAGCATCAAAGCCACGATTGAGGGAGTCGACACCCAAGGCAAGCCCACTCACACCGTGTGGGTCGGCAAGTTCGACGGCAAGGACTATCCAGTGACGGGTGATCCAACCTCGGATACTCGCGCCCTCAAGCAGATCGACGCTCACACCCTCGAGATGACCTCGAAAAAAGCCGGCAAAGTAACCCTGACCGGCAAAATCGTCATCGCTGCCGACGGCAAGAGCCGTACGCTCACCGCCAGCGGTACCGACTCGATGGGCATGAAGGTCGAGGGCATGACCTTCTACGATAAGCAATAATCCATCGACCGACACATCCGGGAGCATCAAGAGCTACAAAATGGGTGCCCCTTTCTTTTTGTGCACACTCCAAAACGATGGCACGTTACCTGGCCGTCAAAGATGAGAGTGCCCCCACTTCTCGAGTTCTTTGCGAGGAGTGGGGGGCTCCGCTTATTCACGACCCTCACTCTTCTCCCTCACTGCTGTCGCAAGGCCGGCATCGGGATCGGGATGTCATACGTCTTCGCCCCCACCCCCACTCCGCCCTGGCACGAGTTCGGAGGAGTGGTGCAGATCGATCGCGTTCCCTGGCATTCGGCCGCCCAGAACATATAGCCGAGCATGCCCGGCGTGGTCCCGGCCCCGTTCGGCGCAACCGTCTCGACGAACGCTCCCGTGCTGTTTTCTAAAGAGGAACTGAAGTTCGTGCACTCCGGCGCAGGATTTCTTCCCGTCACAATGTACACGCTCCCGGTGAACTTCGCCGGAGCCAGCGGTCCAATCGGAGGACTGTATTGCGGCTCGCCGTTAATGTGCTCCTGCCAGTTGGATTCCGCCGCTGACGTACCCGGCTGCTTGTTCGGCACCATGGCATTGGCATAATCCAACACTGGCGCCGACGTGGTGAGCCAGTTGGCTGTCGCCGTCTGGCAGAGCCCGATCAAGTAGCGATCCCCGGCCGCCAGGTCGATAGTCAATCGCGCCGCCGGATTCGCCCCGGTCGCATCGTAAGGAAGCTGCGAGCGATACGCATTGATGAAGGCCTGCAACCCTGCGATGTTCGGGCTCGAGCTGTTCTCGTAGTCAATCTCAATGCCCACGCCCAGGCTCTTGGCCAGCGCCGCCGCGTTCAGTCCCAATTGCGTCGCGTTCTGCGTCAGCGCCTGGTCCCAGTACGAGGTATAGGTCACGCCGCCGATTGACAGCATGACCCGAACATTGTGGCTGGTAAAGTAGCTCACCACCGCCGCATTCATTCCCACTGGCACCCCATTCGAGTCGCCGGAGTCCGTTGTCTGGTCGAGCAGCTTGAGCGGCTGCACAAAGCTTAGAACGACCAGGTTCACCGACGGCAGCCCTGATCCGTCTCCGCGATCGATCATCCAGTGATTTGCGGTATCGAAATCCGTCATATTGCGCACCGTACTCCAGGTACAGAAGTCGTTCCCACAATGCCAGGCCCCGTAGACTTGAATGGAAGACTGCGCGTTAGCGGACCCGACGACACAGACTGCAACGGCCGCCAGGGTGAACACCAAAAGCAATTTTCGCAGCACCGATTTTCGCAGCACGAGTTCTCGCAACATGGACTGCCTCCTCAATTTAGGCCCACGATTTACCACTTCGTGTCGGGCCAAGTTGACGAGCGGCGCGCATCGGGGAAAGTGTAGGTGAGCTTGCACCCCCTAATTCCGGAATTATACTTTCGGAATTTCGGTTTCAGAATTTCGAGTTCAGAATTTCACGAAATCAGGACAGCCGAGATCTTGCGCACCAACAATCTGTGGATTGTCCTACCTCTCGCGCCGTGATGCCGCCGGTTCCCAAAAAAAGTGCGACGCCACAGTAAGCCCCAGCCGCCAACTCCACCTAACTCCTTATTCCGCAAGATTTTACCCGTAACTCATTGAGCCCCAAGGGTCTTCCGCCCGTTTTGGCGCTAACTCGATGATTCTAAGAGACCAGGGGGAGGGGGGGTGCCACCCAAACCTCAACTTTCCCGCAACGAAACTTCTTTCGCTGCAAGAAGAAGTTCGTTCGTGCTGCTTCGTGTCCTTTTGTGGTTCATGCCTTTCTCTCATTCCACCCCCCAAGTTTGCCCATCTCTCGCGCACAATGGGACAATACACGATATGCAAAAACCGCTCACTGCCGTGTTTCAACTATTAGCTGCCGGGACGTTGCTGCTGGCCAATGTTTCGGCCCAGCAGACTCCGGCCGCAACCACTCCTCAACCCGCAGCTCCCGCCAAAACGCAGTCGGCGACCGCAGCCAAGAAGCCAGCCACGACTACCAAAGCCGCAACGCCATTGGCTCTGACCACGCAGAAACAGAAAGCCAGCTACGCCCTGGGAATGAAGATCGCCTCAGACCTTAAGCGGCAAGGCGTAAGCCCGTCCATCGATGCCGCGATCACCGCACGCGGTTTGAAAGACGCTCTGTCTGGAACCAAGGCGCTGCTGACCGAAGATCAGGAGAAGGCCGCGCTCATGCAACTGCAGACCGAGGTCCGCGCGACTCAGCAGGCGATGATGCAAGCGGAGCAGGCCAAAGCGCATGAGGCCAGCGCGCCCGCCCGCAAAGCAGGCGAAGCCTTTCTCGAGGCGAACAAGAGTAAAGAGGGAGTCGTGACTCTGCCCAGCGGGATGCAATACAAAATCCTCACCGCCGGAACCGGACCGAAGCCCACCGCCAGCGACACCGTAACCTGCAACTATAAAGGCACGCTGATCAGCGGCAAGGAATTCGACAGCTCCTCCAAACACGGCGGACCGTCGTCGTTTCCGGTGAGCGGAGTCATCAAGGGCTGGACCGAAGCGCTGCAGTTGATGCCGGTAGGATCGAAGTGGCAGCTGTTCATCCCGGCGGATTTGGCATATGGCGACTCGCCCAGGCCAGGCGGCGACATCGGTCCGGGAGACACTCTGATTTTTGAAGTCGAGTTGCTCTCGATTGGGGAACAGAAAAAGTAGCGCAGCTTTCAGCTATGAGCTGTGGGAAAAACCAAAGCGGTCGTCTGCACGCGCGGACGTCCGCTTTTTCATTTCCAGCGTTTCTATTTCGCTTCGTGGGTCATGACGACGACCGTAAAGTCGTTTCCGCCGGTGACGTAGAGTTCGTGGCAAATGATGTTTTTGTGCTTGCCGCCGGCCTGAGCCATCTTCTTCTCGAGCGCGCTGAAGTCGTTCCCCTTCACTTCGATCTTGCCCAGTCGAACGCAGTGCAGCTTCACTCCGTAAGGCTCTTCATCCTCGCAATAACCCAGTGTAACCACCAGGTGTTTACTCGGCTCCAGATATGCCACGCCAATACTCTTGGGCGCGATCTTGGATTTGCTGGCAAAGGCTGCCACTTCGTCCGCGATCTTGCCGATGGTTCCGTCGGCTGCCAATGCGCCGCTGAATATCTTGAATTTATCGTGAACTTGCCGGGTAATGTGATGGCTCATGGAAGGAATCCTACGACAGAGCTGACGCGGGAGCAAGCCAGTGCCGTGCTAATGAATTTGGACGAAGGTGCCGATAGAGTTCAAAGTGCCGAGGGAGAACAACGTGAAAATTCTCTTAGTCGAGGACAGCAAACCCATGCGAAAGGAGAATGAATCTGCTTTGCTCTGCGCGGGATACGAGGTGATCACCGCCGAAGACGGAGAAACCGCGCTGCTGGCTGCGAAGGAGCAGAAGCCCGACCTGGTGCTGCTCGACATGATTCTGCCCAAGATGAGCGGCCCGGAAGTTCTCAAGCACCTGAAAGCCGACCCTGCAACCGCGGAGATTCCCGTGGTGGTGCTGAGCAGTCTGACCGAGAAGAACCGGGAAAAGCTGATGGAAGAGGGCGCGGATGAATACCTAGAAAAGAATGCATTGATGCCCGGTCCCGGAATCAATCTATTGCCGAGGGCGTTGGAGAACTTAATCTGCCGCATCAACCGCAAGCGTGGGATCGCCTTTTCGAACATTCCCGTTCCCCGTTGAAGGTTGCGAGGTTGCCAGGTTGCGCGGGAAAGAATTACCGAGAAAGAATTAAAGAATTACAGAGAGTGATGCAGGTGTTCTTCCGCGGACAGATTGGCGCCCGCCAGCAGCAGTAGTCCCGACAGGAACGCCCAGAACATCATGCTAACCGACAGCGCGAACGGACCGTAGACTTCCTGAAAATTCAGCCGAGGCAGCGCGAGAATGTACGCGTATTTGAGAGCCTCGGACAGTAACCCCATAATAATGGCCGCGGGCAGCACGGCCCGCGCCGGAACTTTCCCGTTGGGCAACAGCCAGTAGATCAGAAAGAAGATGGCGATACTGGCGGCCATGGCGAACACCTTCATCATAAGAAATCCCACGAACTGCACAAACCCCGTTCCATAGCCGCGCAGCAGAAATTCCAGGAACTTGACCGGCACCGCGGTCATCGCGATGGAGAGTAGCGCCAGCACGCCGCAAGCGAAAGCCAGGCCGAGCGAGATCAGCTGGTTGCCCAGGTAGGAGCGGTTGTTCTCGAAGCGCCAGATGCGGTTCAGCGCCACTTCCAGCGGCAGGAACACGCCCGAGGAAGTTACGAGCAGAATCACCAGGGACACGGCCTGTACGCGCTGGCGGGAATTGACCATGGAGTTGAGATTGCGTATGACGAAATCCTGACCCGCGGGCAGGTAGTCGCGCAGGAGTTGGACGATCACATCGTACATTACCTGCGAATGAAAGACGCGGCGGATCACGGTCATCATCAGCACGACGAACGGAAAGAACGACAGAATCGAATTCGCTGCCACCGAGAAGGCAAAGGTGTGGACTTCGGTCCGCATCAGATACTTCAGGGTGGAGACAACCAGTCCGCGGGAAGGGCGCGGCGCGGCTGGAAGTGTACGCTGGCGCACAGCGTCGGCCTTGGAGATGGTCGGACTGGGAGGGTCAGCCACGGCGGATATCCCATCGTAGCAGAGCGCCAGCGCTGCATCGGAAAAGGTCTGGGGTCGCAGGTGCTTGAGTATGGGAACGGCCGACAGACCGAAGATCTGAGCTCGGAAAGCCCGCCACTACAAGGTAAACCGAAGTTCCTCAGGCGGTTACCGGGCTATTTCTTTATCTGTGTAAAAGTTATCTAGAATGACTTGCGGTCACCTTGCGATTTCTTTCTAATTCTTCTTGCGAATCGTTTTAATAGTGCTTATTATCGGTTGCTCAATACCGGGAATCGGTCCGGTGGTGAGACCAGTACGCGGTAGACCTAGGGTTGGGTGTGGTGGAAACGCGCCAAAATTATCGGGCTCCGAAAGTTCATGCAGCGGACAGGTTCCGCGGCGGGGACTGAGGAGTCTTTTCCTTTTTTGGAGTACTTCTGCCCCACCTCGTGGACGTTTTCCAAAAAGTTCTACCAGCTTCTTTGAGGGGGACTTCAATCGACCGGGGCGACGATCGAGAAAGCTGGAGAATAATTCTTCGCAATTGGTGAAAGGAGTTTTTTCGTGAGAGAGAAAGGTACAGTAAAGTGGTTCAACGGGGCGAAGGGGTATGGATTTATCCAGCGCTCCACGGGAGAAGATGTGTTCGTGCACTTCTCCGCGATCCAGGAGAACGGCTACCGCACGCTCAACGAGGGGGAGACCGTGGAGTTTGACCTGCTGAAGGGCCCCAAAGGCTTCCAGGCGGCAAACGTCGTCCGCGCAGCATAACCTGCGAACCATTCCAAAACCCTCCCGGTCGCAGCGGGAGGGTTTTTTATTGGCGCCGAGAGTCAGAAGGGGCCGTCTGATCTGCGAGCTTTATCGCACTTCCAGCGAGACCACATCGCCGTTGGTGGATCCGCCGGGCTTGTAGTTGACTGAGACTTTGACGTCGCGCCACTCGCAGGAGAAATCGGGGGCGCCGATCAGCAGCAGGGATTTGTAATCTGCGGCGCGGAGTTTCAGTTCAGCGCCTTCTGCGCTGACGGTCAAGATGGCGGCGGGGGACTGCGAGCAGTCCACATCGACCAGGCGGCCTTTAACGAACTTTGTGGGGCGGGTGTCCTCCTTGCCGGAGGATTGCGATGTTTTTTCGGCGGCCTCGCGCTTGGCGGCGTCTTCCTCGAGGACATCGAATGGCGACTTCTGCGGCGCGAGTTTGGGCTGCGGGGAAGTTCCCGCGCCCAGCGGGATGCCGTATTTGCGTTCGGCCACGGAGCGTTCGGTTAATTCTTTGGCGAGCGCGACAACTTTCGGATCGCTGCTGGCCTTCAGGCGGTCGAGCAAAATCTGAGACGCGTCCCATTTCTTGCTGGCCACATAAATCTGCGCCAGATGATAGGTGTAGAGCTCGTTGCGTGGGCTCAGGTTGATGGCGGCGCGCTCGGCCTGCATGGCGGACGGCGTGCTTCCGCCCTCGTTGCGGGCGAGGGCGAGCAGGTCGTAGGCGTTGGCCATTTCCGGATACCACTCGAGCACGGCTCTGAGGTCGAGCATCATGTTGGCCAGGCCCTGCATGTCGGCGTGCTTGGTCTGTGCGGCGCGATACTTCAGTATCGACAGGTAATAGCGCAACCACATGTCGCGCTGGTTGAGCGCCCCGGCGTCGGAGAGTTCGGTGGAAGCCTCGTCGAACTCGTCGTGCTGGATGTGGTCCCAGGCCAGGATGCGATGGGCAAGCGGGCTGCCGAAGGCGTTGGTGGGAAGCGTGTCAGGATCTTCGCCGGGGCGCTTCTCTTCTTTCTTGGATTCGAATTTCTTGTCGGCCAGGGTGGGCGCTATGGCCAGAGCTTGCAATTCCTGCAGGCCGCGGTCGCGGCGTTCGGGGATGCGGATTTCAACCTCCGCGTAGAGGGCGCGCTCATTTTCCTCGGAGAGCGGCGTGGCGGTGATGACGGAATCGTCCGGTCCTACGGGAGTCGGGAAGTGGTAGGCCTGGTCGGCGTTCGCAGCCCGCGCGGCGTCAGGATTGGTCTGGCGGGCGGAGTCGAGCGCGGTCAGCAACGCGGTCTGGGAGTGGAAATAATCTTTCACCGCCTGCTCCAGTTGCGCCGAACTCATGCCGAAAGCCTTCTGAATGGCTTCTTCGACCGGGAGGTGCTGGTTCAGGACGGCGTCGAAGTAGGCTCCGGTTTCCGGCAACTTCTTCTCGTGCAGCACGTAGTGCATCACGATCCAGGACTCGGCGTAGTAGAGCGTGTGGTGCGAGCCCTGGTTGCGCTGCGAGGTGTCGTGCTTCAGGGTGAAGAGGTCGGGCAGGGGCAGCCAGACCTGGTTGCCGAGCAATTCGGTGAGTGACTTGGGCGGCTGGGTCTCGCGCTGGTTGCCGAGCAGGTCTTCGTTGAGCGAGGGGCGGAGTTCAGGATCGCCGCCGAGTTCGACTTGTTTGTTGTCCATATGAATCGAGCTGAAATATTCCGCGAGACCTTCGTCGAACCATCCTTGCGCCGGCGGATAGTTGTAGTTCAGCAGCATGGCAGCGAAGTCGTGGGCGACGGCGCGCCAGGATTCCTCTTCGAACAGGTTCAAAACGATGAAATCCTGATCTTCGCCGGGGAGGAAAAAGCCGGGGACGTCGATGGGCTGGGCTTTGCCGTCCTGGCCCAGACGCAGAGGCGCGACCTGGTAATAGAGCTTGTCATTCTTGAAGGCGAGGATGGTCAGCGGGACGGACTGGTTGAGACGGTCTTTTCCCAGCAGGGTTGCGAAGACAGAACGCATCTGTTCGAAGCGGAGAGCGACCTCGCGGCCTTTTTTGTCGCCGGCGTCGGTGATGACGGTGAAGTGCGTGGAGTGGACTTCGAGCCAGGGAGACGGTTGGGCTGCTCCGGCGGCGGGGATCGCGCGCAGGGATATGCCGGATAGCGCAAAGACGAGGCAGAGCGAGATGGTGCGGAAGCGGGGCATTTGCACCGGCGAGAGGAGATGCTTCAGGGAAATGCTACCACGTGGGCTCGGGAGATGCTTTGCCGGGCCGGGTTTACTGGCAAGACTAGTGAGTGCCCTTGCGTCCGGGGTGCGGCCGGGGACGCCCGCACGACAGCCGCCGGGACGGCGGCGCTACAAGAAGCTAGCCCTGATGCGGTTGAGCCGGAACTTTTCCGCAAGCCTGCGCGTACTACCAGATGGAGAGGTGTGTATTCATGCCGATGCTGCAGGTTGCGCGGTTTCTTCTGGCGGCTTCAAGCTTACTCGCCTATTCATTCGCGCAGAGCTCGCCGCCGGTCCAGGCGACGCCTGCTGAGCCAGCGTCGCTGAGCGCTGACGACATCATGGCGCGCGTGGCGGCGAATCAGGATCGTGGCGAAGAACTGCGCCGGCATTACGTTTACCGGCAGCACACGCACATCGTCACCCACAAACCTAAAGGCAGGCTGCTGCGCGAAGAGACTGCCGACTATGACGTTGTTCCAGTGCCCGACGGAACTCAGAAAGAGCTCAAGCTGCTGACTGGACGCTATTGGAACAAAGGGAAGTACGAAACCTTTCAGGGGGAGCCGGTTCCGGAGGCGGAGAGTCTCGACGGCAGCTTGATTCACGGCTTTCGCGAAGATCTGTCGAACGAGAAGACCAAAGACGGGCTGGCGAAAGACTTATTCCCTCTGACCACAGAAGGGCAGAAGGATGACGAATTCACGCTGCTCGGGCAGGAAGTGCAGAACGGGCGCAGCGTCTACCACGTCGGATTTCGGCCCAAGGATAAGAACGATATTTCGTGGGCGGGCGAGGCGTACATCGACGCCGCCGAATTTCAGCCGGTGCGAGTCTTTACCAAACTGTCACGGCGCATTCCGTTCGGCGTGCGGACATTTCTGGGGACCGATCTGCCGGGCATCGGATTCAACGTGGAGTACAAGCGGCAGGACGATGGAGTTTGGTTTCCGACGACGTTCGGGACGGAGTTCCGGCTGCATGTATTGTTCTTCATCAACCGGGAAGTGTCGGTGTCGCTGGAGAATACCGGGTTTCAGCACACGCACGTGGAGAGCAAGATGAAGGTGACGGGGCCGCCGGAGTGAGGGAAGACGGGCTGGCGTCAATGCTGGCGCGCGCGTCGGGAATTTGCCGGTGACGCTGTTGGTTCCGTCGTTAGAAGGACTACCTTGGCACCTACTCCTCGGATGATGTCCATCGCATTCACGGCATCTCCCCAGTTCGCGTCGCGGTCTGCCTCAACGTAGACGACCCAGTCTGGGCGGGACTTGAGTTCGCCTTTCAACGCAGGGCCCAATGCTTCCCACCCAATGGCTTTTGAATTCAGATAAAGACGCGGCAAGGAGCCGGTGCCTGCATTTTCTACTCGAACGACCGGCGGTGAGATCCAGGAGTCGGCCGCGGCCTTCAGAGGGCCGGGTTTCAAGAGATGGACCTCAATCCCTACGGATCGGTGGTCATAGTCCCACGCATAGAGGAAGATCAGGAAAGTCGGAATCAAAGTGCCACCAAGAAGGACCGAGTAGACAAGGCCGAATGATGGCAGGCGCGACAATCGGGGTCTCAGCGGCAGCGTCCGGCGCCTAGGATAGTACTGGTGCCCGGCGTTCTCGACAATAGTCAGTTGATCCTGCGCCGTCGTTCGTTTTCCCGCTAACCTGGTGGTTGAAAACGCAAGAACCCCTATGCCGCCCAGAACGAGCACGATTGAAAGCGATAGCAGTTGGTCGTCTAAGAGTTCGTAAAGGTCAGACCGCGTCCATACTGTGATCCGCGGCTCGCGACTGTTCAAACAGGCCACGTCGGATAACACATCGATATCAAAGCTATAGCGTCCCTTTCTGCCAGCGAAGAAGTGTCCCAAATACTGAGATTCACCGTCCGAGTGCGCCACTTCATGCCCTTCTTGGTACACGGTGTAGTGCGTTTTGAGCGCGACGTCTGACATGGAGTAGCGGCACCCTGAACCTGCGCCTGATCTCTTGTGTTGATCCAGATCTCGTACCAGCCTTTGAGATTGATTTCGAAGTCCGGTGTCTTGATGTGGCCGGGGAAGAGAGAAACTGGCATGTCGAGAGCAACGAACGTTCTCGTGTTCATCCAACGCTGGTAGCACGTGGGCAGCAAGATGCCAAGGACGATCAGAATGATTGCAATGCCCGCAACCACTTTGACCGGCGCTCCCATCCTCTAGTTAGACACCATGCCACGTGGAAAGGCCAGGTTCCTGAAGATACGAGAATTCCAAGGCCGCGGAGCTGTGCTCCGTGGACAGCCCAAGGCGGCTGTCCCCGCATGAAGCTAAACCTTCCGATGCAAACTAATCTCCGCTGGCGTGGTGTTGCGTCGGGAGCAGGACCAGGCGCGGGCGGCCGGGTTCGGACTGATGTTGCGACTTGGGGCCGAATGCGTTCAGAACGCAGATGACGGCGGCATACGCGGCGAAAACGCCCAGGCTCACGGATGCGATGACAGTGGCGAAGAGGAGGACCGGCATAATCAACGAGATCACGTTCAACCAACCTTAGAGAATCGGAGTCTTTGCAACGCCTCTCCCACCTTTACTTATGCCTCAGCGCGAAAGCCAAGCGTCAAAACATTCAATCTCGGGGCTTCTCAAATCTACCCTGCGTTGACGCTCCGCGCTGTTGACGACTAAGATACGGAGTAGAGCTGTGCAATTCCACTTTCCATCAATTCTGTTGACCTGTCGACATTACGGAAGGGGCATGAACCCCGGCGAATGATGGCGATTACCAAGATTTCTGTCCGTGGGGCCCGGCAGCATAACCTCAAGAACATTGACGTGGAGATTCCGCGTAACTCGTTCACTGTGGTTACCGGGTTGAGCGGGTCGGGGAAGTCTTCGCTGGCCTTCGACACGATTTATGCCGAGGGGCAGCGCCGTTACGTGGAGACTTTATCGGCCTATGCGCGGCAGTTTCTAGACCAGATGGAACGTCCGGATGTCGATGCAATTGATGGACTTAGCCCGTCCATTTCGATTGAGCAGAAGACCACCAGCCGAAGCCCGCGCTCGACCGTGGGCACGATCACCGAAATTTATGATTATCTTCGCCTGTTGTTCGCTTCGATTGGCGTGCCGCACTGTCCGAAATGCGGGCGCGCCATCAGCCGGCAGTCCGCCGATCAGATTGTCCAGCGGGTGATGGCGCTGACTCCTGAGGATCGGGTCATGGTGATGGCGCCCATCGTCCGCGGGCGCAAGGGCGAATTCAAGAAAGAGATGGAAACGCTGGTCAAGCATGGCTACACGCGGGCGCGCATTGACGGCGAACTGGTCAGCCTGGACGACGAAGCGTTGATCGATCTCGACAAGCGGAAAAATCACACGATTGAAGTCGTGATCGATCGCCTGCTGGTGAAGCCGGGGATCGAGCATCGTCTGGAAATGTCGGTCGGTCTCGCGATGAAGCTGGCGGGCGGGCTGGTGCAGGTTGCCGTGGTCGGTGGCGAAGAGCAGCTTTACTCCGAGAAGCTGGCGTGTCCGGATTGCGGCATCAACGTGCCGCAACTGGAGCCGCGGTCGTTTTCGTTTAACAGCATGTATGGCGCGTGCCCGGAGTGCCATGGACTGGGCAGCAAATACGATTTCGATCCGGCGAAGGTGATCAATGACTGGTCGAAACCGTTGCTGGATGGCGCGTTAGGACCGGGATCGGCGTCGCAGAATTTGATTCACCAGTTGCAGATTGTGTCGGCGGCTTATGGGATCGATTTGAGCATGCCGTTTGAGAAATTGCCGGAGAAGACGCAGGATTTCCTGCTGAATGGCGAGCAAGGACGCGGCGGGAAAACCGGCTTTCACGGAATCTTCGGATATCTGAAGCGGAACCTGGAGGAGTCGACGTCGGAGGGATATCGCGACTGGCTGATGGATCATATGTCGGCGACGGATTGTTCCGTGTGCCATGGGATGCGGCTGCGGCCGGAAAGCCTGGCGGTGAAGGTAAAC
>DATHQJ010000374.1:0-2105 GCA_035482825.1 Binatus sp. (SeqCode) | reverse complement strand
CGCGGACGCTGCGCCTGCCTCTGCCCCGCCTTCACGGTTTTGCGAGAACTCTTCTTCAAGAATTAGCTTCAAAAGAGCAGCCAGCCTCCAGCGCAGCTGCCGCCAGTTTGGCTAGAAGCTAAGAGCTAGTAGCTAAGAGCTTGTTTATTTGGAAGTTCGTTTTCTGAGGTGGATTTTACCACTGAAGCTGCGCAACACCACGGTCGATGACACTGCGGCCCGCCCCATGGTACCCCAGAAGGCACTTCCTTCTTTGATGACGAACCAGGTGTGCGCCTTGGGCTGGAGAGGAATGTCGTCGTGAACTTCGCCGCGGACGGAGCGCGCGCTCACGTCGGCGGAGGTGCTTTCAGGTACGGTCGCTTCGATGTTGCCGCTATGGCTGGTGAGGCGATATTCGCCGCGGTCGCCGAAGTCGCCGGTGTAGCTGATGCTGCCGCTGGTGGAGATGACCTGCACCAGCGGTCCGGTGACGCCGTTGAGGGTGACCTCGCCGCTCAGAGAATCGATTTCCACGTGGCCGTCCTGCACATTGGTGAGAGTGACGGGGCCATTCAGCGTTTTCACGTGCACGTGGCCGCCTGTCATGTCGCGGATCTCGACGGTGGCGGCGGCGCCTTCCAGAGTTACGTCGCCATGAAGTCTTTCGGCGCGCAGCGGGCCGGTGCTGGAGTGCAAGGTGATGCTGGCGTCGGCAGGCACGAGAATTTCGTAGTCCACGCGTCCGGATTGCGAATCGGCGCCGGGCAGCAGGTGGGACTGGATCTCGACGCGATTGCCGACCAGGTTATTATCGACCTCGACTTTATCGGAAGCCAGCAGCGCATTGATGACCACGACGTTGCCGGTCGAAGGTTTGACCGAGATGGATCCGTAAGGATTGTTGACCGAGACTCCGGCCCGGGGCCCGACGTTAAAGCGATAGTCCTTGCGCGCCTCGATGGCGTGGGTCTGGGCGATTAGCGTCCCCGCCAGCATTGCGCCGGCGACGGCAAATTGGAAGGTGCGCGCGCTCATAAGTTTCCTCGACTGCTGCTTGCTCGGTTGCCCATGTTCGAACTTCATTCGAACTTCACTCGGACTTCATTCGAACTCTGTCGCATGACCCGGCTCTCCGTGCAGCGTACCCCGCGGAGAGGAATGCCCTACTCTATGGCAAAGAACGATCCATGGCCAGATCGAAAAGCATGGCTTTCTCCTGATAGGCTTCCATCAGAGAACGGCGAGCCTCCTCGTCGTTTGGATTGTCGGCCACCACGCCTTTCGCATCCTGAATGTATTCGTTGACGTGGCGGAGATTGTCGGTGTACTGAGCCTGCAGGGCGGGCGAGAGCTGGGCGACTTCCTGCAGTAGGTCGTCATCGTTCAGCCCCGCAATGGCCAGGTCGGAAACCGCAACCGGTGGCGATGTGACCCGCGCTACCTGCACCGCCGGAGAATGCTGGCGCAAATAAACCCCCAGCGTGATCAGCAAGACAGCGGCTGCTGGGACCGCCCAGCGCGTCCACGCCCAGCGACTGCTGAACGCAGGCAGAAGAGAACGGCTGGTCCGCTGCGGGCGAATCAGTCCCTCTCGCCGCAGCGCAATCTCAATTGAGTTCCACACTCGGGGACTGGGCTCCTGCGCCCCGCGCAGTTCAATCGCCGAGGCGGCAATCAGATTTAATTCCGCGACCAGGGACGAGCATCCCGGGCAGGTTTTCAAATGCGCCCGCTGGTCGGAGCTTCTGGCATCTTCGAACTCTGCCAGGCTGGCTTGTAACTCAACGCAATTCATACCGCTCTCCCCAAGCACTGTTTGAATCGGTCGGCATCAGTGTAACGCCAATTCAAATCAGCTTGCCGTGTTGCGCCTCGGCCAAGGTTACCAGCGTGTCCGATCTGTGCCGGATCACGTAATTCATAATTCTTCGCGAATAGAAGCCGCGCCCTTGCAAAACAGTGCTCAGGATTTCTCCGCCTGTTCGGCGCGATTCATCTTGAGCAGGTCGCGCAGCTTCATGCGTGCTTTGTGGAGCTGCGACTTGCTGTTCCCGATCGAGCAACCCACGATGGTTGCGATTTCATTATGTTCGTAACCTTCGACGTCGTGAAGCACAAAAATC
>DATHQJ010000373.1:0-33375 GCA_035482825.1 Binatus sp. (SeqCode) | reverse complement strand
TTATCTCCCATGCCTACTTTGAGAGTCCCGGAGATGACGGTCACGTTCTCCCGGTTGGGATGGGTGTGAGGTGAGATTTTGTAACCGTCGGGCATTTTCAGACGAATGGTGAAGTCGCCGGAATCCGCCATGGGGTTGCCTTCCAGAACAGCGAGTTGCGCTCCCGGCGCCAGGAACGGCGGAGCGGGACCGAATTTCACCTGATCGGGCGTGAAGGCGTTTTGCGCCTGCGACGGCTGTACCGCGAACAGCGCAGCCAGGGAAAGAGCGACAGCAAGAAACGGTAGTTTCATAGAACTCCTCCAAACTGTTGCGCATGATAACCAGTCTGCGCGGCCACATCAAACAGAAAGATCGTTGGCATCGGGCCGTCACTTTGCCCGCGTTACCTCCGTACCTGACCTGCTCGGCAAAATGTTTGTAAAAACCACAAAAATATCTTGCATCTGTGGAAAATTCCCGTAATCTCACACTTGCGAACTAACTCCACCGGAATGCCCGGGAATCGCAGTTACCCGGGAGCCGCGAGAAACGCGTCCTGATGTCGGATTGACGTCAAAGACCAAGGGAGACGCGGTGGTGAGAGTGAGTCGCTTGAGGAGGAAGACATAGAAATTGGCAACAGCTAGCGCTCCGCGTGGACAATTCGAAAAGCCCCAGCACCTCACCGCCGTACCCGGCCGTACTCCAAAAAAATTCGTTCGCCTCACGCTGTGGCCCCTGGTCGCCGCCACCTTCTTTATGGTGTCGGGCGGAACCTATGGCACAGAAGACATCGTGCATGGCGCCGGTTATGGACGCGCGATTCTGATTCTGCTGCTCACCCCGCTGCTCTGGAGCCTGCCTACGGCTTTCATGATCGGCGAGCTTTCGAGCGCGCTGCCTTATGAAGGCGGATACTATGCCTGGGTGCGCCGCGCCATGGGCAACTTCTGGGGATTTCAGGAAGCCTGGCTCTCGCTGGTGGCGTCCATTTTCGACATGGCGATTTATCCCACGCTGTTCGTGGCCTACCTGACGCGGATGTTTCCCTGGTTTCAGGAAGGCAATCGCGGATGGTGGGTTGCGCTCGCGGTCGTGGTCGCTTGCGCTCTGCTGAATATTGCTGGAGTGAAGGTGGTTTCGCTCACTTCGCTGTGGCTGTTCCTCGCACTGTCGGCGCCGTTCGTGGCGGTCGTGGTGCTCGCCCCGTTCAAGGTCCACGCGCTGGTCAACGCCGTAACCAAACCGACGACCTCGACTGTCGACATTCTTGGCGGGCTACTCATCTGCATGTGGAATTACATGGGATGGGACAACGCGTCGACCATCGCCACGGAAGTGGAGAAGCCGCAGCGGACGTATCCGCGCGCCATGCTGGTCGCGGTCTGCATTGTGGCGGCGACCTACGTTCTGCCCTTTGCCGCGATGTGGATCACCGGCCTGAAGGCTACCGCCTGGGAAACCGGATCGTGGGCCGACATTGCCGGACTGCTGGGCGGGCCGTTGCTGCGCATCGGCGTCGTGCTCGGGGGCCTGATGAGCGCCTTCGGTATGTTCAACGCGCTGGTGATGAGCTACTCGCGTCTGCCGCTGGCGATGGCGCAGGATGGCATGCTTCCCGCGGTGTTCGGCAAGCTGCAGAAAAAGTCGCGGGCGCCGTGGGTGGCGATTATTGCGCTGGCCATCGGATGGGCGATGTGTCTCGGCCTGGGCTTCGCCCGGCTGGTCACCATCGACATTCTTCTTTACGGCTTCAGCCTTGGGCTGGAATTCATCGCTTTGGCGGTGCTCCGCTTCCGCGAGCCCGAATTGAAGCGGCCGTTCCGCGTGCCCGGCGGCTTGTTTGGAGCCATTGCCATCGGCATTCCGCCCATGCTGCTCCTGGGATTTTCCATCTTCCGCAGCGAGCATGAGCAGATCTGGAATATGAGTTCGTTCGCCTTCGGAATGATCCTCATCGCGGCGGGCTTCGTGGTCTACTTCATCAATCATGCGCTGAAACCGGCGGGGTGGTCGGCGCCGGTGCAGCAAAAGGCTGAACCGGCGGCGTAAGAAAGAGACTTGGCCACGGATTCACACGGATCAACGCGGATTTCAAATCCGTGAAAATCCGTGCTGATCCGTGGCCTTCTTAATTCGCGACTCGGTTTTGCGACTCGCCTAGAAGGCATATCCAAAGCCAACCGAAATAATCGGATAGGCCTTGAAGAAAGACATGCTGTTGTTGAGTTTGGTCTGCTCCGACTGAACGTTGGTCTGCACTCCAGTGTCGGTGGCAGCGGGGCGACAGTTTACGCCTGGAGAGTCGCAAACGTTTCCTCCCAGACTGAGCGTTGCCTTGGGAGATCCCTGAAATGCCACTCCGAGTTCGAACGGAACACTGAAATGCTTATTGTGGCGGCGCGGAACCAGGTTGCCCCAGCCGATCGTCGCCATCGGAGCGGCGCGGTTGAAGTCGATCTTTCCGTTACCGGTAACGGGTGTCGTCGTGTCGCTGTAGTAGGTGGTGCCCCCCAGAGTGAAACTCTGACCGCCAGCCACGGCAGCGCTCGCCGTGATCGGATCGCCGATGTAGGCCAGCACTCCCGGACTGACGTGGAAGTTCCCGGCGAATGGAAAAATATCGTAGTGCGCTTCCACCGTCTTGAAGCCTAGCGTGCCATTGTAGGTGATTCCATCCTTGTTAAAGTCCCGGCTGTAGCTGATGATGTTAAAGCCAGCGCGGACGTTGGTGTGGCGCGTTACTCGCGCTGCCACTTCGACGCCCCCACCCAGCAGGGACCCTTTTACGCCGATACCGACCCTCGCCGAACTTTCGTCTGAATCGGCTTTCGCTTTGGCCGGTGGTGCGGACGGTTGGTCGTTCGGGTTGGACTGACCATAGGTGAGAGAACCCAGCGTTAAGAACAAGCTGCAGGCAAGAATCACGAAGCGGCGGACAGACTTCTGCATGATGGTTGTTATCACTCTCCAGTTGTAATTTGTTTTCCCCCGGGAAGAGGGTGTGGCTTAAGCTAACATGGGTATAACCGCGACACTATGGCACCGACGTGATGGCACCAACGTGCGGTTAAGCCGATTTGCGGGTGCGAGCGAAGCGGGAGCCCGCTGGCGAAAATCCCGAGCGGATCGAGTGAAACCTGTGACCAAACGGAAATCCAAAGGCGCGTACATGATCTCGGCCGTGGCCGAGATGTATGGCATTCATCCGCAAACTCTGCGGCTCTACGAGCGCGAAGGACTGCTCAAGCCTTCCCGCACCGAAGGCAACACCCGCCTCTACACCGACGAAGACCTGCTGCGGCTGGAGTTCATCCTGTCGCTGGCGCGGGATCTCGGCGTAAACATCAGCGGCATGGCCATCATTCTGCAAATGCGCGAGCGCATGGAAGAGATGCAGCGGCAGATCCAGGAGTTCGTGCAGTACATCCAGCAGGAAGTGCTCACCCGAGCGAACGCTGCGGCCGATCCGGCAAAGGGGGCGATTGTGCCGGTGAGAAGGTCGATCGTGCCGATAGTGCCACCGAAGAGGCGTTAGCTCTCATCCCCTGTCATCCTGAGCGTAGTGGCTGGTTCGCGAAGCGAAGCAGCCGCGGAGTCGAAGGATCCCTATCCTCTCGATAACGTAAGGTTCCCACGAGTGTGCTGACTCCGAGCCCCGCTGTTGGTATCAACTCACAGGGATGCTTCGACTCCGAGAGAAGGTCCGCTGAGCGGACCCTCTCTCTCCGCTCAGCATGACAATCGGTGGAGGTATGATCTTGGAAACATCATGCCGCCCTTCAAGCTCGTCTACAGCAACGCCTACTACCTCCCGATCGGCGAACACGTCTTCCCTGCTGAAAAATACCGGCGGGTTCACGACCGGCTGCTGGCGACCGGCGTCGCCGAGGCCAGTGACTTTCTCGAGCCCAAGCCCGCGACCGACCTCGACATTCTTCTGGTCCACACGCCGGAGTATGTGCAGAAATTGAAGACTGGCACGCTCAGTCCGCGCGAGGCGATGGAGCTGGAAGTTCCGTTTTCTGACGAACTGGTCAAGGCATTCTGGCTGGCGGCGGGCGGATCGATTCTGGCCGCGCGGCAATGCCTGACCGACAAAGTCTGCATCAACATTGGCGGCGGATTTCACCATGCATTCCCCGACCACGGCGAGGGATTCTGCATGATCCACGACGTGGCGGTCGCGATCCGGCGGCTGCAGCGCGACAACCAGATCCGCACCGCGATGACCGTGGATTGCGACGTGCACCAGGGCAACGGCACCGCCGCGATTTTTGCCGGAACGCGGACTGAAAGCGTTCCCTTGCCGTCGGCTTCCCATTCGACGCTGTCACCGTCGCCGGCCGCTAAGACTGGCGCTCCCCAAGGGAAGATGCGCGGAGCCCATGCCGGCGATGTCTTTACCATCTCACTGCACCAGCACAACAACTATCCGATGTTTAAGCCGCCATCGTCGATTGACGTCGACCTGCCCGACGGCACCGGCGACGCTGACTATCTCGCGTGGCTCGACAATGCGCTCAGTTCCGGACTGCGGCAGTTTGAGCCTGATCTGTTGTGCTACGTTGCAGGCGCTGATCCTTATCGCGAAGATCAGCTCGGCGGACTCGACTTGACGATTGAAGGATTGAAGAAGCGCGACGAACTGGTGTTTCGTGTGGCCCGCGCGCGGGATATTCCGGTGATGGTGACTTTCGCCGGCGGGTATGCGCGGAATGTGGAGGACACGGTCACCATTCATAGCAATACGGTAATTGCGGCGAAGGAAGTGTTCTCACCCAGGAGCTGACGCCAGCTGAAGATATACTTCGAGGATGAATATCCGTCCTTCCCAGCTTTCCCGCAAAGAGATTTACAACCTGATTCTCAATTCAGTTGCGCCGCGGCCGATTGCGTGGGTGTCCACGGTGAGCGCCTCCGGTCAGCCGAATCTGGCGCCGTTTTCTTTTTTCAACTGCGTTTGCACGGCGCCGCCGCTGCTTGCGTTTGCGCCCGGACTTCGTCCTCCAAAGCGAGCCGGCTCCGCGACGGGAGAACCGAAAGACACGCTGCGAAACATTCGCGAGACGAAGGAATTTGTGATCAGCATCGTGACCTACGATCTGGCCGAGGCGATGAACCAGACCAGCGGCGAATACGACTCGTCGATTAACGAATTTGAGTTGGCGCGGATTGCCTCAGCACCGTCGCAGGTCGTGAGCGTTCCGCGAGTAGCGGCATCGCCGGTGAGTTTTGAGTGCAAGCTGTATCAGATTCTGGATTTCTCTCCATCTCCCGAAAGCAGCAGCCTGGTGATCGGCGAGATTGTCTCCATCCACGTCGACGAGGCGAATATGAAGGATGGGAAGCTTGACCGCGATTCGTTCGACCTGATCGGGCGCATGGGCGGGATTCAGTACACGAGAACGACGCAGAGATTTGAGATGGTGCGGCCGAAGGTAGGGTGACGAAGATCCTTGGAGGCTACGCTTTACTGAACAGTCTCTGGCAATTTGTCGACAACATCAGGTAACTCCCGCAGCGGAGTTCTTCGCCTTTCCGGGAAAGCAGCGGCGTCAACGAATTCAATCCCGGCGATTTTGGTCTCAACGTCGTACTCGCCAATTACCGCATCCAGGAACAAGTAGCCTATTGTTTTCAGACCAACGATGTCTTGTGTCGAAGCGTCTGCCATTCCGGGGATAAAGACGGTCATGTCGATCTTGTCGTCTACCGGAACATAGTCAAAGAACACCGCATCTCGATCAAGCTCCTTGTCTCCAGTTCGAATTTTCGGGACGTCCTTCCTTTGTCGGAAAGCGATGACTTCCCAGTGCGGCAGGGGTGGTGCCTCATGAACGAGTGCAGTCACTTCGGGAAATGCCGCGCGTATTCCTCCCGCACTTACGGTAAACTCCCGTCGACCTTCGCTGATACTAGAGAACTCAAATACAAGATCGGAGTGCACGCGACGGAGCTGTGCGGCCAGTTCTTCAAAGACCTTCTGCCGGTTCCTTTCGAAATGAAAGACGTCATCGTCGTGCGCCTGAAACCACTTCCAAAACTTGGCGTATTTTGAACCAAATCCAAACATTCTCTGCTCTCCACGATTTGCCATTCTACCCGGCCAGTTGAAGCGGCGGAAGCTGATAAAATTGAAGTTATCGTCATGTTTGAGAATCTACAGGAAAAACTACAGCGCGCGTTCAAGTCGCTTCGCGGGCAGGCCAAACTCACCGAAGAAAACATTGACGAGGCGCTGCGCGAAATTCGCCTCGCGCTGCTCGAGGCTGACGTCAACTTCAAAGTCGTCAAGCAGCTCATCGACCAGATTCGCGCCAAGGCCGTCGGCCAGGAAGTAATGACGGCGCTGTCGCCGGGCGAACAGGTCATCAAGATTCTGCGCGACGAGCTGGTCGAGATCCTCGGCAAGGACACGGCGCGCATGAAGTTCGCGTCGCAACCGCCCACGGTCGTACTCATGGCTGGACTGCAAGGGTCCGGCAAGACCACAACTTCCGGCAAGCTGGCCAACTGGTTCAAGGTTGGCGGACATCGCCCTCTGCTGGTTTCGGTGGACGTGTATCGTCCCGCCGCACGCGAGCAGTTGAAAGTTGTGGCCCAAGCAGTGAAGAGTCACATCTACGAAGGGCAGGTCGCCGAGGCGAACACGGCAACCGTCGAGCGGTTGGTGAAAGAGGCGCGGCGCGAAGCGATCGTTTCCGGCTGCGACGTGTTGATCGTCGATACCGCTGGCCGGTTGCACATTGACGATCAACTCATGGACGAGATGCAGTCGCTGAAGAAGCTGCTGAATCCGTCGGAGATTCTGTTCGTAGCCGACGCCATGACCGGACAAGACGCGGTGCGATCGGCAGAAGAGTTCCATAAGAAGCTGTCGTTGACCGGGGTCGTCCTAACCAAGATGGACGGCGACGCCCGCGGCGGCGCGGCGCTTTCGATTCGCCAGGTCACAGGGCAACCCATCAAGTTCATCGGCGTCGGCGAAAAATATGATGCGCTGGAGCCGTTTCATCCCGACCGCATCGTGTCGCGCATTCTCGGCATGGGCGACATCCTCTCGCTGATTGAGCGCGCGGAATCGCAGATTGACAAGAAGAAGGCGCAGGAAATGGCCACCAAGGCTCTGACCGGCGACGGCTTCTCGCTGGAAGATTTTCGCGACCAGCTGCGGCAAGTGAAAAAAATGGGATCGATGAAGAGCCTGATGGGCATGCTGCCCTCGATCGGCCCGTTCTCCGGTCTGCAGAAGGCCGCCGACAATATCGACGAGAAGCAGATCAACCGCGTCGAGGCCATCATCAATTCGATGACGTCGCACGAGCGCAATCATCATGAAGTCATCAACGGCAACCGCCGCAAGCGCATCGCCCGCGGCTCGGGCACGACCGTGCAGGAAGTGAACAATCTGCTTCGCCAGTACGCGCAGATGAAAAAGATGTTCAAGCAGATGGGGAAACCCAGCTTCGCGAGAAGGCTGGCGGGGATGAAGATGCCGGGGATGTAGGGAGAATTCGAATAAGCTGAGACATTTCTAGCGGGAAGGCGCTGATGGGCTTTTTTCTCGATATTTATGTCGAGTACTTCATCAGAATTATCTTTCGCTTTTTCAAAGCGCTCGGCTCTCATGAGTGGCCCCTCGAAGCAGCGAGCATTACGGGGACCAACTACCGTCCAGGCGGGTTCGGTTGCGCTGTAGCGGAGATTCGGTACGAGTACAAACTGGACGGCAAGCTATACACCGGCGTCAACGGCAAACCTTTCGTGATAAACAGGTCGGCAGAAACATACGTCGAGCAGTATTCCCCAGCAAGCCAGTTGCGGGTGCGCGTGAAGCCTGGAACGCCGGGGCTGTCAGTCGTGCGCGACCAAGATCAATATGCACTCGCGCAAGGTCTTCGCTTGGACAACTGACCTTATGAAGTGGCGATCGCTGCAAGAGTCCGACGAGAGCACCGATGCTCGGCCGCTGCGTGAAATCCTTGCCGAGCGCAAGGAACTCATCGCGAAGTATGTTCCGGCGGACACGCAGGCGATTCACGCACAGGCTGTTGCTGCGCTGAAGCAGAGGCGCCTTGCGGCGAATGCTCTGTCGGTCGGAGCACGGGCGCCTGTGTTCGAACTTCCCGGCCACGACGATAAGATTGTTTCTTCTTCTGATCTGCTGGCCATAGGACGGATGGTAGTGTGTTTCATCCGCGGTCGATGGTGCCCGTTTTGCGTGGGGCAGATGGAGGCCATGAATCTGGTTCTGCCGCAGATCGAGCAGGCCGGAGCGACGCTCGTCGCCATTTCGCCGCAGACGGTGAAGCAGTCGTTCTTCATGCACGATCAGCACAAGTTGCGGTTTCCGCTGCTCGCGGACGCTGGCAACAAAGTCGCGCGGCAGTTTGGACTGACTTATCGCGTGCCGGAGGCGCAGGAATCGATTTACCGGCGTGCGTTCGTCAATCTGCCCTTCACGAATGGCGATGAGAGTTGGGAGTTGCCGATTCCGGCGACTTACATTCTCGACCGCGACGGCAACGTTTTATTCGTGTCGGCGAATGAGGATTACACGGAGCGGCCGGAGCCGGCTGACATCACGCTCGCCCTCAGGGCTAAAGCCCATTCTCGTTAATCCCTTAACGCACGGCTAAAGCCGTGCTCTTCCACAAAATGCGGCGCTGAAGCTCCGCTCTTCCACGTTTTCGGTACACTGAATACTCATGCACTACATCTATGGCATCAACTCGGTGACCGAGGCGCTGAAGGCGCGCGGGCGGGCGTTTGAATGGGTCGGAATGGCCAAGGAGCGGCACGACATCCGCCTCCAGCGGCTCATTGAAGACTGCCGGCGCCTGGGCGTGAACGTGCGTTTTCTGGAGCGCACCGAGCTCGATAAGCTTGCAGGCAATGCTTCACATCAGGGCGTGGTGGCGGTCACGTCGGCCAAGCAATACAACGATCTTGAAGATGTCATCAATGCCAAGCGGGCGGAATATTCGCTGGTTGTCGTGCTCGATGGCGTGGAGGATCCGCACAATCTGGGCGCGATTCTGCGCACTGCCGATGCCGCTGGGGCGAACGGCCTGGTGATTCCGGAACGGCGATCTGCGAGCGTGACCGGGACGGTCACGAAAGTTTCGGCGGGAGCGAGCGAGCACATGCCCATCGCGAAGGTGACGAACATCGCGCGCACGATCGAAGATCTCAAGGCGCACAACGTGTGGACCGTGGGCCTTGACGAGCGCGGTAGGCAGCCTTATTACGAACTGGATTACAACATGGACTGCGCGCTGGTGCTGGGCGGTGAAGGCAAGGGGCTGCACGATCTGGTCAAGCGGAAATGCGACTTCCTGGTTTCGATTCCGATGCTGGGGAAGGTTCCGTCGCTGAATGTTTCGGTCGCTGCCGCGGTCGTGTTGTATGAAATCGTGAGGCAGCGGCGAACGCGAGAAGGCGCATCGAACCCGGAATGACGCCCTGGTTCAAGAGCCTGAGTTTTCTCTGTGTCCTCTGTGCCTCTGTGGTAAATGTTCTCGCTCTCGACCGCGAGGCCTTCAGCATTACCAATTACGATCTCACTCTGCAGATTGAGCCGGAGCAGCATCGCCTGGGTGTGCGCGGCAAAATAACGCTGCACAACGATTCGTCGATTGCGCAGAAAATCGCCGTGCTGCAGATTTCGTCGTCCCTCGACTGGCGGTCGGTGAAGGCCGGCGACAAGGCGGTGCAGTTTGTCACGCAGCCTTACACCTCCGACATCGACCACACCGGCGGACTTTCCGAAGCCGTCATTACTTTGCCGCAGGCGATCCCGCCCGGGGGAACGATCGAATTGGAGATTGCTTACGAAGGCGTGATCTTGCGCGACGCAACACGGCTGACGCGCATTGACACGCCGGAGGAAGCGGCCAACAGCACGGACTGGGACGAGATTGACACGAAGTTCACGGCGGTGCGCGGTGCGGGATATGTGGCATGGTATCCGATTGCGACTGAGGTGGCGAATCTTTCGGAGGGGAACAGTTTGTTTGAGGTTCTCGCGAGATGGAAGAACCGCGAGGCAGGGTCGAAGATGCATCTGAAGATCGGGCTGACCACCGACAACAGTGAGCCTCGTCAGGTCCTCTTCAACGGGGCCAAGTGCCTGAATACGATGCAGGAGTCCATGGGAATCTCCCGGGTCCTCTGGGATTGCACTTACCCAGCAGCACGCCTCGACGTGCCGACGTTTGTTGTTGCCGACTATCAAGTCCTGGAGCGGCCCGCAGTCGAAGTGCGCTACCTGCCCGGACATGACGTGGCAGCCGCAAATTTCGCAGACGCCGCGGACAAAGTTCTCCCGTTCATCACCGACTGGTTTGGCCCCATGCGCGAGAAAGCGCAAACGGCAGATCTTCCCGACCGTAAGGCCGCGGCGTTTGAGAGCGGTGCGCTTCTGCTCACGCCGCTGGCGAGCGACGACTCCAAAATCGAGGGACTCGCGGCCGCCCATCAGCTTACGCATGCTGCATTCCTGTCGTTCCGTCCGTGGATCGAAGAAGGGCTCGCCCACTTCGCCCAGGCGCTCTATCTCGAGCGCGAAAAGGGACGGCCCGCCGCGCTCGATTACATGGGATTGCACCGGTTCGCGCTCGGCGAAATCGAAAACCCGAGCGCGATGCCGCGATCTGAAGATGAAGTAAACCACTCGCTGGTGAACACGACCAGCGAGGAACTGTATCGCAGCAAGGCGATGTATGTCTGGTGGATGCTGCGCGACATAATCGGCGAACCGGCCCTGAAGAAGGCGTTCGCGGCCTATCGCCCCGAGCAGGACAAAGATGCTTCCTACATGCCGAGGCTCATCGCGGCGCAAACCCAGCGCGATCTGGCTTGGTTCTTCGATGATTGGGTCTACCGCGACCGCGGGTTGCCCGATTTCAAAGTCGAATCTGCTTTCTCGAGTAAAACCCCGACCGGATCGTTCATGCTGACCATCACGCTGGATAATCTGGGCACGGCCGGAGCCGAGGTTCCGGTCGTTGTTAAATTTAATGGTGGCGAAGTCATGCGGCGGATGGAGGTTCGCGCCAAGAACAAGGCGGTGACTCGCGTGGAGGTTCCTGCGGCGCCGCAGGAGATCGTGGTCAACGATGGCAGCGTGCCGGAGCATAACGTGGCGAACAATGTGTTCAAGGTTGCACCGGCGGAAAAGTAACTCCCTCGCGAAGACGCGAGCGCTGCCGGCGATTACATAGGTCCTTCGCTTCGCTCAGGATGACAAGACGTTTTTGGCGTGATCAGATAGCTGACGTAAAACGCGCAAGAGCTGCGAGTTTTTCCGCGGCTGCGCCGGAGTCGATTGATTTCGTGGCCAGCGGGAGCGCGGCGGCGATATGATCCGCGCGGCCCGCGGCTACCAGCGCGGCGGCGGCGTTGAGCAGCACCACGTCGCGACGGGGCGATTTCTCTCCGGCAACAACCGCGCGGATGATCGCGGCATTTTCCGGGGCGTCGCCGCCGGAGATTTCGTGCAGCGACGCGCGAGCCATGCCGAACTCTTCCGGCTCGACTTCATAGGATCGCACTGAGCCCTCGCGAGCTTCCGCGATGCGAGTCGGGCCGGTGATCGTGATCTCATCCAGACCATCGAGTCCGTGCACCACCAGCGCACGACGCAGGCCCAGCATGCTAAGCGCCTCCGCCAATTTCTCGACGAGATCGAGCGAATACACACCCACCACCTGGCCGGAGGCGCGCGCGGGATTGGTCAGCGGACCGAGCAGGTTGAACATGGTGCGCATGCGCAACTCCCGGCGAACGGCCTGCACCTGCTTCATCGCGGGATGCAGATTCGGAGCGTAGAGAAAGCAGATGCCTACCTCGCGCAGGCATTCCGCGGCGCGCTCCGGGGAAAGCTGGATGTTGATCCCGAGAGCCTCGACCACATCGGCGGAACCGCACTTGGAGCTGATGCTGCGATTGCCATGCTTGGCTACTCGAACGCCGGCCCCGGCGGTGACGAGCGCGGTGGCCGTGGAAATGTTGAAGGTGCCGCTGGCATCGCCGCCCGTGCCGCTGGTGTCGACTAAAGACGAGTCGACCAACGATTCTTCCGTCAGAGCATCTCGGCCCGTGCCGGTGACGGCCAGCGGGCCGGAGCTTTCGTCCGAACTTGCCGATCGAATCGGCAACGGAGCCGCCGCGGCGCGGATTGCCTCGGCGAAGCCTACGATCTCCTCGACCGTTTCCCCCTTCATGCGCAACGCGATGAGCAGCGCGGCGATCTGCGCGTCCGTACATTTCCCGGCCAGCACTTCCGACATCACTTCGCGAGCTTCAGCGCGAGCCAGCGACTGACTGTGGTTGGCGATGCGATGGAGAGCGTCGAGGATCATAGTAAGAAGATCATGTGAGAGGAGGGCGGATGTGGTCAGGCGGAATTGTACGGCATGACTCGACCCGGACGCGATCCGGTTCGTTTCTCAGGTTTACTGCGCCAGCGTCCGTTGCAATCGCTCCGACAAATATTCGCGCCAGTCTTCCGGCAGCGCCGGGGTACGAACCGCTTTACGCAGCAGGTCCTGATTGTATTTTTCCCGCACGAACAGCCGGTTCATTTCGGAGATCGTAATTCCGTCGCGCTCCTGCGTGAGCAGTTCGAAGGTATCGCCTGCCGCGACCGTCCCTTCCTGCTCGACCGAAAAGTAAACGCCGCTGCGGCCGCCGAGCAGAAATCTTTCCAGAATGTCCTCGCGCTGAAATCTGGCGGCCAACTTGTAGCACGGAGTGCGCGGCTGGCGGACCACCACGATCGCCGAACCAATCTGAAAGCGATCGCCGATGTGAAGGTCGTCTTCGGCCAGGCCCGACGTGGTGAAGTTTTCGCCGAACATTCCCCACGCTAAATCGACTCCCGGCAGCTCGCGGCGCCAGTCCGGATAATGTTCCGAAGGGTATGCGTAGACCGCCTTGTTAGGGCCGCCGTGCACGGTGAGATCGGCCTGGCGGTCGCCGTCCAGATTCAAAGTGCGCAGTTGCACCGGACCCGACACCGGCTTCTTGACGATTCCAGTGTTGATGGTCTTTCCCTGGTACACCATGAGCTGCGGACGCGCAACGTTCAAGGACTCGATCTTCACGACGGGGACCTCCGGTGCAATCCTTGGCGTTGGATGTTCGCATTGGGCAGAAAGTCGCAGGTTTGCCGTGTCGGGCAGCCAAGGTTTGCCCTAATTCCCCGGCCTTCTATAGAATTAAAAGTTTGCTGCCCGCAGTGCGACGCCGCAAGCTCGGTCCTTCCGAATCTTAACTGACGTTCTTGACTGACGAGCTTAATTCTTAATTGACGAGCGCATTATGAAAATCCATGAGTATCAGGCGAAGGCGATTCTCAAGAAGTATGGCGTAAGTGTGCCGCGCGGGGCGATGGCGGCATCGCAGGTGGAGGCCGAGGCGGTCGCCAGAGAATTGCTCGATGGGGGAGCGAGCGGAGTCGTGGTCAAGGCACAGATTCATGCCGGGGGCCGCGGCAAGGGCGGCGGCGTGAAGATTGCCAAGTCGGTGGAAGAAGCCGGCGAGCTGGCAGCGAAAATGCTGGGCATGAAACTGGTAACGCATCAGACCGGGCCTGAGGGCCGCATCGTGCGCCGATTGCTGATCGAAGAAACGCTGCCCATCGAGAAGGAACTCTACCTTGGCATTCTGGTGGATCGCGCCGAGGGCAAGCCGGTGTTCATGGCTTCAGCCGCGGGCGGCATGGACATTGAACAAGTTGCGGCGGAAACTCCGGATGCGATTCTGAAGCAGCACATCGATCCCGGCATGGGCCTCGAAGCGTTTCAGGCGCGGAAGATTGCGTTCATGCTCGGACTGAAGGCGCAGCAGATCAATCCGGCGGTACAGTTCTTGTCGAGTCTGTATAGAGCTTTTCTCGATACTGACGGTTCGCTCCTGGAGATCAATCCTTTCATCACCACCACCGACGGTCGATTGTTCGCGCTCGATGCCAAGGTTACATTCGACGACAACGCGCTGTTCCGCCACCCTGACCTGCGGGAATTGCGCGATATTACGGAAGAAGATCCGCTCGAAGTCGAGGCCTCGAAGTATAGCCTGAACTACATCAAACTCGATGGCAGTGTCGGCTGCATGGTGAACGGCGCTGGGCTGGCCATGGCGACCATGGACATCATCAAGTATGCGGGAGGGATGCCGGCAAACTTCCTCGACGTGGGCGGAGGCGCGAGTTCCGAGCAGGTGGCGCACGCGTTTGAAATCCTGCTGAGCGATAAGAGCGTGAAGGCGGTGCTGATCAATATTTTTGGCGGCATCCTGCGGGTCGACACGCTGGCCAACGGCGTGGTCGAAGCGGCGCGCAAGACGAACATCAAGCTGCCGGTTGTTTTGCGGCTCGAAGGAACCAACGTCAACGAAGGCAAGAAAATTCTGATGGAATCCGGGCTCAACTTCACGGTCGCTGACACCATGAAAGATGCCGCCGACAAGGTAGTGGCAGCGGCGCGGGGAACTGCGGGCGTAACAGAATGGCGCTGAGAGTAACGAGGAATTACTAATGTCAATTCTGGTTGATAAGAATACGCGGGTCATCGTGCAGGGCCTCACCGGCCGTGAAGGCACCTTTCACGCCAAAACCAGCGCCGCTTATGGCACGCAGATTGTCGGTGGCGTGACGCCAGGCAAGGGCGGGACGACGCATGAGGGCTGGCCGATTTTCAATACCGTGCGCGAGGCCGCGGACAAGACCGGCGCCAACGCCACGGTCATCTTTGTGCCTCCGCCGTTCGCGGCCGACGCGATCATGGAAGCGGCCGACGCGGAAATCGATCTGATCGTTTGCATCACCGAGGGTATTCCGACGCTGGACATGGTAAAGGCCTGGGAGTTTCTGCAGGACCGCAAATCGCGTCTGATCGGGCCGAACTGTCCGGGGATTATTTCTCCGGGCAAGTGCAAGATTGGAATCATGCCGGCGTCGATTCACAAGGAAGGTTCGATCGGCATTGTGTCACGCTCGGGCACGCTGACTTACGAAGCGGTGCATCAACTCACGCAGCGCGGCATTGGACAGTCGACGGCGATCGGCATCGGCGGCGATCCCATTATTGGCACGAATTTTATCGACGCGCTGGAATTGTTCAATCGCGATCCGGAGACTGAGGCTGTGATCATGATCGGCGAAATTGGCGGCAACGCTGAGGAAGCCGCCGCCGAGTTTGTGAAGACGCACATGAAGAAGCCGGTGGTGGGATTTATCGCCGGACAGACCGCGCCTCCGGGACGCCGCATGGGGCACGCGGGAGCAATCATCTCCGGTGGTAAGGGCACGGCCGCGGAGAAGATCAAGGCGCTGGAGGCGTGCGGAATTCGCGTGGCAAAATCTCCGGCAGCGATTGGCGAGACGCTCGCGGCAGCGATCGGAGTGAGCGTTTAGCACTCCAGAAACAGCCGCGGACTTCGGGACATTCCTCTGGAAGGACGATGGACTTCGCAAATGACTCTAGAGCAACCGTGGAAGAGCGGCCCTTCAAAGGCCGCGTAAGCACGCAAGAGATGGCGGGGTTTTAGCCCCTGTGGGCCTCATATCTAAATGTGACCAAGGATTATCAACCGAACCTATGAAAACTCTGCAACGCACTTTCACTATCGTTAAGCCCGACGCCGTCCGCAAAAATGCCGTGGGCGACATCATCGAACAATTCGAGAAGAACGGATTCCGCATCCTCGCCATGAAGATGCTGGAAATCTCGAAGTATCAAGCAGAGCAATTTTATGCAGTGCATGCCAGCCGGCCGTTTTTTGGCACGCTCACCAACTTCATGTCCAGCGGACCGATCGTGGTGTTGGCGCTGGAGAAGGAAAACGCCATCGCCGATCTGCGCAAGCTGATGGGCGCCACCAATCCTGCCCAGGCGGAAGAGGGCACAATCCGGAAAAAGTGGGCGAGCAACATCGAGCACAACGCGATTCACGGCTCGGACGCGGAGGATACGGCGCGCTTCGAGTTGAGCTTTTTCTTTGCGGGATACGAACTGGCAAAGTAGCGCCGCCGTCTCGGCGGCTGTCGCGGGGGCATCCTGCCCGCGCACTCGTGGAGTTCATCATGCCGATGGTACAAGTCACGATGCTGCAAGGCCGTACCGCCGATCAGAAGCGGAAGATCGCGAAGCGGATCACTGACGCGCTGGTCGAAGAAGCCGGTGCGCGCCGCGAAGGCATCATTGTCGCGTTCAACGAAGTGTCGAAGGAAAGTTACGCTTCGGGCGGTGAGTTGATGATCGACAAGAAATAGAGCGCTTCGCGCCGAACTATTGCCTTTCACTCACAAACGCGGGCGGGGGCGCCCGCGCCACATTAAAACCTACGCCAGCAGCTCGAACAAGTGCCCTTCCACACGATCAGCAATCTTGGGCAGATCTTTCTTGGCATGCTGCAAAAAGTGAGGCGCTGCACGATGGGCTTCGAGCGCAGCGTCGTCTTTGTATTGTTCGTAGATGAAGTAGCGCCGCGGTTCGGTTTTGTGCCGATGCACCTGGTACATGGCACAGCCCGGCTCCTTGCGGGACTGCTCGGTCAGCTTTTCGAAGAGTGCCGTGACTTCGGCTTCGTGCCCAACTTTCGCCATCCAGGTAACGGCCAACACCACCATCGTTTCGCTCCTTCCCCGCTCGCTCGAAGTCGGGGAAGCGATTCTATGCTTTTTTCGCTGCCGTCTTCAACTCCGTAACGAATTCGTCCATCAGAATGGTGTGGTTGCGGTCGGGACCGGTGGAGATCATGCCGACCTTCGCTCCCGCTTCCTTGCCAACAAACGCCAAATATTCGCGCGCCGCCGAGGGCAGTTTTTCGTAGTCGGTGATGCCCTCGGTCGAAGTCCGCCAGCCCGGCAGCTTCTGGTAGACGCATTCGATTTTGTCGTAGCCGCTGGCGTGGGCGGGCGCTTCGGCGGTGGCCTTGCCGTCGATCTTATAGCCGACGCACACCGGAATCTCGGCCAGCTCATCGAGCACATCCAGCTTGGTGACCACCAGCCACGACGTGCCGTTGATCATTCCCGAGTAGCGCAGTAGCGGCAGGTCGAGCCATCCCGTGCGTCGCGGACGCCCGGTCACTGCTCCGTATTCGTTGCCGCGCTTGCGCAGATTGTCGCCGACATCAGTTTTGTCTTCGGTGGGAAACGGTCCTTCGCCCACGCGAGTGCAGTAGGCCTTGCTGATTCCGATCACAGAATTGATCGCGGTGGGCGCGACGCCCGTACCGATAACGGCGCCACCAGAAGTCGCGCTCGAAGACGTCACAAACGGATAAGTCCCGTGGTCGATGTCGAGCATGGTGCCCTGCGCGCCCTCAAACAGAATCGATTCGCCATTGTTCAACGCCTGGTTCAACAGCATTGCCGTATCGCAGACGAAGGGCGCGATTTTCTCGGCCGCTTGCGCGTACTCCGTATACATTTTGTCGGCGTCGAGCGGTTCGGTGTTGAAAAGGGCGTGCGCGATCATGTTTTTCTCTTGCACCGCGTTCGCGATGTGCTTCTTGAGCAACTGCAGGTCGAGCAAATCCGCGACCCGCAGTCCGCGGCGGCCCATCTTATCTTCGTAGGCGGGACCAATGCCGCGAGAAGTTGTGCCAATCTTCACGCGCCCCGGCGCGTTCTCCGCCGCCAGTTCGATCATGCGGTGGTAAGGCAGGATCACGTGGGCGCGGTTGGAAACGAACAGGTGGCCGTCGATCTGAACTCCGGCCTCGCGCAGAGAGGCAGCCTCTTTCAGAAAGGCGATGGGATCGAGCACCACGCCGTTGCCAATCACGCTGCGGCAGCGGGCGCGCAGCACGCCGCACGGCACTAACTGGAGAACAAACTTCTTGCCGTTGATGATGACGGTGTGGCCGGCGTTGTGTCCGCCGGCATAGCGGGCCACGACCGAGAAGTTCTCTGACAATACGTCGACGATTTTCCCCTTGCCCTCATCGCCCCACTGGGCGCCTACAATCACCGCAGTCTTGCCTTTTTTCAATGGCAGCTCCGTCAGAAAATCTCGGGCAGGCAGAGGTCTGCTCTGCGCCCGGGTTCGCACACTCCTTGCCCGCAGGGAATGCCGGTACAGAAAATTCTAGGGATAAGAGCGGAGAAGATGTGTACGAATGATTTTATCGTGTCCGCGAGGCGAATAGCAACGCACGGCAGGAAGTTCTCGGTTCTCAGTTCTCGGTTCTCAGAAGAAACGCGCAGAGACGCTACCTGCTGAACGCCGCCCTGCGGTCAGGTAAGATGGTTGTGAGACTTCGTCGAGGAGGGCCCATGAAAAAAGTGTTCCACTTCGATGCTCCGCGCGAGAAGTATCATTGCGATGCGGCTATCCTATGGTGCTTCGATAATCGCTTCGAGCTGGGATTTCGGAAGTTTCTGAAGCGCATCGGCGTCGTGAATTCCGATCCCATCAAGATCGCCGGTGGAGCGAAGTGCATGGCTTCTCCCGAGCATGAGAGCGACCGCGCCTTCGTGCTGGACCAGATTCGCAAATCCATGCGGCTGCACGGCACGCGGCGCGTGATCCTGATGCTGCACTCCGACTGCGGCGCGTATGGCGGACTCGCCGCAGGATTCGGCGGAGACGCCGCGGCCGAAGCCGCACATCATCAGCGCGAACTGGAACTTGCCGCCGCGAACCTGCGCGCCGCGATACCCGGCATCGACGTGCAAGGATATTTCGTCGACTTCGACGGAATTTGGGACGCGGAGGTCGGTGCCAAGGTCGATGCGGCAAAGGAAATTCAAGTGCCCACGGTAGCCTGATGCCCCAGTTTGAAAAACATATCTTCGTCTGCGGAAACCAGCGTCCGGCGGGCCATCCGCGGGGATGCTGTGATCCCCTGGCCGAGGCGAAGCTGCAAAAACTCTTCAAACAAAAACTGGCCGAGCGTGGATTGAAAGGAAGAGTGCGCGCCAATCAATCCGGCTGCCTCGACCAGTGCGAGCACGGCCCCAATATCGTCGTCTACCCGGACGGAGTCTGGTACGGGCACGTCACCGAAGCCGATGTGGAGGAGATAATCGAATCGCACATCGTTGGCGGCAAGCCGGTCGAGCGCCTTCGGCTGGCAGATGCCTGCCTCAACACGGCGACCTGCGAGCACCGCAAAGGGAAGGGCTAGAGTCGGTCCTAACCTTGATGAATCCTCGCACGCTGATGAAATGGTAGGCGCGGCAGGATTCGAACCTGCAACCGCCGGATTAGAAATCCGATGCTCTATCCGTTTGAGCTACGCGCCCGCATGAAGCAACACTCGTCCATTCTACAATGTTGCTCGACAGCGGCTTTCGGACAATTGATCTAGCTTCGTTCGGGCCGCGAGTGACAAGCCTGTTCTACACGTACTCCCGCTCGGCGCGCCGGATCGCTCTGTAGCGCTCGAACACTTGCTTCTCACTCTCCAGTCCAAGCGCGGAGCGGATCGAACTTCCCCGGAACGTATGGAACAGCATCTTCCAGCCCCGGAACAGGACGAATCCTGGATCATGCCTTAGCGCCGCGGGGATGTGGTGAACTTTCATCCAGCGTTCAGCTCTCCAGCGCATGAATTCCACTTCTTCGGCGGGCAGATGCTCGGTGCGCACGACGGCCGTGGTGCCGTCGTATTCTTCGAGCCGCTCATTCATGATCAACCCCTGATCGCGGAAGTCTTTCGTCATGGGCGTGCGCGGGTAGGGAGTTGGGTGCTGAATGTACGGCCAGTCCACGTAGCGGCGGGCAAATTCAAGGTTCGCTTCGATGGACTCGCGCGTATCTCCGGGACTGCCGACGATCAATCCTCCCACCACAAACATTTGATTGCGATGCAGGTAGTCGATGGCTTTGAG
Source organism: Binatus sp. (SeqCode) (assembly GCA_035482825.1). Classification (GTDB taxonomy): domain Bacteria; phylum Acidobacteriota; class Terriglobia; order Terriglobales; family Acidobacteriaceae; genus Sulfotelmatobacter. The sequence goes on along the minus strand of DATHQJ010000373.1, from coordinate 13,541 downwards.
CGTGGCGTTGCCGGTATTTTGGCCGTTGGTTCGTTCCGTGTTCTTGGCGGAAGCCTTTAAAAATTCGAGGTCGCCTTCCAGAATATTTTCGATGCCGAGAAAAACGTAGCGGAATCCGGCCCGCCTCATCAGCGGAGCCAGGGTATCGCCGTGGTTGGCGATGGCGGAGGTCATGGCCTGCACGAAATAGTCGAGCTTATGCAATCCGGCGTCGATAATGGCCTGGCACAGCGCCTCGAAGCGCCGCACGTTGAGCGTGATGTTGTCGTCGACCAGGAAAATGGTTCGAGCGCCGTGGTCGCGGGCATCGCGAATGTCAGCCAGCACGCGGTCGAAAGAGTACGTATGGAAGTTGCGGCCCCTCATCTCGATGATCGAGCAGAAGCTGCAATCGTAGGTGCAGCCGCGCGAGGTCTCGATCACATCCACCTGGCGTCCCAACAACGTGTATCCCTTCAGCACACGAGAATCGCGGTTCGGCGGGCGAATCTCGCTGTCTTCCAGCCGGTGCGGCGGACGGTCAGGATTGTGCACCCAGCCTTCGCCGTTGCGATAGGAAAGGCCGCCGATGCATTCAAAACCGGAGCCGCGTTCGAGCGCCCGCAATAATTCACGAAGGGTGACTTCGCCCTCGCCGCGCACCAGATAATCGACGCCCATTTGGTCGTACGCTTCGGCGGCGAGGCTGGGATCGTAGCCACCCACAACGATTCTCACACTCGGCCGGAGCTCGCGAACCAGTGCAATAATGCGCGCCGCAGTTCGCCGCTGAAACGTCATGATGGAGAGTCCGACAACGTCGGGATTGAACTCACCGACCAGCCGGGTCACAGTTTCACGAACTCGCTGATGAACCAGGATCAAGTCCGCCACCGCCACGCGATGCTGCGGATCAAGATTTCCCGCCAGCGATGTAAGCGCCCCGTTGGGCATGCGAATGGCGACCGGTGGCATGTGCTCGAAGGAATCCGGCATGGAAAGCAACAGGACGTTCATGGGGACCAGTCCTTCAGCGGGGCGCTGTGCTCCCAGACCAACACAGTCCCCCAGCAGATTGATTGGGAGTTATTGTACTGCGGGCGTGTCAGGTTGCAATTCCGACGGCGAGAAAAACCACCGCCAACCAGCAAGTCGCTGTCCGATAAGCAGATGGAATGGTGGGCGCTATAGGATTCGAATTTTGGGGTAGACGTAGTTTCAACAACATAGATGCACGGCGGACACAATTGCCAGCGATTGGCACGCCCTCTGGATTATTTTCATAGCACCGTCGCGGGGCATGCCGGTGTGAAAACCTGATCTGAGTGTTCGCACGGGGTGCGTGCTCATGCCTGATACCCAGATGGGAGACTAACCACGAATTAGGAGCAGAGTTTAAAATCGCGCCCAGTCAGATTTTGTCCGCAAAATTTTTCCGAATCCAGTCTTCAACCTGTGTACGGACCTGTGCCGCTACCTTGCCCGCGTGATCGGCCTCGCCCTGGGATACAAGCCCATAGTCATCATAGGCGCCTGTGTTGCGTTTGCGTCGCAAGGTGTCTAGCGTGCGAATGATCTTCTTCTCCGGATCGATGGAAAACCCGAGCGCCTCAATGGTCCGGTAATGCTCACTGCCGCCCCGTACCACCCGGTAGCCGGCTGCGCGCAGCGCGGCTGTGGCGGAAGCTCGTGCCGCGTCATACGCCAGACCCAGCTGCACGTCTGTCGACAATTTTCCTTTAACGGCCTTCCGATAGTCATCCAGACGGGCGTCCGCGATCCCAAGCAAACGCCCGATCTCCTCGCGGTCCGATGATTGCTTGTCGAGCCAACTATTTTTGACCCAGTTCTCGTACGACACTTTCGTCTCCAATCAGAAATAGCTTGTTTTCTGAGAGAATGGTCTTCAGAAAATTGCCGCGGAACTTTTTTCCAAATTCTCGTGTCGAATACACTGTAGGATTGATCTCGCGATTCAAGGTTCTCTGGGCTTCTGCCAGATGCTCGATGACATCTGGAAAATGAACCTTGCCGACAATCATCAGATCGACATCACTTTGAGTATTCTCCTTCAATCGTGCGGTTGAACCATAAACAAACGCGAGACTGATCTTTTCTTTAAGAGGATCGAGCGCTGCCAGGAGAACATCGTGGATTCCCACAGTCTTCGTCACCAAGCCCTTCATCTCTGTAAAGACAGGACTTCGATCATTGGCGCTATAGAAGACATGGTTCCCCAATGTCTTGCGCGTAACCAATCCGGCATCGACGAGCTGGCGCAGTTCGCGCTGGACCGCCCCGAGAGTGATTCTTGTTAGTCGAGAAAGCTGGCGCAAGTGGAATGAATCGCCCACATGTCCGTAGAGAACGGCGAGCACAGCGCCGCGGGTACGTCCGAAAAGCGTCCGGGAAAGCACGTTGAATGTACCCATTTAGGGGTCAATCGTACCCAAAAAGGCTACACCAAGTCAAGGGTAAGCAGAGTGCTGAAAAGAGTCTTCGTTATCGGATTACAGAACGGACCACGCGTCCTCAAGCTGTTGAGAGCGTGATCCGTTAGCGGATCGTAAGCCATTGAAAAGTGGTGGGCGCTATAGGATTCGAACCTATGACTTCCACCGTGTGAAGGTGGCACTCTACCGCTGAGTTAAGCGCCCTGCGGGTCATTTCATTCAAACATTTGCGCGTGGAATATGCAACCTTGCGGGAAGGGTTTCGGCGCCGCGGCCGGCGTGGTAGCCTATCGACTGCGGGGCGAAAGACGGGCTTGGACCCGGGGGTCGCCCTGCCGCTTGTTCCTTTTGCATGGCGCCCGACCAAAAGCCGTCGCGGACACCGCTATCTCCCTCATCAAAAGGGACTTCCGCCCCCCCTCCCGATCAACCCGACCCGCAACTTTCGGGCGCTGACGGGGTTCAAACTAAGGTGAGCACAGCCGCACTTGACCGGGGCATGCTGATGGCTGGGATGACGCCGCAAGCGTCCGCCGCTTTCACCTCGGCGGTGGCCGGCGCTGAATCGCCGTCCGATGCTGAGATCATGCTGCGGGCCAAGGCGGGGGATCAGTCGGCGTTCGATTATCTGGTGCAGAAATATCGCCGTCCGATGATAAGTTTCATGTACCGGATGGCGCGCAACGCGGCCGCGGCCGAGGATCTGGCGCAGGAAGTTTTCTTGCGGGTGTATCGCTCGCGGGCCAGCTATGAAGCCAGCGCGAAATTTACCACCTGGCTGTATCGTATCGCGACCAATCTGGCGGTGAATCATGCGCGCGATACGCGCCATGAGCGGCCTGAGGTCCAGGTCAGCTTGGACGAGCCGAACGAGGAAAGCGGCACCACGCTCGAACTGCCGGACGGTGCGCTCACGGCCGAGCAGGCCATGGTACGCCGGGAGCGGATGCTGGCGATCCGCGGCAAAGTGGAAGCGCTGCCGGAGCAGCAGAGGCTGGCGGTGATCATGCACAAGTATCAGCAGATGGATTACAAGCAGATTGCCGATGTTTTGAAGAAGAGCGAGTCGGCAACCAAGTCGTTGCTTTTTCGGGCCTATGAGACTTTGCGGGAACAGTTGAAAGAATTCGTTTAGCAACTGAATTTGTTTTCTTAGAGCGACTTTGGCGAACAGAGTGAAGGGGAAGTGGTTATGAAATGCGATGAAATTCTAGAACGGATGCCCGAAGTGGCCGCTGGTTTCAGCGAGCTTACAACGGACGAAGGCAAGCATCTGGAGAGTTGTTGCGATTGCACGGAAAAATTGAAAGCCATGCGGGCTACGATGACGGTGCTGGATGAATGGCGGGTTCCGGAGCCGTCGCCGTATTTTGACGTGCGTCTGCAGGCGCGGCTGCGCGAAGAAATGGCCAAACCGCAGGCAGGCTGGTTGCACTGGTTCCGCCGGCCGGTGCTGGCGGCGGCGCTGACTGTGATTCTGGGAGTTGGTGTGGGCGTGTTCGTCATGCGCGGCAGGATTTACGATCCGCCTCCGGTGGCCGATGTGGAAGGGCCGGGCACGGCGGTGAGCGATCTGCAGACGTTGGAAAAGAATCACGACATGTATTCGGATTTCGAGATGCTCGACGATCTGGATGTGCAACAGGATGTCGTAGCGAATCAGTAGACGCGGCGAATCCGAAGGCGCGACGAATCCAAGAGAAGGTTCGCGCGCTTGGTCAGTGGGGTTTGTCACAGCAAGAGTTGAAAGACGGCGAAGAGCAATACAGGCGGGGAAAATGAGGCCGGGACAATACAGAACGAATTGGCTGCCGGGCGCCGGTTTGGTGATGGCTCTGGCCATTTCCGTCCCCTGCGTACTGCACGCCGCCCCGTTTCAACCGCAGCAGCGACGCGCGTTTGCGGCGCAGCAGCCGTTTCGGCAAGCCCAGGTGCGGCCGCGGCCGCGAGGCCACGCTGGAGACTGGCTGCGACGCTATAAAGATTTGCCTCCGGCCGAACAGGAACGCGAGTTGCAGAGAGATCCGGCATTCCGCCGACTGCCGCCCGGCCAGCAGCAACTGCTTCGGCAACGATTGCAGCATTTCTCCAGCCTGCCGCCGCAGCAGCAGTTGCGCATGCTCAACCGCATGGAGACGTGGGAACATCTCACGCCGGCGCAGAAACAGCAGGCGCGGCAGATCTTTGGCCAGATGCGGCAACTTCCGCCGCAGCGGCAGCGCATGGTGGGGACGGCGATCCATGACTTGCGGGCTCTGCCGCCCGGGCAACGCGAGAGAATTATCGACTCCCCGCGTTTCCGCGGAATGTTCTCCGACCAGGAGCGCGACATGATGCGCGGGGCCACCCGTTTGCCCCTGGCTCCGCCCGAAGGCGCTGAGACCGGGCCTTAAATTCGCAGTGAGCTAGGTCTCTATTTGCGCAACATGTTCCTCGCGATGAAGAACACGTTCGCCGGACGCTCTCCCAACCGCCGCATAAAGTAGGGATACCACTCCGAGCCGAAGGGCACGTAGACCCGCATGCGCCAGCCCTCGCGCACCAACTTCTGCTGCAGGTCGCGGCGGATGCCGTAGAGCATTTGAAATTCGAAGGAATCGCGGGAGATTTTTTCGCGGATTGCGAAAGCCTGGGCTTCGCGGATCATGTTCTCGTCGTGCGTGGCCAGGCCGTGATAGATGCCGCTCTTCATCAGAATCTTCGTCAGCTTGACATAGTTCGCATCCACGTCGGCCTTGTCCGCGAACGCGATGCTCGCCGCCTCTTTGTACGCGCCCTTGCACAGGCGGATGCGAATCCCCTCCGCCAGCAGCTTTTCCACATCGCTCTCGGAGCGCTTCAGGTACGACTGAATCACGGTGCCCACGCTATTCCGATTTCCCGGCATGCGGTGCAGTTCGTGGACGAAATCCAGCGTGCGCTGCGTGTACGGGGAGCCCTCCATATCGACGCGCACGAATCCCGGCGGATTCAAAGATGCCGCCTTGGCCACCAGGCCGGCAACAATGTCGCGGGCCAGCTGCTCATCAACATCCAGGCCCATGTGGGTCAGCTTCAGGCTGATGTTGGCGTTGAGCTGGTTGGCAACGATGGCGTCGAGAATCTGGTAGTAAAGCTTGGCACTTTCGCGGGCTTCGTCCGGATTGGTGACGTTCTCGCCCAGGTTGTCGATGCTGACGCTCATCCCCGCGCGGTTGACGGCCTGGGTGACGCGCACCGCGTCGGCGATTTCCGTACCGGCCACGAAGCGGCCGGAAACACGGCGGCCGATCGACGAGCGCTCGGCAAAATTGCGCAGAGAACGATTTTCAGAGAGACGGACGAAGAACGTCCTCAGCATCTAGTACCTGCCAGGTGCGGAAAGATGGGAAAAGGAGTGCCGGTCACGTTTATGAAGACCACAGAAATTTGTATCACAACCGGAGATTTGTGGGACGTGGCGGGTATACGCGGAGGCTGGCGGGGGCGTCTATCCGGTGTCAATGAACGCTATCGAGATGTTTCGCCAAGTGACAAGATGTTCGAGTTCATTTCTTACAGACGCATTGTTGGTCACGAACTCTGAAGTGCTTGCGATCGTCAGGTACGAGCCATTGCTCTGTGTATTCCCCGGATTGCGGCACGAGACGGACAACGAACAGCCGCATACCAGCGTAGATGGCACTATCAGATGCCGGCACTATGGAGTTGGGATATAGGCCACCGAATCCGCGACGCAGCAAGGTCTTGGTTAGGCCGGAGGAAGAAATCTGTGAGATTCCCTGCGTCGTGATTACGAGCGCCGTATCATCGGACAGCTTTGAGACCGCTTCTGGAGCGCCGTCTAGCTCAACCAAGGTCCTCAGGTCAGTTTGGGATGTGATCTTGTAGGGTACGATTAGCACCTTGCCCGAATCGTGGAACATGTGAGAGAGACCAACAAAAACCAAAACGCCCTGCTGAGTCTCTACGAATCCGTGGACATTCTGATTGGAAAGTTCTTGCGTCTTACCGTCCCCGCCGGCAAACCACAAGCCGCCACCGAACTCGCCAGCGTCGAAACCAAGAAGCCATCCGTTCTGTAGTTTGAAGGTGCTCTCGACTCCGATCATCCCTTTTTGCCGTTTGACACCGGCGGGAAGTTTGGGGGACCCTGCTCCGTGGGTCGTCGGGTGCGGGACAATCCGTGCAGTACCCGCCTCCGACAATGAAACTTGCCATTCAAGTTCTGAATGGTTGGCGCACTGCATGACGCTGCTATTGCTTTCGGGCATCGGGTAGATGACCCAGCCGGTTGGCGGTGATTGAGCTTTAGCGCTGCCCCCGGCGGTAGCGGCGATCAACAGCGATGTCAGCAACAGTCTTGGAACACGATTCTTGTGGTTGAGAAGCATAGTCAAAGTAGTGTGCGGTGCTCGCGCACCCGTTCCGCGCAAGAACATCTTAACGCGATGCAACACAGTTTACGTAATCAGGCCGTCACACCCAGCTTCACCAAGTGTAGTGCGCCGAATACGTGATCGTCTTCTCGCCGTCGGGTGCGATGGTCACCGGAAACTCGATGGTTTGGCTGTCTTTTTTCCGGTAGTCGTCGGACTTGGCAGTAAGCTCCCAGTTCCGCCCACGATAGAGGTGTTCGACGACGCGCACTTCTACTGCTTCCTTCTTGTGGTTACGGACTTTGATCTCGAACGTTTCTGTCGCCGCGCTCTTGTTCGTTTCGACGACGTAATTCGTGCGGCGGCGTTCTCCGGAGACGTCGAAGGCGTTGCCGGTGTAGATGCGAATCGTTTCATCTTTCGGGGTGTGGTCGATCGAATTTTCGCCGGTGAATTCAACCTGACCGTCGTCATTGTGACGGTAGAAACGCACGCGGCCCTTGGGCAACGGCATGCCGAGATGGTTGGCCTGGGAGTTGACGAACTCCCGCATCACCCAAATCTTGGGATTGGATTCGGTGCCGTAGGAGTGATCGTTGCGGATGTTTTCCCAGTTCCAGCCGTTATATCGATTCGGATCGATCTTGGCGCCGTCGTAGACATAGACCTGCTTGGCCGCCACGCCCGCGGCGCGAATGAACTCCACCTGCTTGGTTTCCCGATCGCGCAGAGTCGTGCTGCGTTCGAGAGTGTAGAGGTGGTATTCATCGAAGGCTTTCTCGGTGACCGGCGGGCCCACCATGTCAGCAGCCATCGCGCCCCCCGCCCGCATGGCGTACGCTTTCGCCATTCCCGGCTGGATCTTGTTCACGTCGCCGGCCATGAGCTTGATGCGGGCGTTCTCGAAAGTTCGGCCGGTGCGGTTGTCCATGGTGATCCAGCCCACGATGTCGACGACGTCGCCCTTCTCAGGCGCGATGATGTTGTAGTCGGCCTGCCAGCTCATGCCGCCGGTCACGTACGACAACTCGGCGGGAAATTTGCCCGCCTTGTCGGTCGCCAGCAGCCACTCCAGCCGGGGCTTGAGGATAGTCTCGGCTGTGAGGTCAGGAAAAATCGGCGTGCCGGGAAGGCCGAACCGTAACTGGCCTGCGACTTCGATGATCGGCTCTTCTGGGGCGATGTAATTCTGCGAGCCGTTGATATTGAAATAATCCGGGCGCACGTATCCACTGCGAATAACTTTCCCCTTCACGGTGGAGTGGTCGGGCAATTCGAAATCGATGGTCCGACCTTCGTACAGCGAGAGCAACGAAATCTGCGAGACCGGATCGGCGCGGTAATTCTGCTCCAGCACATTCACTGCGTGTTTGCCCGTGGGGTCGCGCAGAATCACCGAGTCAGGCTCCAAGTGCATGGTGATCTCGTTCATGTTGATCAGGGTTTCGCCCGACTTCAGATCAAGCGGCACTTCCTGCCGGACGACGGCGAAGTCCTGGTTGTAAATAGTGAGCGACGGCTGAGGGGCCTGCTGCGCATAAAGGCTGCCACAAAAGGCGAGGATCAAGACGAAGCGAGCGTTCATAAAATAGCCTCCGCGAGAACGCCTGAGAGCTGCCTTGCCGGCGTCGAAGCCCGGTAAAAAGGCGGGCAGTCCACACTCAGGCTACCTCGGTTAGAACGTCGCGGGGAGTGACTCTTGCGGGGCTGGAGAGAGGTTCTCGCGCTGGCGGCAGAACCGGAGTAACCAGCGAATTGGTTACTTGCCGTGCTCTTCGAGAAATCTCTCCACTTCGATGGCGGCCATGCAGCCCGTGCCGGCGGCGGTGATTGCCTGGCGATAGCGGCGGTCCTGCACGTCACCGCAGGCGTAGACGCCGTGCACGCGGGTGAACACGTAGTTGTGGGTTTTGAGATAGCCATCGGCGTCGGTATCGAGCTGCCCGGCAAACATTTTCGCGTTGGGCTCGTGGCCGATGCCGAGAAACAGCGCGCTGGTCGGGAAATCCCAGACCTTGCCCGTCTTCACATCGCGCAATTTGAGGCCGGTAACTTCCTTGTGATGAATGTCGTAAACGTCTTCCACCACGGTGTTGAGCAGGAACTGAATTTTCGGGTGATTCTTCGCCCGCTCCAGCATGATCTTCGAAGAGCGGAAAGCGTCGCGGCGATGAATAATCGTCACCTTGGTGGCAAAGCGCGTCAGAAAGATCGCTTCCTCCATGGCCGAGTCGCCGCCTCCCACCACAACGATCTCCTTCCCCGAAAAAAAGAAGCCGTCACACGTCGCACAAGATGACACGCCGTGGCCGATCAACTGTTGCTCGTGCGGCAGGCCCAGCCAGCGTGCGGAGGCGCCGCTGGCAATAATCAGGGTCTGGGCGTGCACCTGATGAACCCCGATGTGCAGCAGAAACGGACGCTGGCTGAGATCGACGCTGGTGAGATGCGCCATTCGGTATTCGGCGCCGAAGCGTTCGGCCTGCTTGCGCATGTTCTCGACCAGCTGTGGACCAAGAATGCCCTCGGGAAATCCGGGAAAGTTCTCAACCAGAGTGGTAAGAGAAAGTTGTCCGCCGGGCTCGTGGCCTTCAATGACCAGCGGCTTCAGGTTGGCGCGCGCGGTGTAGAGCGCGGCAGTATGTCCGGAGCATCCGGACCCGATGATGACAACGTCGCGAGTTTCGCTCATGAATTTTGCACTGGCAGATTAGATGGCCGATTACAGATTTTGATGCAGGCGGCTCCCGCATCTTAGCGTAAGCGCAAAGTTTCCGACGACTCTACACCGGGATCAGTGAAAACTGACGATGTCGTCCCACTTGATAACGTAGGCTGATGCAGTACCTTCCTTGTATTTTTCTGGCGTCGTCGACGAAACAAGACCGTAAACAGCGTCGCGATATTCGTCATCGACGTGAAGGATTTTCGCTTCCAGCAGTTCACCATCCGAGCAGGTGATCTTCACCACCTTGCCCTCATTTTGTCTTAGTCTCTCAACCTGTTCTACTTGCACACAGCACCTGCCATCCCTTTGCATTCGTTGGCATCATTTAACGGGCGTCGCCGGCGTTGGCCTCGCCATGGTCCCTTTTGCCTTGGTGCCAGTGGCCGGCTTGGACGCGGGCTTCGACTCCGCGCTGATGTTGGCCAACTCCTCCGGCACAATTTTTTTCACGCTCAGCAGCGCGCGATAGTTTGCCAGCGCATCTGACGCGGTGCGGAACAGCGACTCATACGCGCTCTGGTCCGGCACCGGGCCGCCCTCGTTCCCCAGGCACCGGGCCAGCGCGATCGAGGATTTGCCGAAACGTTCCAGCCGCACGCGGCTGGCCGGAGAGTTCGATCCGAGCATAGCCTCGGAACTGGTCACCGAAGATGCGCTGTCTTCAATCGAAACCTGAATCAGGTCCTTGGGATCGCGCACGTGCAGCACCAGCGTCTCCACCATGTTCTGCCCGTCGTTGCTGAAGGAATACTGCACGCTGGAAAAGAGCGCCTGCACCGAAAACTCGCGGCGAATGCGAACGTAACTGGCCACGGATTTTTCATCCGAAAAGTGCGTGCTCGTTCCGGGCTGCAGCAGGTTCGGCATGTCAGTCAGCGTCGAACGTCCGCGGGAAACTTCGAAATCGGCGCCGAACAACGGCGCTTTGGGAATGCGATCGAGCGCCGCGGCAATTTCTTTCTGCTCCGCCGCCGAAGGCGAACACACATTCAGCATATTGACCTTCACCTGCGGCTGCGACGCAGGCGGAGTGGCGGGCGCTTCCTGCGCCGCAAGCCTCGGCGCGAGGATCAGGGCGAGAAAACCGCTCAAAAGCACGGGGACGAAAATTCCCGGCGCTGTTCTGGGCACGATTCTTAGGGCGTTTTTTGGCACAGCGGAATTCTAAATGAGAACCATCGAAAAAATCTTGGATCGCGAAATCCACAAAGGATTTCACCAAGGACGCCACGAAAGACATAGAATTCCAGTATGGCGAATCTGACATTGGTTTATGGCATGCGGCTGCTGCCGTCCGAGGACCTAGCCGAGGTGGGAAATGCTCCCGTGAAGCTTACGAATGGCCGGGATGCACACGTGGCCATGCACATTCTCGAGGGCAGCAAGGAAGATATCGAAAAACAGTTGCGCACCAGCCTGGAAGCGTTCTTCGATCTTTATCCAGAGATCTGAGCGGCGAGGCGGGAGCCACGCGCGGCTTGAGGCGATTTGGCGGCGGGGTCGAACCTTCGAGGTTTCATCGCCGTATAATTCTTATCTTCTGCGGACAGTCCAACGAACAGCATGCAATGGTCCTATCCAGAACTCCGACGCCGGATGATCCAGGCCGAATTGTGGCCCCAAGGCCGCCTGGCGCGACTGACCTGTTATCTCGCAGGTATGGCGGTGGCTCTGTTCGCGCTGCAGAAATTGCTGGGGCTGTTTGCCGCATCCTGGGGCGAGCATCTGGGCGGGTGGGTCGGATTTCTCACGTTTCTCGCCGCCGTATTTTTTTCGATCCTCGCCTTCCGGTGGTTGAAGCGGCGAGTGCTGTGGCGTCTGCGGAACCGGCTGATCGTCACCTATGTTTTTATCGGCGTGATTCCGGTGGTTCTCCTCGTTTTGATGGCGGGCTTCTCACTGTTCTTGTTCGCCGGGCAGTTCGCCAGCTATGTGGTGATATCGGAACTCAACACCCAACTCCGCAGCGTGGAGGCGGTCAATGCCGCCATCGGCAATGAACTGGCGGCGGGTCTGGTGCGCGGGAACAATCCCACAGCAGAGTCGCTCTCGGGCCTGAAAAAACGCGACAGCGCCTGGGGACGCCGGCAGGTGCAGGCCTGGCTGGGAAACAAGGCCCTGCCGCTTTCGAGCGAAGTTTCGGCCGCGCCAGCTTTTTCTTATCCCGCCTTTTTCGACCAAAAAAACAACGAGTACGCCCTGGCTTCGCTCAAGGGCACACCATTTCATGAAATTGTGAGCGACCACGGGAAGCTCTACCTGCGCGTGGTGTCGGTTGTTCCTGTCGGAGCAAGTTCACTGATTGTGGTCACCAGCGAACCGCTCGACAAGACCTTGATCGGGAAAATCGCCGAAGACCTGGGGGAGATCACTCTCTACGCGGATCTCGCGGCCGACGAACCAGCCGGACCCAGCACTACAGCCCCAGCGGGCTCCGGTGCGAAAACCTCGTTCACCTACAACGCGACCAACAAGAATGGCGTGGTTATAACTCGAGGCTCCGGCGACCAGCGCTCTTCCGAGATCTTGTCTTCGACATTCACTGTCGGCTCATCTCCGCAGCCTACAAGCTTCATGGATCAGGAAATCCCTTTCGTCACTCCACTTCAGGCGGTCGATTGGGGATCGGGCACAACAGTAGGGCGCGACGTTCTGCTGAAGGTTAGAACCCGGCCCTCCAAGCTCTACGGGCACTTGTTTGCGGCTCTCGGAGAATTTGCCGGGTACGTCGTGGATGCTCTGATCGGCGTTGCGCTCTTTTTCGCCATCATCGAACTGATCGCGCTCATCATCGGCATGCGCATGACCCGCACCGTGACCGCCGCTGTCGCGCAGTTGCATGACGCCACCAAACATGTCGACCGCGGCGATTTCAGTCATCGCATCCCAGTGAAATCGAGCGATCAGCTGGCCGATCTGGCGCATTCGTTCAACTCGATGACCGCCTCCATCGAGAAGCTGATCCTGGAGCAAAAAGAAAAGCAGCGCCTGGAGAACGAGCTGGCCATCGCACAGGAAGTGCAGGCGCAGCTGTTTCCGCGCCAGGTTTCGGAACTGGAGTCGCTGGAAGTGCATGGCTTCTGCCGCCCCGCCCGCACGGTCAGCGGAGACTACTACGACTTTCTGACCGCGAGTTCGCACAAGCTGATTCTTGCGGTCGGCGACATCAGCGGAAAAGGAATTTCCGCCGCGCTGTTGATGGCGACCATCCATTCGGCGGTTCGCGCTTACAGCGTGGAGAATCTCCCGCAGATGCGCGAACCGGTTGCCGTCGGCGCGGTCGCCGGCTCGGGGAGAGTCCTGGCCGCCTGGCCCGAGGGCGTGGAGGTTTCTCCCGGAGCCTTGCTCAGTCTGCTCAACCATCAACTCTACGAGAGCACGCCGCCGGAAAAATACGCCACGCTTTTTCTGGGAATCTACGACGGCCGCTCCCACCACCTCACCTACAGCAACGGAGGGCACTTGCCGCCCATCCTGATCGGCAAAGATGGTTCGATCCGCCGGCTCGAAGCGGGAGGAACCGTCGTGGGATTGTTCGACAATATGACCTACGACGAGGGTTCGGTTGAAATGCATCCCGGCGAAATCTTTCTGGCCTACAGTGATGGCGTGACCGAGCCGGAGAATGATTTCGGGGAATTCGGCGAGGCACGGCTGATCGACCTGGTCCGTGACAACCGCGCACTACCTCTGCCCGAAATCAGCCAGATCGTGACCGTGGCGGTGGATAACTGGATCGGCGACAACGAACAACCCGACGACGTAACATTGGTTTTGGCACGGGCGCGGTGAACGGGGCTTTCGGCTTCCGGCTTTCCGAAAGTGCCAGCCCGCCGACCGCTTTGAATGGCGGGAGCCGAGCGCCGGAAGCCGTAAGCCGGCTTCACCGGTTGACAGAAAAACTGTCGTACAATACCTTGGTTCGGCACGTTTTGGGATCACACGCGGGAGTAGCATAACCACGGCAATGCGCCGGGGCTCCATCCCGGAGATGACGGTTCGAAACCGTTCCTCCCGCCCCAG
>DATHQJ010000372.1:0-60023 GCA_035482825.1 Binatus sp. (SeqCode) | reverse complement strand
TCCGAATTCAAAGTGAAAGAAGGAGACCCCGTAACCCGCGGCCAGGAAATCGGCCTCAGCGGTGGCACCGGCCGAGCCACCGGCCCGCATCTTCACGTCGCCGTCCGCTGGCAAGGCACCTACCTCGACCCCGCCCGGCTGATGCAATTGTCCTTGCCTTGAATGAAGGTCCCCTCCCTTGTGACGCCCTCAATTAACTTCCGGTTTCCACCAACCTTTCAAGTCTCTCGACGATATTCAGAACCTCTCGCGGAAGTTTGCGGAGAATGGGAATAATCTCCTGTCCTTTTGGGGGGATTTCTTCACCAAAGACGACTTTGACGTTAACCGCGTCGTTGCCTTGAAAGGTCTCATTTTCCGGGATGTTGTACCTATAGAGATTTTCGAGAGTAAAAACGCACAAGACGTTCCTAGTGCCTTGTTTGTCATTCTTGAGAGAGAGGCTAGTTACACCGACCTCAAGCGAGGGAATCAAGAGGTGGTGCTTGTCCGCAATGTCGATTTCGTGGATGGTCCATAGCGCATCGTTGCCGCCCGCATAAGGCTTTATCTCGGAAGTGAATATCTTATGGAGGGCGCTGTCCTCTTTAATTTTGTTGCTTCGGAGCGCGTTCTCCACGCCAGAGCTCTCGGAGTAGATGGGAAATTTGGAGTAGGCGCTGACGGACGCCGGAGAAATCTTCTTGAGGGTTTTCATCCAAGAGTAATCAAGAGCGCAGTTAAGACTGTGAACAGCATCCCCTATATGCAGCGCCAGCACTTTACCCGGGAATTTCCTCTTGAAGCCGTATTCGATGAATTGCTGTCCAGTTTGCGCGTCGAAATCCTCTCGAACGGTGTAGCCGTCTGGTGCGTTAAGGGCGTGGAGAAAGGCATTTATCTTTGCGATGTGCCTAGAGGCCCAGCGGATTTTCCATCTAGCATCGGTGAATTGTATTTTGGCCATTAGGCCTATCTCGCTATCGGTGGATCATCAATCCAATTCCGAGGGACAGGTATGGCATGTCCCTGCGGGCAGTGCAAGCCGTCCCAGAGCCAAGTCTTTATATCGGCTGATCGCTCCTCGACGGTGGTGGTCGCATTCCATGTTGCGAAGACTTCTAGAGGAGTTTTACAACTTCCCTCGACGCATCCCAGCCGTACTATGGCAACCGTCTCTCGCGATGGGGCCGACATTTCCGGCCGCCCCAGCGGGTCGAAATCCGGGGAGTTTTCGTGAAGTGAATAATTGGCTACGCGCTTGCACCGATAACATACAGCACCTACAGAATCAGCATCAATGGATCGGTGTGTTGGATGTCCAAACACTTGCCCAAGCGTTTGCGCTAGGAGCCGGATGGGTCTTGAGCAATGCTTGCAAGGAAAAACGTACTGGAGTTGTTCGATCATCAAGTCAAAATGGCTAACAGAGCTGCATCGCCCTGAGGGCTACGCCGAAAATTTCCTACCTCTCAACCCGTTCTGCAACGTCTCTTTCAATCCTAGATTCCGAATCAGGCGGTGCAGATAGTTCGGATGCACTCCCAGAATCCCGGCCGCCTCCACATAATTCCCCCGCGTCTGCTCGACCGCGTCGATGATCAATTGCTTCTTCAATTCCTTCAGGCTCGCGTGATATTTCCCCTCGTGCATCTCGGCCGCGGATTCCTGCTCCAGCAGCGATTCCGGCAAATCCTCGAGCAGCACGGCGTCGGACGATCCCATCACCAGGGCGCGCTCGATGGCGTTTTCCAGTTCGCGGACGTTGCCCGGCCACTCGTAATTCACCAGGGCGGCCATGGCTTCGCGGGACACCGGTTTCGGTTTCAGGTTGCTGCGCTTGGCGTATTTCTGCAAAAAATGCCGCACCAGCATCGGAATGTCTTCCCGGCGCTCGCGCAGCGGAGGCATGGTCAGGCGCACCACCGCCAAGCGGTAATAAAGATCCTGGCGAAAATCCCCGGTGCGCACGGCTGCGCTCAGGTCGCGATTGGTGGCCGCGATCAAGCGAATGTCGACTTTGATGGTATGGGTCCCACCGACGCGCTCAAATTCGCGCTCCTGCAAAACGCGCAGCAGTTTCACCTGCAGCGCGGGTACCAACTCTCCGATCTCGTCGAGAAACACCACGCCGCCATCGGCAATTTCCAGGCGTCCTCTCTTCTGCACCGCGGCGCCGGTGAACGCACCGCGCTCGTGGCCGAACAAATCGCTCTCCAGCAAAGCTTCCGGAATCGCCGCGCAGTTGATGGCCACAAAGGGCCTGTTCCCGCGCGGACTATTGCGATGCAGCGCCCGCGCTGCCAGTTCCTTGCCGGTTCCGCTTTCGCCTTCGATCAGTACCGTCGACTCGCTGGGCGCGGCTCTGGCGAGAAACTGAAAAATCTCCTGCATCCGCGGGCCTTCACCCACCAGGTTTTGCTCCTGCCTGACTTCCGTGGTGAGCCGCTGGTTCTCCTGCTCCAGCCATTGCAGGCGGCGGGCATTGTCCAGGGCCACCGCGGAAATCCCCGCAATCGCGGCCAGCAGTTGCAGATGATCCTCGTGAAACCGGTTGGTCGCGTTCGTGCTGTCGAGGTAAATGCATCCAATCACCCGCTGAAACACCGTCAGCGGCACGCACAATAGGGATCGCACTTCGGAGGCAACCAGACTTTCAACGTCGCGGAGCGCGGCGCTGGTGGGAACATCTACGCCCAGAATTGCGACGTTCTCCTGCATGACCTGGCGGGCAATCGTACGGCTCACCCGCACCAGTTGCGGCTGTCCCGCCTGCCGGGTTCGCGCATAAAGACAGCTGAACTCCTGGGCTGTACCCTCCGCCAGCAGGATCGCGCCCCGCCCAGCCGGCACGACTTCAAAAATTAAATCCAGCAACTGCGCCTGCAATTCCTCCAGATCGCGGATGGCATGCACCACGCGGCTGATCTTCAGCAGCGCATTCAGATTGCGCGCCACCGCCGAGGTCGCCGGCAGTTCGCGCAGCAAGCGCTCCGGCTGCAGGTAGAGCACTTCCTTGGGATGAATCAGCTTGGTTTCAGCCGAGAAATGGCTGTCATCGAACTCCACGCGGCTGGGGGGCACCGGTTGGTCTTCGTCCTCGGTGAGAAATAAAAACACCGAGTCGCCGGTCGCGATCTCGTCGCCGTGCCGCAGCCACTGTTCCTTCACCGCCAACCCATTGACGATGGTGCCGTTGCGGCTATCCAAATCCTTGATGTGAAAGCGGTCGTCTTCGTCGCGGCGCAGACGGCAGTGTTTTCGCGACACCGACACGTCGGCCACCGCCACCGCGTTCGTGGGATCGCGGCCCAGCGTGGCTTCGCTTTCAGGTAACGGAATGGTTGAATCTTTTGCGGGTCCGGCAATCACCAAGAGTCTAGGGCGCAATCAGGGTCTCCAATCAGGGCCTCCCATTCCGTGCAGAACTTCTTATCACAGCGGGGACGGAAATGCATGCCCAGCCAGAACCATTTCCAATATCCGAACAGCTAGAGCGACTATCCGTTCAGATAGCTTTTTGCGATCCTGCGGCGCCTGCAGGTGATCCTTCCCGGTAATTCTAAGATGGCTCTAACGATCTCTGAATGCAAGAGTTAAGTCGTAGCTTCGGAAGCGAATCCCTCTCGTCGCAAGGATTGGAATCCGGGTTGCAATCCATTGAGACGGCGGATGCTCGGCAAAAAGCGACGGGGGAAGCGCTTTCTTGTAATTTCAGCCGAGATCGGCGGCCAGAAGCTCGGGGGACCCCCTCATCGAGCTTCTGGTTTTTTTATTTCCGCGGCAGAGAGCGTGCCCCCTTCTGCCCATGTGAGCCGTTGCCGCAACTCCTGAAGAGTGCGAGCCTTAAAGTTCGTGCGCCAAACCAAACCACAAAACAGGAATCAGCTAGCCGCCGCCTCACCAACCGCAGCATGATCTGGCGCTCCAACCGCAATCCCGTCTCGATAATTTACGATCCTGCCGGAAATCGCCGGCACTCGCTCCCCCGGCACCAGAATCCCCACAAGATTCAGCGGATCGGCGGCCGAGAGCGTCATCGTTTCGCCGCTTAACGGGAGCCCGCGCATGCCGCGGACCGACTCCACGGCAACCGGCAGGGCAAACTGTTCCCCCAGAAATCCATCAACAAACCGCCCGCCGCGAATCTCGCCACGATCTTCGAGCCGGCGGAACGCCATCAGCAACTCGCGCCAGGGAGGCAAATTCGACTCGCGCGCCAGCAGATCGCGAATGACAATTCCGTAGCGGCGGAGCAGCATCCAGCAGGCGGCCTCGACCGCGCGCGGCCGCTCCACCGCTGCGTCGGCATGCAGCAGGGCCCACCGCCCGGAACTGTGCCGCGGACGCGTGCTGCGCCCGCTGCCTTGCCCGGCGCGCCGCTTGGGATCAATCAGCGCGCGCAGATTGTCGAACCCATCGGCGGTCACCAAACCCGCGGCTACCAATTCCCAAAGGCCGGTCTCGATCTCCGCCTTGAGCTTGCCGGTGCCGCGAACGATATCGGCAAAGAAAGATGCGCCACGCTGGCGTAGGAACTCCAGCACCAACTGCGCTCCGTGACTTAGCCCGCGGGTCTCCGCTTCGTCGCCGGCCGCGTGTCGCGGAATCATCCAGTCCGCTTCTTCGCGCACAAAAAATGTAATCGGCGCGACGCTGGTCGGAATCACGCGGCGCTGCCGGGCCACCGGTGCGTTTTCCGAAGAACCGTTTGCCGGGGGCCCTCCCGCATCCACCGTCGCGGGATGCGGCGACAACCTTCCCCAACCCACCGCTCCGGTGAGACAAAGCTGATCCAGCCACGCCGGATCGTAATCGGCGATCCTTCGCGCCAAGACCTGCCGCTCCCAGGCATTCGCCGGAATCTCAAATCCCTGCAACTGTTGCAAGACTTCCAGTGCCCCGCGCTCTCCTGTTACCTGCGACCCCGGAGCCACATGCTGCCAGCGCAGCAGCCAGCGCATGAACGCCGCCGCCGTGACCGGCTCAATCTGCTTGCGCAGCATCCCCACGGTCAGCCGGTGAATCCGCGCCAGCAACCGCCGCTCACACCACTCGATCTCATGCGTTTGCGCGGGAACAGATTGTGTGGGGACGGCCGCCCCTGGCTGTCCAGTCGAGCGCAGCTCGACCGCGGAATGTGGCGCGGGCGCCCCCGCCCGCGAGGCAGCACCACTGAAGTTACCGCGCAGCACCGTCCCGCTGACCTCCATCCGCAACAACGCCTTTTCGATGTCGGAAGCAGAAAGCCCTAAGATATTTCCAAGCTCTGACGCAGTGGTCGGCCCCAGATGCGACATCCACCCCGTAACCAGAGTGAGCAACGCATCCTCGCGAGTAATCGATGAACTTTCGACGTCAGCGAGACTCTGCTCAAACACGGCCGCCGGAAACAGCGCCGCAAAACTCCTCCCCCGCTCCGCGGCAACCCAGTAGCGCCGGCGTCTCGCCGGCTGTCCCGGGGCCGTCTCGGCCGCGGCGACGACAGCCACGCCCGCTCTCCCTTCATTCACCAGTCGCTCAAAATAAGACGACCAATGGCCCTGAGCGAGGTTTATGTGGAGAGTGCTGCCCTCCGGCAGCGCCACCAGCGTGTGCAACACATCATGCAACTCATCCGCGTCGCGCACATCCGGCCAAGCCTCTTCGCGCACCTGCGCGATAGCTCCCTCGTCGAGGCCGCCCACTTCCTCCAGCACCGACTCGGGCAGCATCCGCCGCATGTTGACGGCGCGCGCCCGCCGTTCCTCCAGCGGCGCGTCATCCAGATACGCGTACGGATTCGCATTCAGAATTTCGTGCGAAAACTGCGAGGGCACCGGCGTGTCCACGGCCATCACGCGAATCTCGCCCGACGCCATCCCGCGCAGGAGCGTCTTCAATCCCTCGACATCCATCGCCTCGGTGAGGACATCTTTCATCACTTCGCCCACCAGCGGATGATCGGGAATCTTGCGCTCGCCCTCAATGTTTTCAAAACAAGCGGCCGCGTCCGGAAACACGGACGCCAGCAGATCATCCGATCGCATGCGCTGAATCTGCGGCGGAACTTTTTTGCCATTCTGAAACCGCAGCAGCGCCAGAGCGCGGTTCGCATCCCAGCGCCAGCGCGTCGCAAAAATCGGAGAGTCCAGCGCCGCCTGCTCCAGAATCGGCTGCACCGTACCGGCCTGCAGGAAATGAAAAACATCTGCCAGCGGAAAACTATGCTGCTCGGCCAGCGCGATGTTCAACCCGTTATCGGTAGCCGCCGCCTGCAACTCGAAATTAAATCCCACGCAAAACCGCTTGCGCAGTGACAGGCCCCAGGCCTTGTTAATCCGGCCGCCAAACGGCGCGTGGATCACCAACTGCATCCCGCCACCCTCATCGAAGAATCTCTCGGCAATGATTGTCTTCTGCGTTGGCACAGCTCCCAGCACTGCCCGTCCCTGCAGCACATACTCAATCATCTGTTCTGCGCCGGAATCGTCGAGGCCGCATTCTTCTTTCAAAAAACCAACGACGTTCGCCACTTCTGGCTGCGTCGCCGAAAATCCCACCGGCGAGGTGCGCGGCAGCATCTCGCTGATTTTTTCGCGCAACTCGCCCACATGCGCCGACAACTCCTGAGTGCGCGCCGGAGCCTCGCCCCGCCAGAACGGCACTGTCGGCGGCGCTCCGTGCGCATCCTGCACCAGCATCCGCCCCGCGTTGGTCTCAATGCGATGGATCATCCACGACGTATTCCCCAACAGCATGATGTCGCCGCGATTGCTCTCCACCGCAAAATCTTCGTCCACCGTACCGACGACCACAAGGTCCGGCTCAGCGACCACGGTATACAAAGAATTATCCGGGATCGCACCACCGCTGGTGATAGCCGCCAGCCGCGCCCCCCGCCGCGCCCGCAACTTGCCATTCACCCGATCGCGATGCACATACGCCCCATACCGCCCGCGCCGCGCCGCAATCCCCTCCGACAGCATTTCCAGAATCGAATCAAACGTCACGCGCTTCAAGTTGCGATAAGGATAGGCACGCCGAACCAGCGCAAACATCTCATCCTCGTCCCACCCATCATCACCCGCGCCCGCGTCTCCCGTAGCGCCGGCGTCCTCGCCGGCTGTCGCGAGAGCCTGCCCTGAGCTTGTCGAAGGGGCGTCTCGCCTTCGCACCCCGCCCCCAAGCGAATCCGTCGAGTTTTGCCCCGCCGCACACGCCGCCACAATCTGCTGCGCCAGCACATCCAGCGGAGCCTCCGGAATCATCAGCCGATCCAGATCCCCCAGCTTGATCGCCCGCACCAGCGCCGCGCACTCCATCAAATCATCGCGCGTGGTAGCAAAAAATCTCCCCTTCGGCACCGCCCCGCGCCAGTGCCCCGACCGCCCCACCCGCTGCAGCGCCACCGCAATCGCCCGCGGAGAATTAATCTGCACCGCGAGATCGACGGTGCCCACATCAATTCCCAACTCCAGCGAAGCCGTCGCCACCAACACCCTGACCTGCCCGTTCTTTAGCTTGTTCTCCGCCGCCAGCCGCAGCTTGCGCGACAGCGAGCCATGATGTGCCGCGACGTTCTCCTCGCCCATGCGCGTGCCGAGTTCATGACACAACCGCTCCGCCATTCGCCGCGTATTCACAAACACCAGCGTCGACCGATGCTGTGACACCAACGCCACCAGTCGGTCATAAATCGCGTCCCACATTTCATTCGACGCTACCGGCCCCAGCGGCATCGGCGGTACTTCAATCCCCAGATCCAGCTTCCGTTTGTGGCCGATGTCGACGATCACGGGATCCGAACGCAGCTTATTTGTCTCAGAGCTGCCCGTCAGAAAGCGCGCCACTTCCTCAATCGGCTTCTGCGTCGCCGACAACCCAATGCGCACCGGCGGCCGGTGACACAAAACCTCCAGTCGCTCCAGCGAGAGCGCCAGATGCGCCCCCCGCTTGTCGTCGGCGACCGCATGAATCTCGTCGACAATCACGGTCTCAACATCGCGTAGAATCGCCCGGCTCTTATCCGCAGTCAGCAGAATGTAGAGCGACTCCGGCGTGGTCACCAGAATGTGCGGAGGCCGTTTCAGCATGGCCCGCCGCTCGGGTTGCAATGTGTCGCCAGTGCGCACCGCCGTCCGAATCTCCGGCATCAGCAGCCCGCGCTCGCCGGCCAGGGCGAGAATTTCGCTCAGCGGTGCTTCCAGATTTTTTTGGATGTCGTTCCCCAGCGCCTTGAGCGGAGAAACATAAAGCACTTCCGTGCGGTCGCAAAGATCCCCGGCCAGCGCCTTGCGCACTAATCGATCAATGCAAGCCAGAAATGCAGCCAGAGTTTTTCCCGACCCGGTGGGCGCGGAAATGAGCGTGGTCCGCCCGGCAAGAATGTGCGGCCACCCCTGCTCCTGCGGCTCCGTAGGAGTGCCAAACTTCTGGACGAACCATTCCGCCACCAGAGGGTGTGCCCAAGCCAAGGACTGAGGAAGGGACGGCATCGGGGTATTTTACTGCGGAATTGTACTTTCGCCAATCATTCGCTATCTTGATGAAGCAAGCGGCGGAGTATTGAATAATAATAATAATTCGAGTATGATGAATAACGTAGACCTCCAAACTATTATGCCTAGCTCAAGAGTCGCCATCCTAACCCGTGAAGACATCACCGCTACCGCCAAGACTTTTCAATTTGGTCGCCAAATGCCTAAATGGACCGTAGTCATCGACGGCCGAGAATTGCCCGCCAGACCCTTGGTATTGCGCGCTGCAGGCGTCTTCCCCAACGACCCAACAAACTCACACCAGGCAATCGCGATTCTCCAAGGCCACGGATTCGAAGTTCGTTACCAGGGCAACCCAATCCCACAAGAGGATCGCAAAGAAGCAGCCAAGCCCTCCGTCGATGAGATCATCCGGAATTTGCAGGGCCTCTTTAAAGGCGAACCATCCATGCTCGAAGATTGGGAGCGCGAACACAGGATTGAAAAGGATCGGTTGTAACGGTGAACAAGACCTACGTCCTCGATGCGAGCGCCCTGGTCGTGTTGATCGAGAATCGCTCGGGCGCAAGCCGGGTCGGGCAGTTAGTCAGAGAAGCCGATCGCTTGAACGTTCCCCTCATGGCTTCGGTCGTCAATTGGGGCGAGGTCTTCTATCTTTCCTGGACGCGGAGTGGCGAAGAAACCGCGCGAAAAGCTCTCAATTATCTCTCTCTCCTTCCCATCAACATCGTGCCGGTTGATTCCGCACAGGCTTTGAAGGCCGCCGAACTGAGAGCGCTCCACCGTGTCCCTTACGTAGACTGCCTTGCCGCCGCCCTCTCGTCGATCCACCAAGCCACCCTCGTCACCTCCGACCACGATTTCGAAAGGCTCGGACGCCATTTCCCCATTCTCTGGCTCAAACGCCCGTGAAGCAGAGGTGCTAGAATCCCGCGAAATGCTTGAAGCGCCCACACGAGGTAAATTTATGCGCTCCACAAATCGCCATCCCATCCCGATATTGTGTGCCGTGATAGTGTGTGCCGTGGTCCTGTTTGGCGGTTGGCTCACCGCCGCCAAGACCCGGGAGGTCGCCATGAGCCATGCTTCGATGAACCATGCTTCGATGAACCATGCTTCGATAAATCCCGAGCAAAACGAGCCATCGCGGGAACAGTCCACCCGCACGGCGATCAACAACTTCAACGAAGCCTTCAACCGTCACGACGCCGACGCCCTGGGGGCGTTCCTGACCGATGACACCGTCTTCGAGGACACCTCTCCCGCCCCGGACGGCCGCCGCATCGACGGCAAAACCGCCGTCGTCGACTTCTGGCGCGGATGGTTCGCCCGCAACTCCGACGCCCACTTCGACGCCGAAGAAGTCATCGTCAGCGGCAATCGCGCCGTCGTCCTCTGGGTCTATCGCAAGAAGCGCGACGGCCAGCCCTGGCACATCCGCGGCGTCGATGTCTTCACCGTCCGCGATGGAAAAGTTGCCGCGAAACTCGCGTACGTGAAAGGCTGAGTTCGGGGCAGCCCGGGCACCGGACAACGATGTCGCAACCCCGAGCTCGAGTCATGTTCCATTCTCGCTCCGAGTCGCCGTTTCCGCCGTTTTGGCGTGCCAACGTGCAACCGTCCTGACCTGCTATAATCGTTATCGGGGTGGTTACGTTTTTCTCCTCTTTCAGGTCTTCTGACCTAAGCCAGTCCATCTGAAGTTTTTCCATCTTAGGCTTTTCAGCGAGTGGGCAGTCTGCCGACTTCGTCCGGAGCGATCTTGCGCAACTGACGAAGGTCGATGCAGAACTCGCCAAAGAAAGGTCGCTCTCGATGAACGCAACCTCTATTGCCTTCGGTGTGCTGGCCCTGGTCCTCATCTCACTGCTGTTGCGATGGATGCGCAAGTGGATGCCGCAGATCTCCGGGGCTCGCGCACAAAGGATGTGCCCAGCTTGCGGATTGATTACATCGCAGAAAGCCCGTTGCCTGGAGTGTGGCGTGGCCACGGTCTCGACCCGGTAGCGTGATAGTGGGGAATGAATCGTTCCCGCAAAGTTATCCTCCCCGTTTCTAGCGAAGGACACACTTATGAAAAACGTCCGATTTGTTGTGAAAGTGAACCGTGGCGGCTCTCGCGCACCCACCTACGTGCAGCGCGTTGATCCCGCTCCCATCCAAATGACCACCAACCGTAAGCTGGCCCTGCTGATGGGAAAATTCACCGCGGAAGACGCCGTCAAATCCCTGCAAACCTCCCAGTGCACCCCGGAATTGGAGTCCGTCCAGGACCGGGCTTGAGCAGTGAAAGTAATCCGCGCATTCCCTCGACTGCTGGGGTGGCCTTGAAGGCTTGGCCCAGGTTACTTGAATGGGATCAAAGAAGACGTACTCTGTGCAGAACCAACTAACACCAAAGGCAGATCCTTGCATAAATGGCGAGGTATAAGAGCTCCATCATGGGGGGCAGAACGACCGCTTTGGCACGTTGCATAGTAATAGTAGAGGCTTCGGTCGAAGGTTAATTCTTGCAGAAACAGGTCAAACTTTGAGGCCGCTTAGCCGTTAGATAGGTTTGAAGTAAGATAGCGTACAAACTGACGGGCTTTCACCAGGGCTGCCCCAAGCCCGTTCTCGCAAGCTACGAAAGAATCAATCTGACGCACGTCAGCTCCAGAAAGGCCGCGCTTAAAACTGAATACACCCGGGTTTTTGATGGGATCGATACCGCCCAGATCGTAGTAGCGTACGCCTTTTTCCCGAAGTGTCTTGATCATTTCCCAGTGAAGCAGATAGGCACCCTTCATTTTCAGGCCGGCATCGCTGGTCGCGCCGAGCAAGTAGATCGCCGAGTCCCCCAGCGCCGAGCAGACAATTCCCGCCATAGGTTCATCGCCCTTAAAGCAAATCGAAACTTTCATGCGCTGCTTGCCCGGCAGCTTCGCCTGGATCCTGCCAAAATCTTCGATGCTCACATTGGCGCGGAACCTCTTGCGCTTCTGCATCTCGTCGTACATTTTGTGGAAAATGCTGAATGCCTCAGGAGTGTCTTGCGCGATTCGGAGCCCGTTCCTTTCGGCCCCATTTAACTTATTGCGCCACTTGGGGTCAAACTGTTTGCGTAGATCCTCAATAGAGGTTGAAAGATCAAGAACAAAAGTACGATACTTCTCGGTGCTGATTCCAGTTACGCGCTGGAATTCTCTAAATCCATCTTCAAATAAGCCAGCGCGAAACGAACCCAAGAAAGCGTTAGGTATGATCTCCAGATGCAATCTGCGCCTTACGACATATTCCTCTCGTAGTCCGTTCACCATGCTATGGACAGCCTCAGCATCGAGTTCGGCTCCTTTCCGGTGACACAACGGTCCCCACCGAAGGTAGGCGATTCCTAATGGAAGATTCCCCGGGTGGACGATTCGCAGCTGCGCTATTGCAACGACTTCGTCTCCACGCTTGAGAATCAGGTGACTGAGGCTGTTCTCCTGCCAATGGACTGCACCATACGCCCAAGTCTGGTAGATGTTCGCGTCCGCGAATGCGTCCAACAAGGTTGACCACTCTGACGCACTCACGTTATCCACCTGGATGTGATAGTCAGGGCGGACCCGGACGTCGCCGGCCGGTCCACTTTCCGGGAATGGGCAACTCGCTCTCATATTTAAAAAGGAAGCTGCACCGAAACTCGCCGGCTCTGATTCCGGAGTAAGAAAAACGTCCCAGAATCAGACGAGTTCTGGGACGTGAGGTTGAACAGCCCTCCCCCCGGAGTCTGCTCGCGAATAGCATGCCGACACGGGCAAGCGTCCGTCTGTTCAAAATTACACAGTATCGAAATATTTTTATCGCCGTCGGAACTCATCATTAGTTTGCAAATCCCATTACACTCATCATGGGACTTGCTGTGGGCACTTGAGTGTAATCGCCGATTACGTTCATTCACCTCAGCCCCCAGCTTCGCCCCAGGCTGCTAGAATTTCCCCCCATGCCCAAACTCTCCGCCCAGGCCCGCGCCCGCAAAATCAAACTCCTCGTCTTTGATGTCGACGGCGTTCTCACCGATGGCAAACTCTTTTTCGTACCCCAGGACGCGCAGCCGCCCTCGAACCGAGCTTCCACCACCACTACCGCGCAAGGCCAGATCGAAGTCAAAGGCTTCCACGCCCACGACGGCGTCGCCAACTCGCTGGCGCGCATCGCCGGACTCAAGACCGGACTCATCACCCGGCGCGCCTCCGAGACCGTTGCACTTCGGGCCCGTGATCTGAAGATCGAGCACGTCCACCAGGGCATTCAAGACAAGGGCGCATGCCTCGAAGAGATCGTCCGGCAGGAAGGTCTCAAGCTGGAAGAAGCCGCCTTCGTCGGCGACGACATCATCGACCTCCCAGCCATGCGCGCCGGAGGCCTGGCCATCGCCACAAAAAACGCCCGCGCCGAAGTGAAAAAAGAAGCCCACTACGTCACGCCCCACGCCGGCGGCGAAGGCGCCCTCCGCGACGCCGTCGAATTCATCCTGAAAGCCCAGGGAAGGTGGAAGAAAGTAGTGGCGGAGTACGTCGGCGACGGAAGTTCGGAAGGCAGCCGTCAGCTGTCAGCTATCAGCCATCAGCGAAAATCACAATCCCGCTGACGAACGCGTGCATCGAGGTCGGGGAATTCGCGAAGAGTCCGTTTTGCTGAAGGCTGACAGCTGATAGCTGACAGCTCAAATAAAAAACCCACCGGATGCTTGCTTGGGGCGTGCTCGGGTCAGCATCCGATGGGCTACCGTTTCTCCTTACTCACCCTGTTGTTTTCAGGAGTATGTGAAAAAATTAAACACTGTATTGCGCCCAAGTTCTGTCTAATTTTGTAAACCTTTGTAAAATGTTTGGGACAACTCGCAGAGGTGTAAGAGCTCCAACCGCTGCGCTCCCTACAACACCGGAGGCTTCGTCGCCATCAACTCCGTAAAGCGCTTATCTTTCCGCAGTTCCGCAAACTCCACGTCCTTATACAAGGCGTTCATGTCCTTAAATCCCGCTTCCATCGCTTTCTTCAGATACTCCAGCGACCGGTCCGACAGTCCCATCTTGGCGTACAGTTTCGCGACCGTAAAGTCGTAGCGGGCTCGATCGCCTGGACTGGGCAATTGCGCCTGCACGCCCTGGCGCGAAGTCCGCTCAAACACATCCGGATCGAGTTCCATGGCGTGCTCATAGGCCACCACTGCAGGGTCAAACTCTTTCTTCGCGAACAGCGCCGCGCCCAGGTTGCTGAAGAACGACGCCGAATTGCTGTCCAGCGCAATGGCTCGCCGGTATTGCTTTACCGCCGCGCTGTATTTCTGCTCTTCGTAGAACACCACTCCCAGATTGTTGTAGGCATCCGCAAAGTTGCGATCCGCCTTGATCGACTGATCAAACGACTTCTTGGCCTCGCGGTAGCGTTGCATCATCAAATCGGTGATTCCCACCTTGTTCAGCAAACCCGGGGAGTTCGGATGCTTGGCCAGCGCTGCGCGATAGTAATCGAGCGCGTCCAGATAAAGTTTCCCGGCGCGCAACTGATCCGCCCGCGCCTCCAGATCGGCCGCCGTGGCATCCTGCGGAGGCGGGTCCGTCATCCGCAGCATGGGCGGCTTAATCTGAACCTGTTCGGAATGGGAAGCCTGTCCCCACGACAAACTTGCCAGGGCACAGACACAAATAGTGAGAAGGGAAAACGGAACCAGAAGGACTTTCGGGCAGGACGACATAGGCCACCCCCAAGCTTTCAGCCGACATTCTGCCACAATTCCGCCCGCACGGCGAAGATTTCTGTTAGTGCGGCGCAGTCTGTCCGCTGTCTACAGGCTTAGACACCGGAGGCGGGGCTTTGTCGTCCTTAAATATTCCCGCAATCTTGCCCATTAACCCCTTCTTTTTCTTAGGGTCCTGGGGATTATTCGGATCCTGCTTGTTGGGATCCTGCCCATTCGCCGCCTGGGCGGGAGCCGGCTGCGGCTGCACCGCCTTATCCCCGCCTCCGAACATGCGCGAGAAGAAGCCCTTCATACCCTCCCCGGCGTCGCAGGTTTCGCGCGGCTCGGTCCCGGCAACAAACGCGGACACATAATCATCCGGGCAGTTTTGCGTGGCCAGCCGGTTGGTGGCCTTGTCCAGTTGCACGTCCACCACGCCCGTCGGCTGCTGGAACCCCTTCATGTCGGCATACTGCGGCAAGGTTGCCGCCTTCTTCATGAACTCAGTCCAAATGGGTGCCGCCGTCATCGCGCCGGTTATGCGCAAGTCGCTGTAATCGTCGTACCCCACCCACACGATGCACAGCAAATTCGACGTATAGCCCGCAAACCATCCATCGTGCGAACTGCCCGTCTTCCCCGCCGCCGGCTGAGTAAACCCGCGCAGCCGGACCGCCGTATATCCCAGCCCGTTATTGATCACGCCCTCCATCATGTTGGTCATGACGTAGGCGATGCGAGGATCGAGCACCTGCCGCTGATCGGTTGTGTAGTTCGCGATCACGTCGCCCTTGCCGTTCCGCACTGAACGCAAGAGTATTGGGGACAAGCGAATACCGTTATTTGCGAACGAAGTGTATGCGCCAGACATGTCCAGAGGCGAAGCGTCGTATGAGCCCAGCGCCATCGCCGGTGTCGGCTTCACCGACACGATCCCGGCCGACTTCGCCAGATCCGCCACTTTGTCGTACCCCACCTCTTCGGCCACTTTCACCGTCGCGTTGTTCAGCGACATGGCCAGGGCGTAGCGCAGCGTCACATCGCCCTTATATTCCTCTTTGTAGTTGCGCGGCTCGTAAATCTGATCTCCGTACGCAAAACTTGACGGCGCATCCGTGACCGTCGAAGCCGGAGTAATCACGGTCTGCGATCCATCGAGCGCGGTGTTCATCGCCGCTGCATACACAAATGGTTTGAAGATCGATCCCGTCGGGCGTTTCGAGACCGCATGATTCAACTGGCTCCAGCCATAGTCGCGCCCACCCACCAGCGCCAGCACCGCGCCCGTGTGCGGATCGAGCACCACCATCGCCACCTGCGCCTGCGGACCCGGCGCCACTGTCGTCTCAAACTTCTTCCCCACCTTCACCCGCTTGGTCCGCAACTTCTTGACCTGATCGTCCACCAGCTTGATGCCCATTTCCACCGACTGCGCCGCCGCCTTCTGCAGGTCAGGATCGAGCGTCGTGTAAATCCGGTACGACTGGTCGTTCAACTCGTTCTCATTAAATTTGCTGATGAGTTGATCGCGCACCATGTCGACGAAGTACGGCGCGTCGCTGGCTTCGACATTCGGGGGCGCAAGTTTCAGCGGCACGGCCTTGGCCTTATCCGCCTGCTCGCGCGTGATCACGTGGGTCTCAACCATTGACTCGAGCACCAGATTGCGACGCTCCAGCGCCCGCTCCGGATGCCGGTAGGGCGACAAATAACTCGGCCGCTGAATCAGTCCCGCCAGCAGCGCCGCTTCCGGCAGCGTGATGTCTTTCAGATCCTTATTGAAATAGGCCTTCGAAGCCTCGGCGAAGCCGCTGATGGCAAACGATCCCCGCTGCCCCAGGTCGACCCAGTTCGCGTAGAACTCGAAAATCTGCTGCTTGGTGAACTTCTGTTCCAGTTCCTCCGCAATCAGCATCTCGGTCAACTTGCGCTTGATCGATTTCTCGGGAGTCAGAAAGAATCCGCGCGCCAGTTGCTGGGTCAGCGTGGACCCGCCCTGCGCCCGCCTCTGGCGCAGCACATCCTCGTACAGCGCCTGGGCCGTGCGCAGAAAATTCACTCCGCTGTGCTCGAAGAACCGCCGGTCCTCAATGGCCAGCACCGCCTGCACCATCATGGGCGGAATGTCGTCGTACTTCACCAGTTCGCGTTTCGAGCGCTGCTCCGCGTCGAACAGCGCCGTCACCAGTTGCGGCTCCAGTTCGTAGGCCGAAAGATCGACCCCGTTGCTGGAAATCTGATCCACCTGTCCGTCATGAATGCTGATCCGCGCCGCCTCCGGGCTGTGATAGGATTCCGCCCCCGGATTGATCTCAATCCCGTCCTTCGACACCCGGAACGTGCCCAGCGTCGACTCTCCATCTTCGTCCGCATACCCCGCCCGCCGCAGTTCCGCAGCGATCGTCTTGGCCTCGATCTGCTCCCCGTCGCGCACGGTCTTGGGCAGCGCATAAATTTTCGCTGAATTGGCGAACACCGGCGAGCGAAACCGCTTCTCGATGATCCGGTCGTACTTGATGTAGAAGTAAGAAAATAAAATCGTCGCCGATACCGCCAGGATCAGAAACCCCACCAGCGCCGCGCGCACCACCGGATCCCGCGGCAGCCCGCGTATCCCTTGGCCCGCTTCCCCATTCGCCTTCGGAATTTTGATCTTGATGGTCACAGTCTCGACTCCACGCACCGGACTCTAATCAGACGAAGGAACAAGACAAAAGGTTTGAAGGGTGCCCCCCCTTTACGCGAAACTCGCATCCGCGAAACTCGCATCCTTCCTGTTCCTCGACACGAAGTCCTTGTCATTCCGACGCGCGAGCGAAGCCAGGCAGGAGGAATCTGCTTCCTCTCCCGCTCCCCCGATAGAAATCCGCCAGCGGCGAACTACAGGGAACCGTTACCCCCATTGTACCGCCGCCCCCGCAAACGAAAAGAGACCCGCAGTACATGCAGGTCTCTTTCTAGCCAACATTATTGGTCCAACATTATCGGTCCAACATTCAAACCGCCGATTTTCATCCCACAGGAGAATACGCGATCTATGGGATGTCGGTCGGTGCCCAGCTTCCCGTAGCCCAAGACACGCTTGCCGCCGGGGTTGTTAGAGCCGAGCCACCGCTGAGGTCGTAAACGTCCATTATGGTCGCCGCCGTGGTACTCGGGTCTTCGTCAACGAAGAGGAACTGTCCGCTTTGATCAAACTGGGCTGAGCCGCCGAGAACCGTGAACGGTGATGGGTTAATAGCCGTGAGCGCGCCCGTGGACAAGCTGATCTGGAAACCTTCGACAAAATTGCCACTACCAGGATTGGTAAGATTCAAAGCATAGACCAGCGTCCCACCCGCACTCGGCTGTACCGCGACGCTCGATGGCGAGATCGCCGTGGTAAATGGGGAATTGGCTACCGGCGCGATCTCGCCTGCGCTCGCTCCCGACGGCGTAATGGCTAGAACGTAGAGATGCTTGTCAGCGTTGGTACTGCTGGCAGTGGTACCGATCATATATTTGCCGGACGACTCGCCCTGCATCTGGGCCACCGTCGAGGGAAACGGGCTGTTGGGAAGCAAACTTAGCGTCCCGCTTCCGATGGTGTACGCCGCAATCTCGGTGGTCGCGCCCCCCGACGTGTTGCTCACGTAGAGGTATTTACCTGTTCCGTCGACCGCCAAGTTGAAAGGTTCGAAGGGCAAGGGCTGGGCTGCACTGACCAGCGTCAACCCTCCGCCGGTGCCGATCGAGTACACGTACACCGAATTGGTACTGGGGCTGAGCACAAACAGCAGCGTGCCCGCCGGATTGGTGATCATGGCTTGCGAGCCACCGATTGTGCCGCTCAGATAACCGGCGGCGACCGGATTGCCCGTAATCCCGGTGAGCGCTCCCGTCGACGAGATCGTGTACCCGTAGATTTGTCCAAGTCCGGGATAGCCGACGTACATAAATTGCTTCTGGGCGATCACCGTCCAATTACCTGTCTTGCCCTGGGGAATCCCCGTGATGGGGTTCGCAATGTCAGTGATAGTCCCGGCGGACGCATTCAGCGTGAAGCCCTGGTCCCCTCCGGCATCCGCCAAGAAGAGAAACGCGTCTCCCGTCCCACCACCGCCCCCCTGGCCCAGACCGCCGCCCGATGACGTGCACGTGGAACTTCCAAACGTGATGCCGCAGACGTAGTGGCCGCAGTTGGCCAGCCCCATCATGCCCACCAACACAACTGCACTTAACAGCAATCGAACTTTCATCGCCATAACATCTCCCAGGAACTTTCTGGATCGCAGCCTTGCAGAAATGTGAAAAGACTCTTATCCCACGCCGATGTTAGGTGCGACAGTACCTCATGACAAGGTTACGGAGGTCATGGCCCAAGAGGCCGCGCAGAAACGGTTGCCTCATCCTTAAAATCTCGCCGTTCTTTGGCGAGATTTTAGAGCCTGCCCTGAGCAAAGTCGAAGGGGTGGGGACTCTGACTCTAATTTTGACGTTATTTCGACTTCGATGTCCGAAGAAGACGTCCGTGGAAGATGTCCGAAGAACCTGCAACCGGGGGCAGCCGCCTAGAACCCCTTGTTCCCGCTCGAAGGAGTGAAATGCAGAGTGAACGAATATCCCGGCAGACTGACCGGCACGCTGTAGTCGGCGGCCACATACACCGCCGGCGCTCCCGGCGTTCCGATGCGCTGCACCGTCACCGCCTCCGGCGCCAGCGTAATCTGATGGTCCAACGCTTTCTTGACGACTTGATCGATCAATTGCTGGTCCGTGGTGTGCGGATTGGAGCCGCCCATCATGGCCACATTCTTCAAATCGTCCTGAAACGAGTAGTTAGCCAGTTCCGGCGGAACCACCTGAAACAACGCGTAGATGCCCGCCACTATGACCAGGATCCCGACAATCGCTTTAACTGTTCCCATGTCCCACAATCTGCTAAGCCAGGACTGGGAAACCGCTCACCCCGTCCGGCCCAGCAACTCCTGAAAAAATTCCACAACCGCCGTGATCCTAACATCGCGCACTTCCCGAGTCGAACGCAAAACGACTTCCACAGTGCCTTCGGTAACCTTGTTCCCCACCGTGACTCTAAAGGGGATACCGACCAGATCGGCGTCCTTGAACTTCACTCCCGGCCGTTCATTCCGGTCGTCAAGAATCACATCGAATCCCGCGGCTTCGAGGCGCTTGGCAATGTCCTCCGCCGCGGCTTTCACCGCTTCGTCCTTCACATTGACCGGCGCCACCACAATCTCAAACGGAGCAATCGTCGGAGGCAGCCAGAAGCCGTTCTCGTCGTTGCTCTGCTCGATGGCTGCGGTGAGGATGCGTTCAATTCCGATGCCGTAGCAGCCCATGATGGGGGTCACTTCCTTGCCGTTCTTGTCGAGAACCCGCGCGCCCATCGATTCCGAATACCGGTAACCCAATTTGAAGATGTGACCGATCTCGACTGCGGTATCGATCCGCAGCGCCGCCCCGCAACTCGGACAAGCCTCACCCGCCTTCACCGCCCGCAGATCGGCATACGCCGTGGGATGAAAATCTTTCCCCGGCGTCAGATTCTTCACGTGATAGTCCTCTTTGTTCGCGCCGGCGATGAGATTCGACCGCCCTTCGAGTGCCTTGTCGACCAACAGCACCGGCTTGTCCGCATCCTTCTTCCGATCCCGCGCCCACTCGATTCCGAGCGGACCCAAATATCCCGCGGGAGACTTGAACAGCGCCTTGATTTCATTCTCATCCATCGGCCGAATCGCCGCGCCCACCGCCCCGTTCAGCTTGGCCTCGTTGAGCTGATGATCGCCGCGCATCAGCGCCACGATCGCGCGCAGCTTTGTCTTGCCCGTCTTCTCGTCTTTCTCTTCCGCCATCAGCGCCAGGGTCTTGATCTTGTTCTTCGGCGACACGCCCAGAAACTTCGCGACGTCTTCGATGGTCTTTTGCCCCGGCGTGTGCACCTCCAGCGGCTTCCCATCGCCTTCCGGCGCAAGATCTCCCCACGGTTCGAGCTTCGAAGTTGCCTTCTCCAGGTTCGCCGCGTAATTGCAACCATCGCAGCTCACAATCTGATCTTCCCCCGCCGGAGTTCGCACCATAAATTCGTGCGACTCTTTGCCGCCCATCGCCCCCGAGTCGGCCTCGACCACCATGTACTTCAACCCGCAGCGATCGAAAATCCGGCGGTAAGTCTCGTAATGCTTCTTGTAAGAAACATCCAGCCCCGCCGCGTCGATATCGAACGAATAAGCATCCTTCATCATGAACTGCCGCACCCGCAGCAGCCCAGACTTCGGCCGCGGCTCGTCGCGAAACTTCGGCGCAATCTGGTACCAGATCTGCGGCAACTGCTTGTAGCTGCGTAGCTCTTTCACGGCAATGGAGGTCATCACCTCTTCTTCGGTCATGCCCAGCACCAGTTCCGCGCCCTTGCGGTCTTTGAGCCGAAAAAGATTCTCGCCCATCAGCGCCGCGCGCCCCGACGCCTCCCAAAGCTCACGCGGATGCAGCGCCGGCAAATAGAACTCCTGCCCAATCTTGTCCATCTCCTCGCGCACGATGCCCATGATCTTGTTAAACGAGCGGTTACCTAGAAAGAGATACGAGTAAATCCCGGCTGCGAGCTGGCGGATATACCCCGCCCGCACCAGAAATTTATGCGAAGCGACTTCGGCGTCGGCTGGCGCCTCGCGCAATGTAGGAATAAAGCTTTCAGACCAACGATGCATAGGTGAACGAGTCCTATATCTGGAGAATCAATTATTGTACCGGATGGAAACGGCCAAATCGCTCGCAACGACACGGTTAGGGCAGGAACCACATCTTGAAGCCGTGGAGAAACAGATAGTCTTGTCCGTCGTCGAATACACCGTCAAATCCGCCTGCAGCCGCGACGTTCGCTTCGATCTTAAGCAGATTTTTTCGCTTCTCCGCATCGTGCGGTAGTTCAACACAGAGCGTGTTCGTCGTTTCGCCCACACCGGACACCCGCTCAAGTCCCACTGCCTGAACCTGTGCGGCTCCCGCGTCGTAGAGCCTCATAATGATCTTCAGTGACCTCGCCGGGCTCTGCTCCCCAACCGTTCTAATGTCGTTGCGCTTGGATTGCCGCGCCCAGCCCAAGGCCTCGACGTGGGGCTTCTCTTGAAGAAGCTTTCGGCACAGCCTGTCCGCGCTCAGTCCAGTACCCGGTTCAGGAGGGGACTGACGAGTAACGAGCAGATAGAACAAGCTGACGCAGACCACCGCCGCCACGAGAAGACCCCAGTACCGGCGCATCTATTTCGCCAACTCCCTCAAAATCTCTTTCCCCAGCTTCTGCGCCTCCCCGAAAAACTTCTGATACTCCAGGAACAGCCGGTTCAACTCCAACGCCTTGTCCGTCGACGGATGCTTGCGCAGAATCATGTCCCGCACGTGCACCGGGTTGGGCAGGGTGGCATCTTCATTCAATTCTTCCAGCGCCGTATTGGGATCGTAATGGTACATGGGTTTCACCGTCTCTGAAGCGGGCTGCGTGCTTATCGCAGCTTGCCGCCTCGATTTTTCTCTTCAATATTTTCTACATTCATCCAGGTTTTCAGAGACGTAAGTTCCATCTCGTTGGTTGGCGTGATACCGAGAGTCCTCTTGATACGGCGGCGCATGCGAACGCCCAGAATCCACGACGTAATCGCAGTCACCGCGATTGTGGCCAGCCCGAATACTACTTTGATGGATCCTATGGTGCCCATCGCGTCCTAGACCTACACCAACTCCGTCGTCCACAGATCGTGCAGATGCACAATCCCCTCCAGCTTCCCTCTTCCATCCACCACCATCAGCGAAGTAATCTTCTTCTCTTCCATCACCGCCAGCGCGGTCGCCGCAAATTCCCCGGACGCAATCGTCTTCGGATCGCGCGTCATCGCCTCTCCGGCCGTCAGATCCATGACATCTTTCCCGCGCTTTTCGAGCAACCGCCGCAAATCCCCGTCACTGACGATCCCCACCAATTTCTGACCCTTCACCACTGCCGTCACGCCCAACTTCTTCCGCGACATTTCATAAATCACGTCGGACATTTTCGTCGAAGGGGCAACCCGCGGCAGCGCCTCACCCGTATGCATCAAAGCTTCCACCCGCGCCAGCCGCTTTCCCAGCTTTCCTCCGGGATGCAGGTTGGCAAAATCTTCTTCCTTAAATCCGCGCCGCTCACTCAACGTCACCGCCAGCGCATCTCCCAAAGCCAGCATGGCCGTAGTCGAAGCCGTCGGCGCGAGCCCCAGCGCACAAGCCTCCTCGGCAATCGAACAATCCAACGCCACATCCGCCGCCGAAGCCAACGTCGAGCACTTGGCTTGATGCTTTGCGCTCTTCTCTGCCCTGTCATCCCGAGGGAGGTTTTGTCCCTCGCTTTCGAGGGACAAAACCGAGTCGAGGGACCTGCTTTTGGGGTTTTCGCAAATCGCATCCCCCGTCATCGCAATCAACGGCACTCGCAGCCGCTTGATGGTCGCCAGCAACGCCAGAATCTCCTCCGTCTCCCCCGAGGCCGACAACGCCAGCACCACATCCCCCCGCACCACCATCCCCAGATCCCCGTGCAGCGCTTCCACCGGATGCAGATAAAGCGCCGGACTCCCCGTCGAACTCAACGTCGCCGCAATCTTCCGCGCAATCAGCCCGCTCTTCCCCATCCCCGTAACCACCACGCGCCCCGCACACTTAAACATCAACTCCACCGCGCGCTGAAACGCCTCCGCCATCGGCCCGCCAATGCGATCCGCCAGGGCGCGCAAGGCCTCCGCCTCGATCCGCACCACGTTCTCGCCAGTATTTTTCATGCTGGGACTCTGGGTCTTAAAATCACACAATTACGCAATTCCCCAATTACTCAATTCTTCAGAAGTGATCCTCTCCCACCACCGAAGGCGCCGGCGTCACCTGCTTCTGCCCCAACACCGCCAGCCCGCGAGACTGGATCAACTTATCCCACGGCCCCGCCTGCCAGTTGTCGCGCGTCTTGGTCGCGAACCGCCACGGCGGCAGCGTCAGCATCAGATTCCGTCCCGTCGAATGCACATACGGCTCATACATCGAGCGCAACTTCACCAGCTTGTCCGCGGCATAATCATCGTTGCGCAGCCGCAGTCCAGCCGCCGCCAGCGCTTCCCGCATGGCCAACAAGTCCGCGTCCGGCAGCCGCTCCGGCGCTGCTGAATCGTAGCGAGCATTCACCACCTGCGCCAGATCCACCGCCGCATGCCGCGCCATGGCAAACGTCAGCTTCGCCTGCCCCGGATGCACGCCCTCAATCCCGGTCAGCACCAGCGACGTCACATCCAGCATGGTGGTCAGCGCCCCCAGCCACGATTGATTACTGTGCTGCGAGCGAAAGAAACTCAGCACCGGATACGAAATATGGCTCTCCAGCAACTCCCCCGCCCAGCGCTCCCAATCGCGCAGCACTTCGTCGAGAACTCTCTGGTCCACCCCCGGATCTTCCGACCGCCCCGCCAGCCGCACCAGCAATTCCGCCGCCGAAGGCGGAGATCCCGCCCGCGAATCCAGCATCGAAATCTGAATCTCGCGCCGCGAGAACGACGCGTACACCACCGGAATATATCCAATCACCACGCCCAGAAACGCGAATCCCATCCCGGCTTCAATCACCGAAAGCGCCCGCGCCCCGCCCGACGTCGGCACTATGTCGCCATAGCCCAGAGTAAAAAATGTCTCTCCGCTGTGATAGATAATCTTGCCGAACGTCAGCCGCTCTCCGCTGAGCTGCTCGTGTCCCCCAATCCCGTATTGCATCAGCGCGAACCCAAAGATCAGTCCCGCAGCCCAGAACCCCAGCAGCAGGATCAACGACAGCGGCCCAAAATATCCCAGAAAATTCTGCTGCCGCGACGCCGTCTTGATGCGCCCCGCAACATTCCGCCACGGAATCCAGGTCTGCCGGTAAAACCACGCCGTCAGCCTGAAGTGCCGCCTCACCCGCCGCGGCAAAACCACCGTCTCAAACGCGTCGAGCAACACCGACCAGATGATGATGAGCCCAAACACCACCCCGACAATGTGCACGTGCGAATTCATAACCGGATGGAATGATTGAAATGTAGATGCGGAGGGAAGAGTATCAGATTCGCTATGGCGGTTACCCCACCCTGGTCGCGCTTTTCGCGACAGAGCCCGCCCTGAGCTTGCCGAAGGGGTGGGGATTTCGATCTTCTCGTCATCTCAGCGTCGCGAAAATCAGCGAGCTACTGCGGCTTGGCCGCTGGCGGCGGCTGAGTCGCCGGCGTCGTCCCCTGCGCCGCAGCCGGCTTCGCCGCATTCGGCGACGTTGTCGTCGCGGGCTTCGCCGCCGGCTTCTTCTTCACGGCCGGCTTCTTGGGCGGTGCATTATCGTCCACCACCGTGATCTTCGGCGGCGCCGCCGGAATCGCCGCCTGCGCCGTCTTCAAATCCCCGCGCAGCCGCACAATTTCCGCCTCTTTGGCCGACGACAAACTGTCGATCCGCTGCGCCAGTTGCTTCCGCGTGACTTCAAAGGTGTTCAAATCATTCGACAGCGCCTGCACATCGTCCTTCGCTCCAAACGCCCCCGTATCCTCCACGACACTGCTCATTACTTCATACAGCGCATCCAGATTGCGATACAGTTTGAAGGTCGCCGGCAGATCCTCGGGTGAGGCCCGCAACTGCGCAATCATCTCGGGCAACGCCCCCTGCAGATTGCGCTGGATCGAATCCACCCACGCCAGAGCCTGCTTCTTCGCGCCGTTGTCCGTCTTCCAGCGTTCAATCCGCAGCTTCACCAGGTCGGCCTGCGTGTTCTTCGAACTCGCCTCCAGCTGCGCCAGCAGTCCGTTCAACTGCGTCACCGAAGCGTAGGAAACCGCCTGGCCTTGCCCGTTCGTCGCAGTCGCCGTCGGCGCCGGACCTGATTGCCCCATCGCCGCCGCGCACAACAACGCCGTGCAAAGTAACAAAGGCGCGAATGTCGATAAGCGAATTTTACGTTTCATGGTTTGCAGCCGTAGCGTCCGCGAGCAACAGCATACTACAATACTCCGAGACGGTTCATCCGGTGAATCCCTCATTCCTCACCCCCGGCGCCGGGGTAACCCCGAACTCCGGATTGACGGCAACAACCCCGATGGGACGATAATCAGTTCATCTTATGTTGCACGATATGTCCCAGGATATCTACCGCCGAGCCCATCCGCACGCATGCCATAAAATCAGTGCCCTGTTTCTCATCCTCGCCGCCTTCCTCGTATGCCCTCGCCACTCCCCCGCCCAGGAACTTGCCCGGCGCCTGATCCTCAAAGACGGCTCCTACCAACTCGTCACCAAATATGAAGTCAAGGGCGACCGCGTCCGCTATCTGAGCGCCGAGCGCGACGACTGGGAGGAACTCCCCACCGCCCTCATCGACTGGCCCGCCACCGACAAATTCGAGCGCGACCGCGCCGCCGGATCCGCCGTCCCCGAAGCCGTTCAACTCGACAAGGAAATCGAAGAAGAAAACAACCGCGCCGAAGCCCTGCTCCCCGAAGTCGCTCCTGGCCTTCGCCTGCCCGAAAATTCAGGCGTCTTTCTGCTCGACAGTTTTCAGGGCGAACCGCAAGTCCTCGAAATCCAGCAGACCGCTGGCGACGTCGCCCACAATTCCAAAGCCAGCATTTTCCGCGGCGCCCTCAACCCCTCCGGCCTCAAACTAGCCATCGAACTCGATGGCCCTCACGCCCCCGTCCAGGCTCACGTCGATGTTCCCTCGCTCTACATCAACCTGGCTGACGACCCGAACCAACCCACCGACATTAGCCAGGCCATCAAAGATTCCTCTCGCACCCCGCAGGGCGCGCAGCAGGCGCAACCACCCCAGCAACCCAGCGTGTCCAATCGTTTTCGCATCGTCCACGCCGACGTCAAAAATGGCAACCGCATCGTGGGCGCCGTAAAGCGCCAGCCCACCGGCAAAATCAGTCAGGAGCAGCACCTCGTCAAAACCACCACCACCCGAGTCGGCTCGGGCTGGCTCAAACTCACTCCCACCGAACCTCTCCCCCCCGGTGAATACGCTCTGGTAGAAATGACCAGCCAGGATGACGCCAAGGACAAACAAGGCATGAACCTCTACGTCTGGGATTTCGGCGTCAACCCCAAAGCGCCCGCCAACCAAAATCCCTGGAAGCCCACCGCCCCGGACCCACCCCCCGCCGCAAAACCAAATTGATGGCCCGAGGCCCGAGGCCCGAGGTCTAAGGTCTAAGGTCTGAGGTCTGAGATCTAAGATCACCGAGAATCTGTCATCCCGACCGAAGCTTCTCATTCCTGAAAGGAATGAGAAGCGCAGTGGAGGGACCTGCTGTTCGCAAGCCGAAAATAGACCTGCTGTTCCCCGCAAAATGGCGACCCCGTCCAGCGCGCACGAGTCGCGAAGCGCAAAACGATTTGGCCCAGCGCTTCAGCGCTGGCAACGAAAAAGTGAGAAGAAGTCCCGGAGGGACGAAAGAAGCCGCTAAGCCACCGGCGCCAACCTCACCACCTCGCCGGCAACCCCTTCCCGCCGCGCCTCCACCAACCACCGCCCACCCTCCCTGCGGAAACTGACTCCCGTGAACCCCGCCCGCCGCAAAGCGATCCGCATCCCGCTCTCGGTCTGACAACTCTCCGCCACTTTCCCCAAAGAAATCACGCTCCCGGAAAAATGAAAAAACATCCCGTTCAACAGCACGAACGCGCGGAACAGGCTCGCTTTAGGTGTGGGAAACGCGCGCCGGAATTCGCGCCACGTGAAGCTGAAAGGATGCAGCGTCGCCTTCAACCACCCTCCCGGTACCAGTACCCGATGCAGTTCCGCCAGCGTACGCGGAATATGCATGTACGGCAGCGCCACATTACAGAAAACCCCGTCGATACTTCCGTCAGCCAGAGGAATGGCTTCGCCGACAGCGCGCACGTAATTCCAGCCTCGCCCGCCATACTTGAGATACGCCGCCCGCGCTCGATCCAACTGCACGTCGATCCCGACGATTCGGCAATTCTCCACCTGCAATCCCAGCTTCTGCCAGGAATCGCCAGTCCCACACCCCAGATCAAGCAGCCGTTCCATAACTATTCCGATGC
Source organism: Binatus sp. (SeqCode) (assembly GCA_035482825.1). Taxonomy (GTDB): domain Bacteria; phylum Acidobacteriota; class Terriglobia; order Terriglobales; family Acidobacteriaceae; genus Sulfotelmatobacter. Next base: position 32,750 of record DATHQJ010000372.1, on the reverse strand, counting down.
GAGCGAGCTCGGAAGTGGGACGAAGACTATCCCATTTTTCCACCCCCGGCAATCGAAACTTTAGGAACTGGAGCCTGAGACCTCCGCGCTCTGGCCGCGGCGCGACGCAACAATCTACCCCATCGGTTCAGCGCTGGGTGATCAAACATTAAGGTGAGAAAAAGTCCCGGACGGGACAAAAGAAAACAACTTTCACAAACCGGCGCTGATCACTGACCCCTGACCACTGGCCCCTGATCCTTAACCCCCTACTCCTTCAACATCCCGCGCTGCGCAATCCCAATATTATCCCGCGACGAATTCTTCACCACATACATCATCCCATCCGCCTGCCGGATCACATCGTGCGCCGTGCGCGCGTCATGCGGATAGGTCGCCAGCCCAATCGACGCCCGCACATTCAAATTCAGCCCTTCTTCGCGGCAAAAACAACTGGCCCGCATCGCGTCGCGCAATCGTTTCGCCACCACCAGCGCCTGATCTTTCGAGGTCTGCGGCAGCAGCACCACAAATTCATCGCCCCCGTAGCGAAACGCAAAATCAATCAACCGCAGCTGCGCCTTCACCAGATATCCAATCTCCGCCAGCAGCTTGCTCCCAACCAGATGCCCGTGGGTGTCGTTGACCGTCTTGAAATGATCCAGGTCGATAAACAGAATGCTGAACTCATATCCAAATCGCGACGAGCGGTAAACTTCGGTCTCCAGCGTCTTATATAAATGCCGTGCGTTGTACAGCCCCGTGCAGTCGTCGGTGATGGTCAGTTCCTGAATCTTCTCGACCCAACGCGCGTTCTCAATCGCAATCGCCGCGTAATCGCACAGCGACTGCAGAAAGAACATCTCCGCGTCCTTGAACCGCTCCATCTCCACATTCACCAACTGGATCACGCCCAGCACGCGCAGCTTCGAGCGCAGCGGCACGCAGATCACCGATCGCGTCTCCCACTTGGTGGTCTCATCCACCCGGCTGGCAAATACAGGATCCGCGCTCACATCGGGCACCACGCGCGCCTCTCCGTGCTTCGCCACCCAGCCCGCAATTCCCTCGCCCATCTTCAGACGAACGTTTTTCAGCGCCTCCGCCTTGTCGCCCACGGCAATCGCAAAGTAGAGTTCGTCGCGCGCCTCGTCCACCATCAGCAGCGACCAGGTGTCCGGACGGTAATATTCCGCCATCTTTTCCATGATGGTCTGCAGAATGGAATCCAGATCCAACGACGACGTCAGCGCCTTCGCCACGTCGTGAAAGATCGTCAGTTCCTGGTTCTGGCGCGTCAATCGAGTGCCGGCCTCAGGCATGCAAAGAATACCGTTGTTCCTCACTTTAGCTGTAGACGAGTGGTGTTCGAAAATTATAAGCGCCACTTTCCTACACCGGCAATGACCGTTGGTAACCAGTACCCCTAAAGCCAACCGCCTGAATCATTTCCGACACATAGCCAGGGTGCCCCATGTCTCGCTGATTTTGCGAGACATGGGAATCCCCGCCGCATACGCTACTCGCCCGCACTAACGAAAAAATCTCCGCTGGCGTATCCTTGAACCAAGGACATCCACAACCATGATCACCCGATCCCTCACGCGCACATTCCTACTCGTCCTCATCGCCCTCTCACTCCCCGCTTTTTCCCAAACCACCGCCCCCGACCCCAAATCCGTCCCCGTAGTTGACGGTGCGATCGGCACCTGCTCCGCCGACTTCACCGTTACCGACGAATCCAATCACCCCGTCTACGCCGCCCAAATCAAAGTCCACATCGCCTACGGATTCATGTATGCCCGCAAGCTCGACCTCGAAGTCGGCACCAACGCCGACGGCAAGGCCCGCTTCACGGGACTCCCCGACCGCGTCAAGCGCGGCCTCTTCTTCGAAGCCAGCGAATCCGACCGCACCGCCGAAGCCTTCGACGACCCCTCCACCACCTGCAAAACCCAATTCACCGTAGTCCTTCGAAAAAAACCCTGACGCTAGAGCCGGCTGGCGCATCCTAATCCCGCCGCGGGTGGCTTATTCTAATCTCGCGGCACTTTGGCAAGATTAGAGTGGGGATTTCCCGAATTCGAAAGCGCAGGATCCTCTCCCCAGTTACCCCGCGCTAGAACTCTTGGCAGTGGCAACCCCACGCCGCTTGTCCTATGATGTTTTCGTATCGTCGGCTGGCCCAATGGGAACATTCGGAGACAAATTCCGCAAAGCGCGCGAGAAAAAAGACATCTCGCTCGATGACGTTTCCAACGTCACCAAGATCAGCTCGCGCATGCTCCAGGCCATCGAACAAGAGCGCTTCGACCAACTCCCTGGCGGCGTCTTCAACAAAGGTTTCATCCGCGCCTACGCCAAGCATCTCGGCCTCAACGACGAAGAAGCTGTCGCAGACTATCTCGCTTGCCTGCGCCAGGCACAAATCGACGCCCACGAAGTCTGGCAACCGGATCCGCCCGCACCGCCACGCCCAGCCGCCGCGGAAAAACCTCGCGGCGCTACACCCAGCAGACCTGACCTGAAAAGGCCCGAGCCCAAAAAACCCGAGGTCACCCTCAACCGGCCCGTGCTCAACAAGCCAGCCGCAAAGCCGCAACCCGCAGCCCCAGCCGAGGAACTCCCCGAACTGCAACTTCCCCGCGCCCAAGACATCCGTCCTCGCCGAAAAGATTTCGGGGAAAGCTCGGCGCCACAAATTCCCTGGAGAATCGTTGCCCTCAGCGCAATCGTAATCGTTCTCAGCATCATGCTCTGGACCCGCCGCTCCCACAGCACCAACACCGCCGCCGCCAGCACCGCTCCCGCAAAAACGAGCCAGCCTGCGCCGGTACTTGCCCAAGCACCAGCGCCCGCAAATCAGCCATCTTCAGTCACAAACGTCGCGCCCTCGGCCGCGCTGGCCAAGCCGCCAAATTCGCAGCCGAAGCCACGCACCGCACCCGTCGCTCCCACCGGAAATGCGGCTGCTGAACCCGGACAAGACCCGAACCGGAATGCCGCGAACCAGAACGACAAGAGCGACGTCACCGTTCGCACCTTTCCCAAGTCGACTCCAATCCCGTCGGAAAAATCCGCCGGCAACCTCACCCTGACCATCCGCGCCACTGAAACTTCCTGGATCTCCGTCACCGCCGACGGCCAACCCGTCAGCCAGGAAACTCTCATCGCTCCCGCTCACGCCTCCGTCCGCGCCACTCGCGAAATCGTTGCCCGCATCGGCAACGCCGCCGGCGTCACCTTCCTGTGGAACGGCCAGGAAATCCCCGCCGATGGCGCCGAAGCCGAAGTAAAAACCTTCGTCTTCGACTCCGCCGGCATGCGCGTCATCCCCTCCACACCCTCCACCCACTAAATTCGCTTCGTCTTCTACGAGACATGGGAATCCCCGCTCGCAGAATCCGAAGGCACTTCCGCTGGCCATTTCCCTCCATCCACCTCCCCTTTTTCGCGATTGAATTCATCCTCAGCCAGTTAGGGCCAAAACCATTGCGTGCCCAAGGGCTGTCTGATAGCCTTTTCAGAGGACTTCCTTTCCGCCGTTCGCTCCGCCGCGGCCGCGTGGATTTCCGCGGGTCCCGCCCGATCCTGAGTCCAGATTTTCTGCACAACGCGTGCACGAAGGAGACACAAAACTTGGCATCAAAGAACCGTTACTTATTTACCTCCGAATCCGTAACCGAAGGCCATCCCGATAAGATCGCCGACCAGATTTCCGACGCCATCCTCGACGCCTGCCTTACCGACGATTCCATGAGCCGCGTCGCCTGCGAAACTCTCACCGCCACCGGCCTGGTCGTCATCGCCGGAGAAATTACCACCAAGGCCTACGTCGATTTCCAGCAGGTCGTCCGCGGCACCGTCCAGACCATCGGCTACGACAATGCCCTCCACGGCTTCGACTGCAACACCTGCGCCGTCATCTCCAGCATCAACAAACAATCCGGCGACATCGCCATGGGCGTCGACACCGGCGGCGCCGGCGATCAGGGAATGATGTTTGGCTATGCGGTCAATGAGGGGGTGAACGGGAATGACGAGTTAATGCCGACTCCCATCTCACTCGCGCATAAGCTGACCATGCGGCTCTCGCAGGTTCGCAAGAACGGAACTCTTCCCTTCCTCAGGCCCGACGGCAAATCCCAGGTTACAGTTGAATATGACGCGAAGGGCAAAGTGTTGCGCGTCGACGCGGTTGTGATTTCCACGCAGCACTCTGAGACCGTCGCCAACGACGAATTGCGCGCGGGAATTTTGAAGCATGTGATTCAGGCCGTGATTCCGGCGCACCTGCTCGATGAAGACACCAAGTACCACATCAATCCCACGGGGCGCTTCGTCATCGGCGGCCCCATGGGCGACACCGGACTTACCGGCCGCAAGATCATCGTCGACACCTACGGCGGCATGGGACGTCACGGCGGCGGGGCGTTTAGCGGTAAGGACCCGACCAAAGTCGACCGCTCCGCAGCCTACATGGCGCGTCATATTGCCAAGAACGTGGTCGCGGGCGGCCTGGCCGAGCGTTGCGAAGTGCAACTTGCCTATGCCATCGGCGTAGCCGATCCGGTCAGCGTGCTGGTAGAAACTTTCGGCACCGCGAAGGTCGATCCGGAAATCATTCCGGATCTGATCCGCGCCAACTTCAAGCTGACGCCACGCGGCATCATCGAATCGCTGAACCTGCGCCGCCCAATTTACAAAAAGACCGCCGCCTACGGCCACTTCGGACGCAGCGACCCCGACTTCACCTGGGAGGCCACCGACAAAGCCGCAAAACTGGCCAGCGATGCCGGTTTGCGGGAGCCAGTAGCCGCCCGCAAGTAGTCAAAGGCATGAAACACAGGGGACACAGGGGAGCACAGAGAAATGCGATTTCCCCTGTGTTTCCTCTGTGACCTCTGTGGTTAAAGATTTTTGCGACCGCGAACCAAAGTGCCATTCCGGACCTGGCCCGAAAGACTTATCCTGAAGGAGTCATCGAGTAACCTGACCGCACTTTCAAGTTCGTGTATTCTTTTAAAAAGCGATACAGACTCGCAACCATCTTCATTTTGCGAGCCAAATTCATAGGGGCCATTAACTTAAGTTTCCGCGCCAACCGCGCGCCACATAGGAGAAGCATGTCAACAGCAGCAGTGAATGGCGACATCAAGAACGTAGAACTGGCCGACTTGGGAAAGAAGCGCATTGAGTGGGCGAACCAGTCCATGAAAGTGCTGCAGATTATCCGCAAGGAGTTCATCAAAAATCAGCCTCTAAAAGGCATCCGCGTTTCCGCCTGCCTGCATGTCACGGCCGAAACCGCAAACCTGGCCATCTGCCTGCGCGACGGCGGAGCCGAAGTCGTGCTCTGCGCCTCCAACCCGCTCTCCACGCAAGATGATGTGGCCGCCAGCCTGGTCCGCGATCACAACATTCCGGTCTACGCCATCAAAGGCGAGGACAACGACACTTACTACAACCACATCCTAGCCGCGATCGACCACAAGCCGCACATCACCATGGACGACGGCGCTGACCTGGTCACCATTCTCCACACCAAGCGCACCGACGCTCTCACCGACGTGATCGGCGGCACCGAAGAAACCACCACCGGCGTCATCCGCCTGCGTGCGATGTCGAAAGAGGGGGTGCTGAAGTTCCCCATCGTCGCCGTCAACGACGCCGACACCAAGCATCTCTTTGATAATCGCTACGGAACCGGCCAATCGACGATCGACGGCATCATTCGCGCCACCAATTTTCTCTTGGCCGGTTCGAAGTTCGTGGTCGCCGGTTACGGCTGGTGCGGCCGCGGACTCGCTTCCCGCGCCCGCGGCAACGGCGCCGAAGTCATCATCACCGAAGTCGATCCCACCAAAGCCCTCGAGGCCGTCATGGACGGCTTCCGCGTCATGAGCATGGCCGAAGCCGCCAAACTCGGGGATGTTTTCTGCACCGTCACCGGCAACAAGAGCGTGCTCACCAAAGAACATTTCTCCCTGATGAAGGACGGCGCAATCATTTCCAACTCCGGCCACTTCAACGTCGAAATCGACATCCCCGCGCTGGAGAACATGTCGTCCTCCAAGCGCACCACCAGAAGTTTCGTCGAAGAGTATTCCCTGAAAGACGGACGCAAGATCAACCTCCTCGGCGAAGGCCGCTTGATCAACCTGGCCGCCGCCGAAGGCCATCCCGCCTCCGTGATGGATATGTCCTTCGCCGACCAGGCCTTGTCCGTTGAGTACATGGTGAAGAACCACAAGAAACTCGACAAGACGGTCTACAAGGTCCCCGACGAGCTAGACAAGCGGGTAGCGAAGCTGAAGCTGGAATCGATGGGCATCAAAATCGACAAACTGACGCCGGAGCAGGAAGAATATTTGGCGGGGTGGAGCGAGGGGACGTAAGAGAGTTTGTGGAAGAGCGGCGCTTCAGCGCCGCGCAAAAGTCCAAGAATAAGAAAGAATAAAGCAGGGTGCCCCACGTCTTAGCGAGACGTGGGGATTTTCGTTTGAACCGTAACGCAACTCTTGTCATTCCGACGCCCGAGCGAAGCGAGAGAGGAGGAATCTGCTGTCCTTCTGGCGAAAAGATCCCTCACTCTCTCAGCGACAGCAGATTCCTCCGGGTTGAAATGCGCCCGTTCGGAATGACAATACTTCGAGATTTGTCCGGTATGACGAGATCTCCTTCCACTCTTGTCATTCCGACGCCCGAGCGAAGCGAGAGAGGAGGAATCTGCTATCCTCGCCGATTCCATGCCGCTCCCTGCGACAGCAGATTCCTCCGGGCTGAAATGCCCCCGTTCGGAATGACAACACTTCAAGATTTGTCCGGTATGACGAGATCTCCTTCCACTCTTGTCATTCCGACGCCCGAGCGAAGCGAGAGAGGAGGAATCTGCTGCCCCGTCCCCTACGCAATCTCCTTTTCATTCCTCACCGGGCCCGCGCCCGATGAAGAATCCGGCGCAGCCCGCACCCTCATCACTGCTGCCTCTCCCCAGCCCTCAGCAAGATCCTCCCAAGTCGGATTCCGCTCCTCGATCAATGCCACCTTTTTCTCCCGCCGCCACTTCTTAATCACGGTCTCCCGAGCGATGGCGTCGCCGATATTTTGAAAGGTGGCGAAGTAGACCAGTCGATGCACCTGATACCTGCGGGTAAACTCACCACCTTCACCCGCCCGATGCCGCAGCACTCGCGCCATCAGACATCCAGTGACGCCGACGTAGAGCACTCGGCTCTTGCTCGCCATGATGTAGAGGTAGTACGTGCGCTGACCCGCCATCGCGGTCCTCCAAGCACAGCAGATTCCTCCGGGCTGAAAAGCGCCCGTTCGGAATGACAAAATTCTAGGGATTTGGAAAGGAAACCGCAGCGTCATTCGTCACATCCCGGCCCCCGCCCCTGTGCAAAACCCCTGAACACAATCGAACGGGCACGGCCGTCGATTCCCAAAACAGGAATTTAAGGACAGCAGATTCCCCATGTATCGCTTCGCTCGGGCGTCGGAATGACAAGAGTGGAACGATATGTCGTCATACCGGACAATCTCGAAATCTTGCCATAGCGAACAATCTCGATACCTTTGTCATTCCGAACGGGCGCTTCTCAGCCCGGAGGAATCTGTTGTATCGCCGAAAGTGAGGAGATCCCGTCATACTGAGAACTGAGAACTTCAGATAGAAGGGCTTCCAAAAACCGGAACGGCCGCGGGGCTTTTTCAGCTCGCCGCGGCCGCTCTTGCGTCCTGTGCCCTTTCCTGACAAGAGGACCTGGGTAGACACGGGGGGAGGACTTGTATCCTTAGGTATAACAATGTTATGTCTACGGTGTCAATATAATCTGTTAAATCGGACGACCTGAAGTTTCGGTCCCAGCCATCCCCCATGGCGGGAGGAGAGACGCATGCCCCGGCAGCCTGATCCTGATCTGGAAGAACGCATTCTGAAAGCCGCGCAGACGTTGTGGAAGCGGGGAGGGGAGAAGTCACTGACCATGCGGGCCGTGGCCAAGGCGGCCGGCACCAACACGCCGGCGGTCTACCGCCGCTTCAAAGACCGGCGCGACCTGATCCGGGGGCTGCTGCGCAACATCTCCGCCCGCATCCGGAAAGACTTTGAAGCGGGCGAAACCGTGGAAGAAATGGCGGAAGCGTATGTGGAATCCGCCGTGAAGTTGCCCCACGAGTACGAACTGTTTTACTCCCACGTGCATCATCTTTCGCCCCCGAAAGGACCGGGCAAGCCGCGGCCGATCGGGGAATCACGGCCGAACTTCGCCTTCGTGCAACAGCGCCTGGCCGAGCGGTTGGGCGGCGCCCCGGAGGATCACACTCAAATCGCGCTGGCGCTGTGGGCAACCCTGCACGGGACGGCCGAACTGCTGCTGTCGAAATCGATTCCTGAAGGGCATGAGGAAGAATTGCGCACGGCGTCCCGGATAGCGGTGAAGGCGCTGATCGAGAGCGCGGGCAAGTTCTCGGCGAGAAAGTAAGTGGAACAGCGCGGGCAGGGGCTGAAAGGCGGTGAAGGCGGCGGGTTCATCAGGCCCGCCGCCCGAGCGGTTTCACTCTGGCAAAACTACTTAACGGTAAGCATCACCGTAGTGGTGTGCTGATCGGAACCCGCGGCACCCGTAACGATGACGGAGTAGTTGCCAGCAGGGGTGCCCGTCGTGAGATTCGGCCCCGAACTCCCGCAGGCCGACTGGAACAAACAGCCGCCCAGCAGCAGGAACATGAGCGCGAAGGTCAACAGCTTTCGAGCCTTCGGCGAAGCCTTCGCGGCTGTGCCCAGCAGCAGGGCCGGCAGCAGCAGCCAGACGGCATAGAGCGAATTTGACCCAGGGCCCGTCCCCAGCGCGGCTGCCGATGTGTGCGCCGCAGTGGTGATGGTCAGCGTGGTGGTTACGGTGGTGGCGTTCGGAGTCACGGTTGCTGACGGAGTGAAAGTGCAGGCTGCCATCGCCGGCAATGTTCCGCAGGACAGGGTGATTGCGCTGGCGTAAGTGCCTTGCGGCGTTGTGGTCAGGGTGAACGCCGCCGGTTGTCCGGCGGTGACCGTTATCGGCGAGTTAGAGGTCAACGCGAAGTCGCCGATCTGGAAACTTTGGTTGACGGGAGTGGCGGCGAAGTAGGTGGCGTTGCCGGCCTGCGTCGCCTGGATGGTGCATGTGCCGGCGGTGACCAGGGTTACGGTCGCGGTCGATACCGTGCAAACGGCCGAAGTGGTTGAAGTGAAGCTTACGGCAAGGGCCGAAGATGCGGTTGCGCTGAGCGCGAACGGCGCTGAGCCGAGAGACTGATTTGAGAGTGCGCCGAAGGTGATGGTCTGGTTATCTTGCGTGGCTGTGCCTTGCAGGGCAACGCTTTGAGCGGCGCTGGTAGAGTTGGAGGGGGCATTGAGGGCGTTGTCGACGAAAGTGGCCGAGCTCAGCAGGTTGCCGACAGTTTGCGGCGTGAAGCTGACGCTCAGGTTGCAGCTCGCGCCGGGGGCCAGCGCGAAAGTCGTCGTGCAATCGGCGGGCGTACCGGAGCCTGCTACCTGCACGAAACTCTGGCCCAGGGTCAGGCCGGGCGGATACGATTGCAGTAACTGGTTGCCGATATTTTGAACTGTGACCGACTGCGGGCTATCGGTGCTGGTATTGCCCACGGCGGTCGATGCGAAGGTGAAGGCGGGCGGCTGCGAGCGTTGTAGTTCGACTACGCGGCTGTTGCCGTAATCCGCAATGAATACGTTGCCGGCTCCATCCACCGCAACGCCGTACGGGTAACTGAGTCCGCTGCCCACGGTGGTCTGGGGGCCCCCACCTGCTGGAACCTCCACCACTTGATTGTTGTCGGTATTCGCGATGAAGACGTCACCCGCTGCATCCACCGCCACCGCGAACGGGGAAAATAGTCCGCTGATCACCGTGGTCTGGGGACCACCACCTGCCGGAACCTCCACCACCCGGCCGTTGCCGGAGTCGGCGATGAAGACGTCGCCGGCACCATCGACTGCCACACCATTTGGATTGCTGATTCCGCTGCCCACTACTGTCTGGGGGCCGCCACCGGCCGGCACCTCCAGCACCCGGCTGTTGCCGATGTCGGCGATGAAGACGTTGCCCGCTCCATCCACTACGACACCCCGCGGATTACTCAGTCCAATACCCACTGTAGTCTGAGCACCGCCACCTGCGGGAACCTCCACCACCCGGTTGTTATCCGCATCCGCGATGAAGACATCGCCGGCCCCATCGACCGCCACACCGAACGTGTTAGACAAACCAGTTGCGGCTACGGTGGTCGGGGCGCCACCACCGAATGGAACCTCCACAACCTGATTGCCGTAGAGTTCCGAGATGAAGACGTCGCCGGCTGCATCCACTGCCACGGCGTAAGGAGAACGGAATCCGCTGCCCACGGTGGTCTGCACGCCTGGGCCAAATGCGATGGCCGGCCCCTGGCCAACGCCATGAATCAAGGTGGTGACCAGCACGTTGCCGGAGTTGTCAGTGAGTTGGACCCCACCCATGCGCAATCCGGGGGCTTGCGGAGCGAAGGTGACCACGACGGTGCAGGCAGCGCCGGAGGTCAGGGTGCCGGTGCAGGTCGAACTGCTCAATGTGAAATCCAGATTGGGCGCGCCTTGGGTGACGATGTTGATGGCTCCGAAGGTGACGGGCGCCGTGACGTTGTAGTTGAGGGTGAAGGTCTGGTTGCAGGGAGCAGGAGTTGTCTGTACGCCGGGACAGATGTTGACGCTGCCAAAGTTGACGGCGACGGTTTGCACCTCTAGCACACGGTTGTTGCCCTCATCCGCGATGAAAACATCGCCAGTTGCGTCCACTGCCACCCCGTATGGGTAACTCAGTCCGCTGCCCACTGTTTTCTGCGGACCGCCCCCGGCCGGAACCTCCACTACTGTGTTATTGCCCACATTCGAGATGAAGACATTGCCGGCTGCGTCCGCTGCTACAAAATATGGGTAATTTAGTCCGCTGGCGGGCACCGTGGTCTGGGGGCCACCGCCGGCCGGAACTTCCACCACCTGAAAGTAAGCCCAGTTCGCGATGAAGACATCGCCCGCTCCATCCACCGCCACACCGTACGGCGAAATCAGTCCGCTACCCACCGTGGTCTGGGCGCCCCCACCGGCCGGAACCTTTACCACCCGGCTGTTGCCGCTATCCGCGATGAAGACATCGCCCGCTCCATCCACCGCCACACCGTAAGGGCTATTCAGTCCGCTGGCCGGCACCGTGGTCTGGACGCCACTTGGCGTAACCTCTACCACCCGGCTGTTGCCGCTATCCGCGATGAAGACATCGCCCGCTCCATCGACCGCCACACCAAACGGTGCAGCCAGTCCGCTGCCCACGGTGAACTGGGGACCTCCACCGGCGGGAACCTCCACCACCCGGTTGTTGCCCAAATCCGCGATGAGGACATTGCCGCCGGCGTCCACTGCTACACCGGTCGGTTCAAACAGTCCGCTAGCCGGTACCGTGGTCTGGGCGCCCGCGAAGGTTACGCTTTGAGCGGCCACGATGGCGTTTAAGGAGAGGATCAGGAGAACAACGACGATGCTGAGGGTTCGGGTGCGCATTTTGTTTAATTCCTTTTCTGAAATTTTTGAAGCAAATGTGTTGGTTCGAAATTGGCAAACGTCCGACCCAAACCGATGTCTTCACTCCGCACTTCCACGAGGGGACATCCGTCGAGAAGCAGGAAGCCAAAATGATTTCTGTAGCTCCCCGCCGTCTTTGCCTGAGGCGTGGTGAGTCGCACATTGGAAATTTTGTCGAAAGCTCCGCCGACTAGGGGCGGTTAGATCTGCAAGACCGCGGCATCGTGTCCACCACTCCTCGCGGAAGGAAGCAAGTGCAGATGCCGGACAAAGTAAGGAAGGTACGGTGAGCATCACGAGCAAGGGCAATCTCGGGTTAGCTCACGGGCGCAAGTGTGCCTGATTGGGGTAACCCGCGGCTAGTTACGGGGGTAACGGGTCTCGAAGAGGGAGTTATGTGTGCAACGTGCCGGCGTGCTGTTCCGTTCCGCAAATCTGCCGATGAAGAAGGGGAAGGTTGTCGAATGGGGCCGTAGTGAGAGCGGGATTCGACGAGCATTCAGAAAGATGCGGCGCGGATGACGAAGATTCTGCTGGTCGATGACAGTAAGTTTCTGAGGCTGGCGACGGAGCGGGCGCTGGCGCGGGCGGGATATGACGTCAGCACGGCGACGGATGGGGAGAACGCTCTGCAGATTGCCCATGAAAAAAAGCCGGACTTGATTCTGCTGGATATGTTGCTGCCGAAGATGACGGGGCCGGATGTGTTGAAGGCGTTGAAGAAGGATCCGGCGACGGCGGGGATTGCGGTGATCGTATTCTCGGGACTGTCGGGAAGGAATGCGACGCGCCTGCAGCAGGATGGGGCGTTCGCCTTTCTGGAAAAAACGGAGATGGGATTGGACCGGGGGTACGGGACGTTTCTGGCGGCGCTGGCGGGGATCGTGCGGAGGTTGAACCTGGAGGTTCCGGGAGGGCTGCTGGCGAAATGAGAATGTTTCGGGGCGAGGGATTTCTGTACAAAGAAATCCTCTGCAAATCCGGTACTGGGTCAGTTTCAAAGCACACCCCCGCCCAGCGGCTGAAGCCGAAGCGCGCGAGCGAGCTTTCGTGGCACGCCTAAAAAGACGAGCCCTGACACGAATCCTTTTGAACTGCACACTACTAGGCCTCACGATTCGTTGACGGGGTGCTGCTCCATCCGTAAGATGAAGCGACTCGAAGGCCCGGCGTCTCCGGCACCTCCGCAATGATCGGCCAGACCATATCGCACTACCGCATCGTCGAGAAACTCGGCGGTGGCGGCATGGGGATCGTCTATAAGGCCGAGGACCTGAAACTAAGCCGCTTTGTGGCTCTCAAATTCCTGCCCGATGACGTGGCCAAAGATCAGCAGGCGCTCAGCCGCTTCCAGCGTGAAGCCAAAGCGGCCTCCGCGCTGAACCATCCCAACATCTGCACGATTCACGAGATTGATGATCAGCATGGACAGACTTTCATCGCGATGGAGTTTCTGGACGGGCTGACTCTGAAACACCGCATTGCGGGGAAGCCCATCGAGACGGATGTTTTGCTGGGGCTGGCGATCGAGATTGCCGATGCGCTGGACGCGGCTCACGCCGAAGGCATCATCCATCGCGACATCAAGCCGGCGAATATTTTCGTCACCAAGCGCGGGCATGCCAAGGTTCTCGATTTCGGCCTGGCGAAAGTTACGAGCCCGACCGGTTCTTCGAGCCAGATTGCCGCCGCGAACACGCTGACGGGTACGCTCGACGAGCCGCATCTGACCAGTCCGGGGACGGCTTTGGGCACGGTGGCCTACATGTCGCCGGAACAGGTGCGGGGCAAAGATCTGGATGCCCGCACCGATCTGTTTTCCTTTGGCGCCGTGCTGTATGAGATGGCGACGGGGCTGCTGCCGTTCCGCGGAGATACGTCGGGAATAATTTTTGAGGCCGTGCTCAATCGCGCTCCGGTTTCGCCCACCCGGCTGAACCCTGACGTGCCGGTGGAATTGGAACGCATCATCAACCGGGCGCTGGAAAAGGACCGCGATCTGCGCTATCAGCACGCCTCGGAGATGCGGGCGGAACTGCAACGGCTGAAGCGGGACACCGATTCCAGCCGTGCCGTGCCGACCGTGAGCGAGGCATCCGGAGCATCGGTATCAGTAGTATCCCAACCCCACACCACTAGCAGTTCCGCCGTGGTGGCGGCCGCGCGCCAGCACAAATTCGGGATTGGCGTCACCAGCGCAATCGTGGTTTTGTTGGTGGCTGCTGCCGCTTACGGCGTCTTTGCTTTTCTTTCCAGCGCCCGGGCGGTTCCGTTTCAAAATTTCTCGGTCAACAAAGTTACCGACACCGGCAAAGCTAAGCTGGTCGCCATTTCTCCCGATGGCAAATACATTCTGAGTGTGGTGGATGACAAAGGGCAGCAGAGCCTGTGGCTGCGCAACGTTCCGACGAACAGCAACACGCAGGTGATGCCACCTGAGCCGGTGCAATATCTGGGTCTGCGGTTCTCTCCCGATGGGAACTATCTTTATTTTGTCCGGGGTGAGCCGGGACAAGCCCTGAAGTATCTTTACCGCGCGCCAGTCCTCGGTGGCACTCCGCAAAAACTCGTCACTGACGTGGATACGAACATCACCTTTTCTCCCGACGGCCGCAGTCTTGCATATTCCGTCAGTAACAATCCGGAACTCGGCAAGTTCCGCCTGGTGGTTCATTCCCTTGAAACCGGCGAGGATAAAACGCTAGTCACCGGCAACACGAACCAAATGTTGTATGACCCGGCCTGGTCGCCGGACGGCAAGACGATCGCGTGCGTGATCTATCAACAGGGAGATGCCCTCACCAGCCTGATGGCCGTAGACGCAATCACTGGCAAACAAAACCTTATCTTCGAGTCCAAGGACGGGTTTCTTGCCAACCACACGTGGTTGCCCGATGGCGCCGGTCTTCTGGCTCTATATCGCGGCACAGGAGCCAATATCAATCGCCGGCAAATTGTGGAAATTTCTTATCGCGACCGTAAAGCTCGCGCGGTTACTCACGATATTAACGATTATTCCGCCTTGAGCCTTTCCGCCGATGGGCACATGGTGGCGACGGTTCTGAACCAGGATCACTTCGATCTCTTCCTGGCGCCGGCATCCGGCCTGAGCGGCGGCCAAGTTCAGCAAGTCACTTCCCGGACTGCCGTGGGCGGCTTCGCCTGGACACGCGACGGCGAAATCATCGTGGAAGAACAGAATGCCCTGAACCTCTTGCACCTTGAAACTGGGAGCCAGTCGCCGCTCACCTCGCTACAACAGGATGGCATCGCATTCTTGCCTTCTTCCTGCGCGAATGGGCGTTATGTTGTGCTCGCAGTTGGTGGCCACGGTGGCGCGAAATCGAGGACGATCTGGCGCATGGATGCCGGTGGCGGAAATTTCAAGCAACTCGGCGACGGCAAAAATGATCTGTATCCGGTCTGCTCCTCCGATGGAAAATGGGTTTACTACTCAGATCTAGCCAGCGGCGCAAAGGTCACCAGAGTGTCGATGGATGGAGGTAAGCCGGAGAGACTCTCCGAGCTTCCGGCCTACATGGCATTCGATATTTCCGCAGACGGCAAAGTGGCAGCTTTTACGACGTTTGCCTCGACCAGCAATCCCAGGAAGCAGCTGGCGTTGCTCCCTGTCGATTCTCCGCAGAACGTGAAACTTCTGGAGCTGCAACGCCCGGCGATTGGGCCGGTCCGCCTTACGCACGATGGCAGGGCCGTCGTGTATGCTTTGGGTGACCAGGGCGCCGAAAACCTCTGGCTTCAGCCGCTCGACGGTTCGCCGGGAAAGCAGATCACCGATTTCAAGTCGGAACGAATAACGGACTTTCACTGGTCGTTCGATGGCAGCAAGCTGGGGATGGTCCGCGGCCACACAGATTCCGATGTAGTGCTGTTGGAAGAGTCAAAACCGTAAGGTGCCGCCCGAACTGGTTCGAACAGGGATCGTTGGTAACCTCAAGGGTAACTTCAAAAGCTGTGACGTTTCCGCTTGGTTGATTCTAATTTCTACTGCCATCGCCTGATCTGCTGAAAATAAATCACTTACAAGTGGGAACTCTAGACACCGGTGCGGAGTCTATGTTGAGTGAGAGTCCCGGCTCCGCTCACAGTTTGCGGACTTTGCCATGGACTCTGCCGGGGATTGGCGTGGCAGCAAATTTTCACGGGCGCGGTAGGGTGGAAAATCCTATAATGATCTCGTAGGAAACGTGGGACGCCATTCAGGCGGGAGCAGCCACCTTGAGTGATCTGGCAAGCGCAATCGGAACCCGGTCGCAGGAAGAGGCGTCAATCGTCGCCGAACTGAAGGCCGGTTCGGAGACGGCGTACGCGTGGCTGATCGGAGAGTTTCAGCAGCCGGTGTATGGGCTGGTGTACCGGATTGTGAATGATCCGGCGGACGCGGCGGATACGACGCAGGATGTGTTTCTGAAAGTGTTTCGCGGGATGAAACATTTTCACGGCGGGTCGACGCTGAAGACGTGGATTTATCGCATTGCGCTGCATGAGGCGGCGAACCGGCGGCGGTGGTGGTTCCGGCATAAGGCGAAAGAGACGTCGATTGAGCCGGTGGAGTCGGAGGGGCCGAGTCCCGGGGAAAACGCGATGCAGGTGGCGTTGACCGATCATGCGGATTCTCCGTTTGACAGCGTGGCGCATCACGAAGTGCAGGCGCGGGTGGAAGAAGAGTTGAGGAAAGTTCCGGAGCCCTACCGGACGACGCTGATTTTGCGCGATCTGGAAGATATGTCGTACGAAGAGATTGCCGAGGTGCTGCAGATTTCGCTGGGCACGGTGAAGTCGCGGCTGACTCGGGGTAGAGACGCACTGCGGCAACGGCTGGCGCCGTATGTGCGCGAGGTGGGAAATGAATTGGGGTTGAGCGCGCCGGCTCAAGACAAAGGAAGTCGGCGGGAAGTGGCGCGAGCCCAGGTTGCTGGAGGGGGTAGAAGGGTCGAGGTGATTTTATGAGGGTGACGGGCACCGGGAAAAACATCGGATTGCAGTGCCCCAAGGCGAAGCGGTTGTTCTCGCCGTATCTGGATGGAGCGGTGACGGGCACGGAGATGCTCGCGCTGCAGGACCACCTGTCGGATTGCGAGGACTGCAATCAGGAATATCAGGGGTTGCGGCGGACCCAGCAGTTGCTGGTGAGCGTCGGGCGGCCGAAAGTTCCGGCGGATCTGGGGTTGAAGCTGCGGCTGGCCATTTCGCGGGAAGCGGAACCGGCAAAGCGAGCGCGTTTCGAGGGCATGAGGGTGCGGCTGGAGAATGCTTTGCATGCCTTCATGGTACCGGCGACGGCGGGGTTTCTGAGTGCGGTGGTAATTTTTGGAATCGCGATGGTGTATTTTGTGGCGCCGGCATCGCTGGTGGCGGATAACGATGTGCCCTTGGTGATGGTGAATACCGCGCCGGAGCTGCAGCAGAGCGCGTTTGGCATGACCCTGGACACCATCGACGCGGACTCGCTGGTGATTGAGGCCTACGTGGACGCGAACGGGCGGGTGCAGGATTACCGGATTTTGTCGGACACGGAAAAGTCGAAGGAAGTCTTGCCGCAGGTGAAGCGGATGCTGATTTTCACGACGTTCCGTCCGGCGTTGTCGATGGGGCGTCCGACGGCGAGCCGGGCGGTGTTGTCGTTCTCGAAGATTAGCGTGCGGGGGTAGGACTCGGCTTTCGGCTTCCGCATTTCGGCTTTCGGCTTCAGTACAACCTTATACCTTACATTTTAAAGTCCCCACTTCTCGCGAAAGACGCGAGAAATGGGGCACCCTGCTTTTCCTCGATTCGATCAGACGCTGGTTTCGTAGGATTGATAGACGTGTGGCGCTGTGTCGGAGGCTGCGGCGTCGGCCTCCGGCGGGCGTGTATTGGCTGGCGATTGGAAAGTTGAGCTGA
Source organism: Binatus sp. (SeqCode) (assembly GCA_035482825.1). Classification (GTDB taxonomy): domain Bacteria; phylum Acidobacteriota; class Terriglobia; order Terriglobales; family Acidobacteriaceae; genus Sulfotelmatobacter. The sequence continues at coordinate 15,256 of DATHQJ010000372.1, read as the reverse complement.
CTACTTCGAAGGTTTTTACGTAGGGAATTCCGTCCAGGAGTTCTTCGAGAATCTGCACTACTTCCGGATAAGCTGTGGCGCTGCAGGCCTGGGCGTTGCCTTCCTGGTCCCAGAAACTGAGGGTGGCGACTTCGGTGGCGTCGGGAAGGGCGAGGATGATGAGATCCTGGAACCCTTTCTGCTGGCGCAGCCAGGGAAGGATCTTGCACTCCATCAGACCCGCGAACAGGCGCAGCGCGTCTGGTTTGAGGCGCACCGAAACTTTGCGAGCAAACATGATCTGGACCGTCCCCTCTGGCGTGGTGGACTGGCTGCTTGCGAGGAGCCGATCCGCGACGACATCGCTTACTGAGTAGTGCGTTTCGGGGGGCTAGCGTTACAGCGGCTAAAGGACGCGGCCGGAAAGACCTCACTTTTGCAGGAGATGAGTGATTTCGTATCGCGTCACTACGTAAACGAATACGATGAACACTGCCGTGCTTGCGGCCTCCACAGCAACCACCCTACCCTTTGCACCATTCGTTGGAGTCGCTCCGAGGAGGTTCTATGATCTGTTCTCAAATGAAGATGAGCAGTGGCTATCCTCGCTGCGCGCAAGCTGAAGCACAACATCCAGATCACGCAGCCATCGCGCAGTTATATACTTTCACTTTCAGCCACAGCTAGAGAACACAATGGCGTTTTGCGCCGGTTGCGCGGGGAGTGTATGGATTTCAAGGCCTCGGTGGTCATTGCGGTTTACAACGGGGTGTGCGAGCTGGAGCTGGTGCTGACCGGGTTTCGCCGCCAGTCGCGCCGGGAGTTCGAGGTAGTGATCGCCGACGATGGGTCCGGCCCGGAGATGCGGGCGTTTGTGGAGCCGTTCGCGCGGGACTCTCCCTTTCCGATGCAGTACGTGAGCCAGCCGGATGATGGGTTTCGCAAGTGCCGGATCCTGAACGAAGCGGTTCGCGCGTCTTCGGCACCCTACCTGATCTTCATCGACGCGGATTGCATTCCCCACCCCAATTTTGTGCAGGCGCACCTGGAGCAAAAGGCCCCACGCACGGTTCTCTGCGGGCGAAGGGTGAACTTAAGTCCGGGCATGTCCCGCGCGCTCACACCGCAGGACGTTCTTGCAGGCAAGCTCGATGGCTTTCCGCCAAGGCTGGTACTGGATGCCCTACTGGGACGGGCGGGCCATCTGGAGGAAGGGCTGGAGATTCAGAATCAGGGTTTGCGCCGCTGGCTGCACCGGCGCGCCGAGCCTGTGCTTTTCGGCTGCAACTATTCGCTGGAAAAGACGCTGCTGGAAGAGGTCAACGGGTTCAATGAGGATTTCGTGGACTATTGGGGCGAAGACATGGAGCTCGGCTATCGTTTGCGCGCGGCCGGGGCGGAACTGCGCTGGGTGAGGCACAGCGCTATCCAATATCACCTCTACCATGCGCCGCGCGCGAAGACGGCGAGAAGCTGCGAGCTGCTGGAACGCGCCCGGATCGCGCCCCGGCCGATATGCAGCAACGGTCTGCGCAGGCTGGAAACAAAAGACACAGAATCAGCGATCGGGCCAACGCTCTCAGAATCGCAGTGATGCGATTCCGGAGTCGACGTTTCTCTCCGAATTCTATTTGAAGTTTAAAGGGGTAGAGGACAAGGCAAAGGTTGTCCCTTTGGACAGGATTCAAGAAACGCTGGGGCAGCGAGCGAAGCAAATCGACGTGGCGGTAAACGTGCACAGCTTTTCGGAGTGCACGTTAACGTCGATCCGGTGGTGGCTCGATCTGCTGCGGTCGGCAGGAATTCCGCGCTTGTTTATCGTGCCGAACTTCGCCAAACGGCTGGTGTCGACGGAAGTGAACGGCAAACGCGAGGATTTCGGGCGGATTCTTCCCGATTATGGATATCGACAAGTGTTCCAGCGGCCGAAGTTTGTGAAGGCGTCGGAGCTGGAGAAACTGGGCCTCTATCCTACGTGTTATTACGGCTTCGAGCTGCGGCGGTGATGCGGGCATCGCCCAGCGTACGAGCGCGCCTGCCCGTCGCCCACCTGCCAGTGGCTCTTTCTCGACTCCATTGCGCGATTGAACCCAGATACAGTGCGAACGCTGCAACACGATTTCAGATGGGGGGTGTCTCTGGGACCATGTCTTTCCCTTCTCCCCCTAAAAGTTTGACCCTCTTCTGGTAAGACCGTAAACTGGATGGTGTTCTCCGCCTATCTTCTAATCGTGGCAAGCGAGTGACCAGCGTGCGGGAGGGATTCCTGAGTCGTTTCTTCCTTAGTAGGTTCCTGGGTTGTGGGCTTCGAGGTGGGTTGCGAGGTTGGGTAGTAGCGGCCGTGCTCGGGCTGCTGGCTCCGGTGTGTGTGGCGGACAACAATAATCCCATTACGCTGGAGACGAGCGAAACTCTGTTTGCCGTGTTGACGGCGATGAATACGTGTGGCTACAACGTGGACCTGAACATTGCCGATGCGCAGCGGCTGAACATCCGGGCCGAGGTGGAGAGAAATCTCAGGAACTCGGAAGATGCGCAGACGGCGATGACCTCGATGTGCGACTGGTACGTGGCGCATAAGGGGAGAGATGAAGCGCATGATTTGTCGCAGTTTGTGTCGCTGGGACTGTATTTGCAGGGACCTCCACACTTTCTGCCCAAGGTGAAGGAGGATGAGTTGCCTCCGGATGCGGTTCCGCTGGCGCCGTTCGGGGCGCAGCTGGAGAAGTTCTACGACAAAGCCGGGTTGCACGCGATCTGGGAAAAGCACCGGGCGAATTATGCCGCGCTGGTAGAACGCTATCACGTGCCACTGTCGAAGATGGTATTCGATACGGATATCTACCTGAAGATGCAGTCGGGGGGATATTTGGGGCGGACGTTTACGGTGTACCTGGATTTTATGGGCGACACCAACGAGGCGAATGCGCGGAATTACGGCACGGATTATGACGTGGTGGTGTTTCCGTCGCCGGACCCGAATTCGACCGATCCGCTGAAGATGCCGCAGATCCGGCATGCGTATCTGCACTACCTGCTGGATCCGCTGGCGGACAAACACTTCGGCGCGATCAAGCGCCTGGAACCGCTGTTGCAGTCGGTGAAGCGGGCGCCGCTGGAAGACAGCTTCAAGACGGATATTTCGCTGCTGGTGACCGAATGCTTTGTGAGGGCGATTGAAATTCGGACCACTGGGACCAAGCAGACCGCGGAAGCGATGCGATTGCAGGCGGTGGATGACGCGGTGAAACAGGGGTACGTGCTCACCAAGTATTTTTATACTTCGATCGTGGCGTTCGAAAAAGATCCGGCGGGACTGCGAACCGCGTATTCCGACATTCTGGACAATATGGATTTGAAGGCGCAGCAGAAAGCGGCAAGCGAGATCCAGTATGTGCTGGTTTCGGCACCGGAACTGGTGCAATTGTCGCGGCTGGAGGACCGGAAGCTGTTGTCGACGGCCGAGCAGCGGCTGGCGGCGGGCGATCCGAAGGGCGCGCAGGAACTGGCGCAGCAGGCGATGGAGAAAAAGATTGGAGATCCGGGGCGGGCGCTGTTTATTCTGGCGCAAGTGGCGGTGATGAACAAGAATCGCGAAGGGGCGCTGGAGAATTTCGAGAAGGCGCTGCAGGAGACGAAAGACCCGAAAGTTTTAGGCTGGTCGCACGTGTACATTGGCAGGATCCTGGATATGAAAGAAGACCGCGAGGCGGCGCTGGTGGAATATCAGGCGGCGCTGACGGCGGGGGCGGAACTGCCAGAAGTGAAGGCGGCGGCGGAGCGCGGGCTGGCGCAGGCGTATGAGCCGCCGGCGAAACCGCAGTAACGGCTTCCGGCTCTCGGCTTCCGGCTTCCGGCGACGGCTGCGGCCTCTTGCTTGGCTGCGATAGAATGCACGGTCTGGAATTCTAGGGTGGGTGGGAAACTTTTTATGTCTGAAAATCGAGGAGAACGCATGAAGCGAGCAGCGGTCGTCATCGTTGAGGTGGTGGCAGTGCTGGGGATGTGCGCCTGGAGTTTCGGGCAGAGCACGGACAAGCCGGCAACGCAGACTGCACCGGCCGGACAGGCTGCGCCGGCGGCGGGACAGGCAGCGGCTGCGCCGCAGGGGAAGCGCAAGCCGCAGGCAAAAACGAAGCCGGAGTATGACGCCTACAACGAGGCGGTGAAGCTGACGGATCCGGCGGCGCTGGAAAAAGCGGCGGACGACTTTGCCACGAAGTTTCCTGACAGCGAGCTGCGTACGGGGCTGTATACGCTGACCATGGAGCGGTATCAGACGAAAGATGGCGGCAAGATGATGGAGATGGCGCGGAAGGTTTTGGCGATTGATGGGGATGATCCGGCGGCGCTGGTGCGACTGGCGCAGGGGTTGCTGGATTCGACGCGCGATACCGATCTGGATAAGGACCAGAAGTTCGCCGAAGCCAAGAAAAATGCAGAGCACGCGCTGGTCACGGTCGAAACCGACGTGCCGACCGCGGGCTATCCTCCGGAACAGTTGGCTGCATTCAAGAGCTCGGTGCGATCGGATGCATATTTCGTTTTGGGGATGGTGCCGTTCAAGGCTAATAGTTGGGCCGACGCAGAAGTGAATCTACGAAAGTCGATCGAAGCGTTTCCGCAGCAGCCGGATGCGTTCACCCACCTGGAGCTGGGAGTCGCGCTGGATATGCAGAATAAATATCCCGAGGCGATGAAGTATGTGGACAGGGCGGTGGAGCTGACCAAGGATCGGGCGGATTCCGGCGTGGGGAAAGCGGCGCGGGATGAGAAGGATCGGCTGGTGCAGCTGAGCAGCGGGGCCGCCCCGGGTGCGGCGGCGCCGAAGAAATAGCAAGCTGCGCTCGCTGGACGGCCCCTTCGACTTCGCTCAGGGCAGGCTTGGGCGGCTGTCCCCAGATTTGCACCAGACATGAAAGAACGGGAAATCACGGCGCTGGAGGAGGGACTGGGGTACCGTTTCCGGCGGCGGGCCGTGATTGAGCAGGCGCTCACGCACAGTTCGCAGGCACGGGAACAGGAATCGCAACAGGCGGGCGAGAGCAAGTACAAGGTCAGCGACAACGAACAGCTGGAATTTCTGGGAGACTCGGTGCTGGCGCTGGTGACCAGCGAGGAATTGTTTCAGCGCTTTCCGCAGTTTCGGGAGGGGGAACTTTCGAAGTTGCGGGCGCATCTGGTGAGCGAAAAACATTTGATCCAGGTGGCGCAGCAACTGGAACTGGGGCACTACCTGCGGCTGGGACGCGGCGAGGAAAAGAGCCGGGGGCGCAGCAAGACGGCACTGCTGGTGGACGCGCTGGAGGCGATTCTGGCGGCGATCTATCTGGATGGCGGGCTTGGGGTGGCGCGGGAGTTCGTGGTGCGCAATGTGATTGCGCCGGAACTGGAGCGCATGGAGCGCGGCGGGGGCTCGCTTCCGGTTACGGATTTCAAGTCGGCGCTGCAGGAAGCGGTGCAGAGCCTGGGTTTGCCGCAGCCAGCGTATGTGCTGGTGGAGGAAGCGGGGCCGGAGCACAGCAAGACGTTCACCGTCGAGGCTCGGCTGCACCTGAAGAATGGTAAGGACGCGGAGTTTGTGGGACGCGCCCAGGGTTCGACCAAGAAGACCGCGGAGCAGGATGCGGCGCGACAACTGCTGACGTTTCTGGCATCGCGCTCGAAAGCCGGGGAAACCCGGGCTGGGGAAGCGAAGGCCGGGGAGACGAAAGTGGCGGAGCGGGCATCTCATCCGGTGGATGGGTAGATGCTGGGAAAGCCTTTAACCGCTGAGCACGCGGAGAAAGGCCGCGAAGAGCGCAGAGAAAACCGAACTGAGTTTCTGCGAAAATAAGAATTGGAATACGGGCTTTTTTCATGGAATCGCCAAACTTTCCTATCGCTCCGCCTGAGGGCCCGATTGGCGCACCGCTGGCCTCACCCGAAGATTCGCTGCCTGCGCCCGGCGGGACCCCGGGCAACGGAACTGCGACGAGCGTTCCCGCACCGGACATTGCTGAGGCAGACATTGCTGAGGCGGACATTCATGGGGCGGACATTCCGGCGACACGTGTGGCAACGCCTGATGTTCCTGCGTCCGCGGTCGCTGCGCCAAAGCAACGCGTCGTTACCAGTTTTGCCGCCGACCTGATCGGATCAATGCAGTCGTTGATGGGGACGGTTGTGATTGCGATCTTTGTGATCACGTTCATTGTGCAGGCGTTCCAGATTCCTTCCGAGTCGATGGAGAATACGCTGCTGGTCGGCGACTACCTGCTGGTGAACAAACTCTGCTATGGCGGGCATGGTTTCGGCGATCACGTGATGCCGTACCAGAAGATCGCGCGCGGAGATGTGATCGTGTTTCATTATCCGGTGGATCCTCAGCAGCACTTTGTGAAGCGGGTGATTGGGCTGCCCGGAGACCGGTTGCGGATGGTGAACAAGAGGGTTCTGATCGACGGCAAACCTCTGGACGAGCCTTACGTGCGGTTTATCGAGCCGCGGAATAATTTGTTTCGTGATGATTTTCCGCGAGTGGATATTGCGGCGCCGCGGCTGGCGGGCGATTGGTGGCTGCAAATGACGAAGCTGGTGGTTGACGGACAGCTCATTATTCCGGAAGGGCATTATTTTGTGATGGGAGACAATCGCGACAACAGCGATGACAGCCGCTATTGGGGATTCGTGCCGCAGGAGAATATTATCGGCAGGCCGCTGGTGATTTACTGGTCGGTACGGGATTGGGACCGGAATCCGTCGGCGTCGGTCGAGGGACGGTTGTATCATCTGGCGTACGCGGTGACGCACATCTTTCAGTTGACGCGCTGGAACCGCACGCTGCGGCTGGTACACTGAGTGGGCTGAGTTTTAGTCCCTCAGGGGCTAAAGCCCGCTTTTTTTCCGGGGCTAAAGGCACGGCTGAAGCCGTGCCCTTCCACAAAACCGTGCATTTCTGTAAAACCGTGCATTTCTGCAAAACCGTCCCCTCCCCAAACCGTTCGGAGGGAGTGCGATGAAGGCCGGCGGGAATTTGAAGGCATCCTCGTAAGAAAGCATTTTGAAAAAGACAATCGTGGCGAAAAAAGAGATGGTTAAAGAGGAAGAGAAGGTCGCGGAAGAGCAGCCGAAGGAGACTACGGTCGAGTTTTTGTCTTCGCTGGCGGCGGTGCTGGTGACGGGGCTGTTCATTATCACGTTTGTGGTGCAGGCGTTTACGATTCCGTCGAGTTCGATGGAGAACACGCTGCTGATCGGCGACCACGTTTTCGTGAACCGCATCCAGTTTGCGCCGAAAAGTTCGTGGGTGGGACCGCTGCTTCCCTATCGAGAGGTACACTTCCGGGACATCGTGGTGTTTCTGCATCCTGATCCGCCGCAGGCCGGGACGTACGTCGTGAAGCGCATCATTGGACTGCCCGGGGACCGCATCCATCTGCGAAACGGCGTTGTGTACCGCAACGGCGCGGCGCTGGACGAACCCTACATCCTCCATGACGCGGACACCTTCGATTCGTACCGCAACGACTTTCCTTCGGTCCCGGCGTCGGATGACGGCAACATGTCGGCGAATTGGATCGTGGACTTGCCATCCTATATTCACGGCGATGATCTAGTAGTTCCGCCAGGCCACTATTTCGCCATGGGCGACCATCGCGGCGTAAGTCTGGATAGCCGCTACTGGGGCTTTATTCCGAAGGAAAACGTAATCGGGCGTCCCATGTTCATCTACTGGTCGTTTGACACGCCGGCTGATCAGGTTCGGAAAACTTCCTGGGTCGAAGGTGTTGAGTTTTTTCTGGGCCAGGTGGTGCTGCATTTTTTCGATAAGACGCGATGGACGCGCACGCTCAAGTTCGTGAAATAGAAGATGAGGCCCCTCGAGATTCCAGTAAGGGCGTGGTGAAGGTACCCTCCTCCAAGCGGCGAATCGTTGCGGCGGCAGCACTGTTGGTGCTGGCGCTGTTTGTGCTGCGGCCGGGCGCGTCCCGATTGAAGTCGCGGATCGTTTCCGCCATCAGCGCGGGAGTGGGGCGTTCGGTCGACATTGGTTCGGTTCACGTCCGGCTGCTGCCGCGGCCGGGATTCGATCTGGAAAATCTGGTGGTTTACGACGATCCGGCGTTCGGAGCGGAGCCCATGCTGCGGGCGAGCGAGGTGACGGCGTCGCTGCGCCTGACGTCCCTGCTGCGCGGGCGACTGGAAATCGCGCGTCTGGATCTGACCGAGCCGAGCCTGAATCTGGTGCATGCGCCGGGCGGGCGCTGGAACATGGAGGCGCTGCTGGAGCGCACGGCGCACATTCCGCTGGCGCCAACGGGAAAAGCGAAATCGGAACCCCGGCCGGGATTTCCTTATATCGAAGCGACTGGGGCGCGGATTAATTTCAAGAGCGGCCCGGAGAAGAAACCGTACGCGCTGACCAGCGCGGATTTTTCCTTGTGGCAGGATTCGGAAAACAGCTGGGGCGTGCGGTTAAAAGCACAGCCGATGCGCACTGACGTGAATGTGAACGACACGGGGCTGCTGCAGGTGGGCGGGACGTGGCAGCGCGCGGACGCGCTGCGCGATACTCCGCTGCAATTCAACATCGAGTGGAACCGCGCACAATTGGGGCAGTTCACGAAATTTTTTACGGGGAATGACCAAGGCTGGCGGGGAGAAGTTCTACTGGATGTGGCGCTGGCGGGAACTCCGGCGAAGCTGCGGATCACGAGCAGCGCATCGATTCAGGATTTCCGGCGCTACGACATTGCGAACGGCCAGGCGCTGCGACTGGCGGCGCATTGCGACGGGGAATACAGGCCCCTCAATCATGCGTTTCATGAGTTGCTGTGCACGGCTCCGGTGGGGAGCGGGTTGATCACTCTGATGGGGGACACGGGTCTCCCGGGAAGCCAGAGCTATGGTCTGCGCCTGACGGCGGAGGATATCCCGGCGAGTGCGGTTGCGGTGCTGGTGGAGCGGGCGAAAAAAAATCTTCCCGAGGATATGGTTGCGAGTGGAAGGCTTAGCGGGAACCTGCGCATCGAGCAAGACGGCGCGGCTTCGAGGTTGCAGGTTGAGGGGCGTGGGGAGTTCGCCGAGTTTCGGCTGGCCTCGGCTGCGAACAAGGCGGAGATTGGACCGGAGACAGTTCCCTTTCTGGTGACGGCTCGCGATTCCGCGGCGGGGATTCGATTTCCGGATGGTCCGCATGTGGAGTTCGGGCCGTTTCCGGTCGCGATTGGACGGGCGACAGCTGCGACGGCGCGGGGATGGGTGAACCGCGGCGGCTATCACCTTGCTGTTGCGGGGGACGCGGACATTCCGCGAGCGTTGCGGGTGGCGCGCATGTTCGGGCTTCCGGCATTGCAGCCGGCGACGGAAGGCAGTGCGCAGGCGGATCTGCAGATTGCGGGATCGTGGGCGGGACGCAGTCAGGGCACGACGTCCGGATTCACCGGGCCGCAGGTGACTGGAACGGCGAAGTTGCGGAATGTTCACATCGCGGTTCGTGGCGTGGGTGGGCCAGTTGAGATTACATCCGCGGAGATGCAATTTCTGACGGATAGAGTCCGCGTAGTGAAAATGAATGCCAAGGCGGCGGACACGGTGTGGACTGGCTCGATTGAGATGCCGCGGGGTTGTGGAACTCCGGGCGCATGTCAGGCGCATTTCGTTTTGAATGCGAATCAGATTTCGCTGGGTGAACTGAGTGAGTGGGCGAGTCCGAGCGAGAAGGAACGGCCTTGGTATCGCGTCCTGGAATCGAGTGGGCAGGCGGGGCCGTCGTTTCTCGGAAGTGTGCGAGCGTCCGGGCAACTGACTGCCGACCGGTTGCAGGTACAGAGTCTGGCAGCGACGCGGGTTTCGGCGAAGGTCAGCCTCGACGGCGGGAAGTTGCTGATCTCGCAGCTGAGCGCGGATTTTCTGGGCGGCAAACATCGCGGCGAGTGGCAGGCTGACTTCGGCGTGAAACCGGCGGTTTGCAGTGGCGGTGGGAGCTTCGCGGGAGTTTCGCTGGCGGACTTTGCTCATGCAGGCGCGGTGAAGGATGCGAGCCTCGCTGGCTCGGCCAACGGGAGCTATGAAGTGAAAGGACCTTGTCCCGAGGAGTTCTGGAAATCGGCGGAAGGCACGCTGCAGTTTGTGATGAAGGATGGGACCTTGCCGCACTTTTCTCTCGGCGAAGATGCGGAATCGTTCGAGGTCACGCGTTTCGCGGGGCAGGCGCGGTTGCACGGTGGAGCGATCGAGATGAAGGACGCCCGGCTGGATTCGACGGGCGGAATCTTTCAGGTGAGCGGGACAGCGTCGTTGAAGGGCGAACTCGATTTCAAGCTGGCGAAGGCAGCGGGGGGGGCTCTTGCTCCGGGGTATACGATAAGCGGAACACTGGCGGAGCCACGGGTGGTTCGGGTGGGGGCGGAGACTCAGGCGCGGCTGAAGCCGTAGTGACTTGTTTCTGGCGTCTGGCCTGCTCGAAATGATAATATACAAAATATGAGACAAGCTAAGAGCTTTACAATTAGCAATGAGGTCCTCGCCGCCATTGCAAGCACAAAGGGCGAGAGGTCGACCAGCGAGCGCGTCAACGAACTCTTGAGGCGAGGGCTAGAACTGGAACGGCGGGAGCGGCTGGAACAAGAAGCTGCGGAGTTCTTCGCGAACAATGTTGAGGACGTTCGTGAGCGGGCCGCATTCCAGAAGGCTTCGAAAGAGACACTGTCGCGGGACTGAAGCATGGCGAGAATTCCTACAGGATGGTTCCCTAGACGGGGAGAGGTCTACTGGATACACATCGATAAAAACCGTCCAGCCCTGATTATTTCGAACGACTCGCTGAATCGGCATGCATTGGATGTCTGCATCGTGCCGATCACCTCGATTCAGCACGGACGCTTCACGCTGCGGGTCGCGATTGCCGCCGGGGAAGGCGGACTCGCCCGAAACTCGTGGGTAAAATGCGACCAGGTCACAACCGTGGGCAAACAGTTCGTAGTGTACCCTCCGCTGGGACGGATTTCGCTTGCGGCGCTCGGCCGCGTTGAAGATGGTGTCCGACTCGCACTTGATCTTCCCTAAATTCTTGTTGCTGCTTTTACCGTACGTATCCCGGGCCGCGCAGCACTTTGCCGGGGAGTGCGCCGGTCATTTTTCCTCCGTCAATCACAGGCACGCCGTTGATCAGGACGTAGTCCATTCCTTCGGAAAGTTGGTTCGGATTGTCAAAGGTGGCGCGATCGTGCACGGAGGCAGGATCGAAGACAACGACGTCGGCCCACATGCCGGCTTTGAGGACACCGCGGTCGGTGAGATGCATGCGTTGCGCGGGGAGCGCGGAAAACTTTCTGATCGCATCTTCGAGAGTGAGGGCTTTTTCATCGCGGACATATTTTGCCAGGATGCGCGGGAAGGTGCCGTAGGCGCGGGGATGCGGATGGGCCTGGCCGAGAATTCCGTCCGGCGACGTGCCTTCGGAATCGTTGTCGATGGCGACCCACGGTTGTTGCAGCGCGAGGGTCACGTCGGGCTGCGACATGCCGAATACGGCGACACCGGTCGAGGGATCGGCAACAAGAAAATCGAAGAGCGCGTCCATAGGATCTCTGTTCCAGAGCTTGGCGATCTCGGAAAGGCGCTTGCCTTGCAGGGGAATCATCGCTTTGTTCTCGACTGCACCGATCATGATGGCATCGGGGCCGGGAATCTCCTGCCATTCGTTGTCCCAGTCTTTGGATGGGGTGAGCATGTCTTTGCGGATTTTCTGGCGGGTCGCGGGATCTTCGAGACGCGCGATCAATTTTGCAGTGCCGCCGTCGTGCGCCCAGGGCGGGACGAAGGCGGAGAAATCGTTGTACCAGGCGGTGTAGGCGTAGGTGTCGGCGGAGACGTCGGCGCCGGCGGCGCGCGCGGCGTTGATTTTAGCGACGACCTCGGGCATGCGTCCCCAGTTATTCTTGCCGGCGACTTTGAGGTGCCAGATTTCGACGGGAATGTGAGCTTCGCTGCCGATGCGGAGAGCTTCGTCGATGGCTTCGAGAACGGAATCACTCTCGTTGCGCATGTGGGTGGAATAGATGCCGCCGAGTTTTCCGGCTTCGGTGGCAAGCGCGATCAGTTCTTCGGTTTTGGCGTAGGGCGCGGGCGCGTATTCGAGCGCAGTGGAGACGCCGACGGCGCCGTCTTTCATGGCGTCGCGCACCAGGGCTTTCATTTGCTCGAGTTGCTCGGGGGTAGGCTGCTTGTCGTCGTCTCCGAGGACGATGCGGCGAACTTGGGTTGCGCCGACATAGTCAGCGACGTTGATGCCGATGCCCTGCTTTTCGAGGCGGGCGAAATATTGGCGGAAGTTGCGCCAGTCGGGAGTGATTTTGTAGTGATCGTATGTGCCGCGGTCGGACTCGATGATGGCGTCGTTGAGGGGAGCGATGGAATTACCTTCGCCGGTGATTTCGGAAGTGATCCCCTGGAATATTTTCGAGGGGAGGCGCGGGTCGACGAGAATGGTGAGTTCCGACTGGCCGAGCATGTCGATGAAACCGGGAGCAACGACTTTGCCGGCGGCGTCGATGGTGCGCTTGCGTGCGGCGGCGGAGAGATTGCCGATGGCGGCGATTTTGCCGTCGCGGATGCCGAGGTCTCCGGAATACCAGGGGGAGCCGGTACCGTCGATGATGTGGCCGTGGGTGATGACGAGGTCGAAGGGCGGGGCTTGGGCTTGCGCGAGCGAGGACAGCAGCAGGAGTCCGAGCACGATGACAATGGGGATTGCGGGTGGCATGTTTCTGTTCACGTTCGTATCCTCGGGGGCTAAAGCCTAGAACTCTTCTTACGCTTAACGCGGCCCTGAAGGGCCGCTCTTCCACGTTGTCCCAGCCGCTTCACTTTGTCGGCTCTCATGTTGCGGTCTTGCTCGTTGGGGTCTTTCGCGCTGCGGGGCTGGCTGCGGCGAGCCCTAGAACGATCCAGGCTGCCAGGGCAATCCACTCTTTGGCGCTGAAATGGCCGGGGACTAGCGGGATCAGTTTCATCAGGGCCATGGCGACACCGACTGCTAGGCCGAACCATGCGACCGCGCGCTCTGCGGACGAGAGCTTCATCACGTCAGAACGAGCGCGGCCGATGGCCAGGCAGGCAGCGCAGGTGGCGGACCATCCGAGGGCGCAGGCGACAGAGCCGACTTCGGTGACGGGGACGAGGATCGCGTCGCCCAGTAGCATACACGCGGCGGTGGCGAGACCGACGCAGAGAACTGCGACGGATGGCGTCTGGTGTTGCGCGTGGACTGTGCCTACGCGGGCGTCGACCATGCCGCGGCGGCCGAGAGCGAAGACGAGGCGGCTGGCGGCGACGAAATTTCCGTTGAAGCATTTGAAAAGCGAAAGCAGGGCGGCGGCGAGGATGATATTTACGATCCATCGCGAGCCTATCGCTTGTTGGAACGCAACTGCAGTCATAAATTTCTGGCTGGTCAGTTGATGCCAGGGCGCGACGAACGCAACGGCTCCGACGATGCTGGCGTAGAACGCGATGCCGATAAAGATTGCCATCCAGATCGCGCGGAAAAAACCTCTCGTTCGGAAATCGGGACTGGCCTCTTCCGCGGCTTTGCCAACCGATTCGAAGCCGGTCATGAAATAGGGGACGATCTGAATGACCAGCAGAATCGAGATCAGTGGCGTGTGGGTGAACAGCGGCTGAATGTTGGCGGGCGATCCGCGGCTGACGCCGACAGCGACGAAGATGACGAAGAGGGCGAGCGTGCCGAAGCTGGTCCAATTCTGAAACGTGGCGCTGAGGCGGATACCGCGATAGTTGAGGACGGTGAGCAGCGCGGTGAGTCCGAGGCCAATGACGAGATGCGGCAAGTAGACCGGATGGCCGGCGATGCGGTAGAGCTCCATGGAATCGAGGCCGGGGATGATGTAGCCGGCGATGCGGCCGACAGCCACGGCTTCCCATGGGCAGACGATGAAGTAGGCAAGGGTCATCATCCATCCGGTGGCGAAACTGATGGGGCGAGAAAAAACGGCGGAGGTGTAGGCGATTTCTCCGGCGGCGTCGGGCATGGCGACCACGAGTTTGCCGTAGACCCATCCGATGGGAAGCAGGAGTGCGCCGCCGATGACGAAGCCGAGCAGGGCGCCGAGCGCGCCGCCGCGGAGCAGCCAGTCGTCCATGATGACGAGCCAGCCGACGCCGACCATGGTTCCCCAGCCGAGAGTGAAGTAGTCGGTGGCGCGGAGCTGGCGGGCGAGAGTGGACACTGGGCGAGGGTCGCGGGTGTTAAGTGAGAGCGGGGCGAATTATAAAGCATTTGCGAGGCGGCTTCCGGCTCTCGGCTGCCGGCTTCCGGAGTTCGCTGTTGCGCATTTTTACGGAAGCCGAGCGCCGGAAGCCGGAAGCCGTGACTCCCGTGTTAGGATTGAATTCAGCCCCGGCATGACATCTTCGCACCCGACATCACCCTCCCAACCTCGCAAACGCGTGCTTAGCGGCATGCGGCCGACTGGCAAGTTGCACCTGGGCAACTATGTGGGCGCGCTACAAAACTGGGTCGGGATGCAGGACGAATACGAGTGTTTTTTCATGGTGGCGGACTGGCATGCTCTCACCACCGACTATGCCGACACGTCGCGGGTGAAAGAGAATTCGCTGGAAGTTGTCCTCGACTGGCTGGCGGCAGGGCTTGATGATAAGAAGTCGACGATTTTCATTCAGTCGCATGTTCCGGCGCATGCGGAGTTGCACTTGCTGCTTTCGATGATTACGCCGCTGGGCTGGCTGGAGCGCGTGCCTTCGTACAAGGAGCAGCGGGACAACATCAGAGACAAAGATTTAGGGACGTATGGTTTCCTGGGATATCCGGTGCTGCAGTCGGCGGATATTCTGATTTATAAGGCTGACGTGGTGCCCGTCGGGGAAGATCAAGTCGCGCACGTAGAGCTGACGCGGGAGATTGCGCGGCGGTTTAATAGTCTTTACGGCAGGTTCGTTGCTCACTCACTTCAGGAGTCGGGGAGGCCGGCCGGTGAAACAGGCACGAGTCTGTTCGCGGGCGGAGTGTTTCCTGAGCCCAAGTCGTTGCTCACACCTGCGCCTAAATTGCCCGGCACCGACGGTCGCAAGATGTCGAAGTCTTATGGAAACACGATCCTGATGACCGATCCGGAGCCGGTGGTGCGGCAGAAGTTGAAGACTATGGTGACCGATCCGGCGCGGGTGCGGCGGACCGATCCGGGGAATCCGGATGTGTGTCCGGTGGGCGATCTGCATAAGATTTTCAGCGATGCGGGCACCATGGCCAAGG
>DATHQJ010000371.1:0-3303 GCA_035482825.1 Binatus sp. (SeqCode) | reverse complement strand
GAACCAGGTCGAGCATATCGCGCAGCACGGTCGACATTTCCACGAGTTGGCGCACATCGGCCGCGGCCATCTTTGAGGTCCGGGCCTGCGCCCGCATGGCCACGCTCATCACCAGATCGCCGATGCGCTCGAGGTCGGTCGTGGACTTCAGGCTGGAAAGCAACTGGCGGGCCCGAGCCTCATTCACCCGGGTGATGGCCGCGGGCAGGCGCTCGTCGATCTGGCGCTCGATCAGGTCCAGCTCTTTTTCGCAATCCTTGATGGCGAGGAACGCCATGCGCGAGGAACTGGTAAGCAGGTCGCGAACGTTGAAGGCGGCGTCGCGGGCGATCAGGCAAGCCTTCAGGGCCAGTCGAGCCAAGTCGTCTGGGCCGCCGAGTTTCGACTCCGCGGCTTTGGCCGGACGCTGGAGTACCGCGTCTACTTCTTCGGCTCCGGCAGTGCGTGAGGCTGGCGTTTTGCGTGGCATCAGAGGTCCCGCGGGTGCCCCATGTCTCGCGTCCTTTACGAGACGTGGGAATTTCAGCGGAGGCTCAACTTAAGCAGTCTAGTCCTGCAATGTGAAAGGATGGTTACAACTTTGCCTCTGGCGGTGCGACCGATTACATTGGTGGAGTCGCAGAGAGCCATGCGATGGAGGCAGTTTCGTGAATCTTGCTGATTATCTGCGCCGCCAGTTTGCCTACGATGAATGGGCGAACCACGAGGTATTGAAAGCGATCCGAGCCGCAGGGGGCACGAACCAGCGCTCGCCGAATGAACGATCGGCGAATGAGCGATCGCCGAATGAGCGATCGGCGAATGAACGATCGTTGCAGCTCATGTCGCATATTCTTGCCGCCGAACTGGTCTGGCTGGAGCGGTTGCAGCAACAACCGCAGAGCGTCCCGGTATGGCCGGAGCCGGATCTGGCGCAGTGCGAGGCGCAGGCGGCCAAGCTGGGCGGGATGTGGCTCGAGTTTCTCGATCTGATCACTGCCGGCGACGTCTCGCAGTCCATCACGTACAAGAACAGCATGGGCGAGGAGTGGACGAGCACAATTGTTGACGTCTTGACGCATGTGGTCCTGCACTCGGCCTATCATCGCGGGCAGATTGCGACCCACATGCGGGCCAGCGGGCAGACCCCCGCATACACTGACTTCATTCACGGCGCGCGCCAGGGCCTGATAAAGGAAGCGCGGATTTAACTCGACCGGGTTTACCGAGACATGGAAAGCCGACATATCTATGCCTTCACCGGGTTTCAGATCGTTGTGGCCTGCGTTTTCCTTTGGTTTCTGGCCACGTGGAAAGGCCCGTGGAATGTGCAGCGCCTCGTTGGAACCGTGTTGGTAGTTGTGGGTCTGCTCTTCATCTCTGTGGCACGTTACCAACTGGGGAGATCGTTTTCCATCAAGGCGGAGGCTCACCAACTGGTCACCACCGGGCTCTATTCCAAAATCCGCAATCCGGTTTATGTGTTCGGCATAGTGATGCTTACGGGGATGATACTGGTTCTGCAGCGGCCTGAGGGCTGGCTGGTTCTGGTAGCGGCAATCGTCGGTCAGACCATCCGGGCTCGCCGGGAAGCGCGGGTTCTCGAAGCCGCGTTTGGAGATGAGTACCGGGAGTATCGGCGGAAGACGTGGTTCTAGGACCAGTTTCGAAAGCTTTTAACCGCTGAGATCGCCGAGGAAGGCCGCAGAGACCGCTGAGAAAAGCGAGATCACAGGTCTTAATCGCCTCTCTCCGCGTTCTCTGCGGCCTTTCTCAGCGATCTCGGCGGTTAAGAGCTTCGCCGTTGTCTTTTGCCGTAGTCCCCATCGAGGAAGTAATATCTCAGCAATGAAAAAACTGCCTGCCGTTCTAATTCCGGTGCTGCTTGGCGTTGTATTGTGCGCCGTTTTCCTGCTGGCGGCCGATCAACCGAAAATTCCGCCCATGCCCATTGCCGCCGCCAGCAATGCGGTCGCATCTCTCAAGAACGGCATTGAGGTTTATTCGCTGATGGGGGTGGGGACCAAGAAAACCTGGGACGATATTTCCAACAAGATGTATATGCTGCGCTTCAAGACCGGGAAATGGACCGCCGGGCCCCCCGTGCCGGGAGTTGCCGGGCGCTTGGGTGCCTCCGCGATGGGCGCCCGGGGGCAGATCTTCGTCTTCGGTGGATACGTGGTGGACGGGCAGGGGAATGGGATGACGGTCGGCGACGTGAACTCCTTCGTGGCGGACGAGCATCGCTGGTACCGCGCTTCCGACATTCCCGTACCCGTCGATAGCGCTGTGATTGGCATGAATCACGACCGCTACATCTATCTGGTGGGCGGAAGATCGAAGAACGGGCCGGTCAACGACGTGCAAGTTTACGATGCCGAGAAGAACGTCTGGAGCGTGGCCACACCGTTTCCTGGAACTCCGGTCTTCGGCCACGCCGGGGGATTGGCCGACGATACGATCGTGATCGTCGACGGCGCCAAGAAGAACCCGGCCGCTGGCGATCCTTATGTTGCGTCTGACGAGTGCTGGATGGGAAAGATCGACCACAAAGATCCGAACAAGATCGTGTGGAGCAAACTGCCGCCGCATCCCGGACCGGGGCGGTTCGGCATACTGGCGGGCGGAGGGGAACATGAGCACAAGATTCTGTTCTCGGGCGGGACCGTCAAGCCGCATAACTTCAAGGGGTTGGATTCGGCGGGCAAACTCGCCGAGTTCTCGGCTGTGACCTTCGACTTTGAAGTGCATGGCAGTCGCTGGGAGACGATTGCGGAGGACACTTTTGACGTACGCTCCGATGGCGGGGGAATCCTGTCCACGCCGCTGGGGCCGTTGATTATTGGGGGGATGCTGCAGAACGGAGCAATCTCAGCCCGGGTGCTGGTTCTACCGAAGAAGTAGTGCCGAAGAAGTAGTGCCCAAGAAGTAGGAGGGTGCGTAACTTCCGCTTTCGGGACTGTTTCCAAAAGTGGGAGGTTCTTTGTCGGAAAAACCCCGAAAAGTACCTTCGTGATCTCACCTTCCAGCCTGCCCGGGCTTTAGCATTGTCCTCGTTCCAATGGGCTAACGTTCACCGAGTACCTCCTGTTAAGAGCGGCGGATGGAACTCCGACCATCCGCCGCTTTTCTATTTTTGCTGGAAAAGTCAGAAAATCTGAGGCTCGAACGCCTCGCTGGAGAGAAAACTGGGGCGGGAGGAACGGTTTCGAACCGTCATCTCCGGGATGGAGCCCCGGCGCATTGCCGTGGTTATGCTACTCCCGCGTGTGATCCCAAAACGTGCCGAACCAAGGTATTGTACGACAGTTTTTCTGTCAACCG
>DATHQJ010000370.1:0-11781 GCA_035482825.1 Binatus sp. (SeqCode) | reverse complement strand
GTTCCCCGATAACAAGCACATTCTGTTCACGGGAAACGAAACTGGTCACGCGATCCGGACTTGGATGTATGACCTGGAAACCAATCAATCGACACCGCTCACGCCCGAAGGGACGCGCGGCACGCGGGTTTCGCCGGATGGGAAATGGTTCATCACCGTGGACCCGCACAAATTATTGCTGTCGCCGGTGGGCGGCGGGGAGTCCAGGACCGTGGCGGACTTGCAAGGCGAGAGCGTCGTGCGCTGGAGCGCTGACGGACGCTACGTGTTTCTGCAACAGCGCGAACCGGCGAGCATAAAAATCAGCCGCCTCGACATCACCTCGCGCCGCAAAGAGCCGTGGCTGGTGGTGAAGGTTCCCGAGCCCGGAGCTCAGTTCCTGGGACCGCTGGCTTTGTCGGCGGATGGAAAGGCTTGCGCCACCACCTTCCAGCGCGATCTGGCGAATTTGTTTTTGGTGCGAGGATTGAAGTAAGTCGGGAAAGTCTTTACGGCCGGAACAAACCAGCGGATTTTGAAGCGAGGCTCTTCGGTATGACTGCAATGTGGAGGAGACTTCCAGTTGCAGCGATTCTGCCGGCAATCAGCCTTGCGATTCTCTTCAACTTTACCGGCGCGACGGCTGCAACTGCGCAGCAATCTGATCCCGCCAACCAAACGGGATCCTCAAATCAACAAGCCGCGGAAGCTCAACCCTCTGCATCTCAATCCGAACCTCAAGTTGAACCCCAAGCGAGGCTACAGGTGACGACTCGACTCGTCCAAGTGAACGTGGTCGTCAACGATAAGCACGGCAATTCCATCACAGGGCTTACTAAGGACGATTTTGAGGTCCTCGATAATAAGAAGCGCCAGGAGATTCGAGTCTTTGCCGAGGAGGCCGAGTCGCATTCTGCCGTGAGCGCTCCGCTGCTGCCCAATTCATACAGCAACCGCGCCGACCCACAGGAACATACCGCGGGCGTAACTGTAATTCTGCTCGACACTCTGAACACCGACTTCGCCGATCAGGCCATGGCGCAGAAACAGCTGCTAGCGTTTCTGGAAACACTGCAGCCGCAGGATCACGTTGCGCTCTACTGGTTGGGGAATGAAGGTCTGCGTGTGCTTCAGGACTTCACAACCGACTCTTCCGCATTGCGCGAAGCGGCGATTCACTTCAAGGCCGAGTCTGGGCAGCGGCTGACCAACTCCGAAGTTCCAGATGTCACCTCAGAAACAGCGCGACTAACGGCCAGCCACGCATACTTTAGATCAGCCTTTGACCAACGCGTCGCCAATTCATCCAGTCAGGACCGGGTTCGCCTGACGGTGGCTGCGCTGATCACGATCGCAAATCATATCGGGCCGCTCAAAGGTCGAAAGAGTCTGGTCTGGATCTCGGGGAGTTTCCCGATCAGCGTCGGCTATGACAGTTTCGATTTCGACTGGCGCGACGACACCGGAGTGAAGTTTGACCGGGACATTGTCAGAGCGGGACAAGTATTGACTGACGCGAATGTCGCCGTATATCCGGTCGACGCACGTGGGCTGCTCGGATCTGACATTGGATCGGCGGACAACGATTCGGGCCAAGATGCGTCCAGTCCGCTGGAACCCGATACCCACGGGCAAACTCGCACCGCCGCCACAAACCTCGACACCCTGCGGCTCATGGCCGATCGCACCGGCGGAAAAGCGTTCTATGGGACGAACAATATCGCGGGCGCGATCCGTCATGCCATGGACGACTCTCGCCTCTCCTACACCCTCGGCTATTATCCGCAGGACATAAAATGGGACGGCAGCTTTCACGACATCAAGGTCAGTGTGAAAAGATCGGGAGCACAGGTTCGGGCGCGGACCGGTTACTTCGCCCGTTCCCAAGCGGCGGCCGCGCTGCTCAAGTCGGTGCAGGCTGTGGTTGAGCAAACCGCCGTCAGCCAACTCGAAGGGACTGGCATCGGCCTGCGTGTGCAGGCGCAGGCTATTGGCCCGCAAACGCTAGTCACCGATCTTCATTTTGATCTGCGGGAAATCGGGATGGAGCAGAAAAATGGCCGCTGGGCCGGCACGCTGCGGATAGCTTTTCTACAACTCGATAGCCAGCAGAAAATTGTTCAGGCCAGCGACAAGACCTTTCATCTGAATTTCGATCCGGCGACGTTTGAGAGGCTGTTAAAGGACGGAATGGTCGATACTCGACGCGTGCAAGTCGTCCCCGATGCCACGCAGCTCGCAATCGTTCTGTGGGACGCCTCCAACGGCAATGTCGGGTCAATTTCGATCCCGCTTGCGAAATACTTCGCTTCTCCCGCGCATGCCATTCACTGACCCGCTGGAAGCTGCCCACGCGATCAGGGGCAATTTGAAGAGGCCGTAAACTGAGAGTCTGCATGATTCTGCAAGTATGTTTTTAGGCCACGCAGGATCCACTCATCTTTAAATCCAAAATGTTTCATTTCTTTTAAAGCATCTTTGGGCGGCAGACCGCGAAAATAAATTTCGTACAGGGTTGCGATCAGGCTGGTTCTGTCGCGGCCGAGATCACAGTGGAAATAAACCGGCCGGAGCTTTTTGTCGGCCAGCAAACACAGAGCATGGTCCACATGGTGTTCTGACGGGGCAACCGGCGACGCATTCATCGTAATGGGAATCACCCGGATCTCATATTTCTCCGCTTTTTCCTTCTCGAACCGGTACAGCACCGGAACGAATTGCAAGTCAACAATGGTTTTTATGTTTTTGGATTGCAGGAAGCGAAAGTCGGCGTCGCTTTTCGGCTTTGATCCCTTATAAACACCGTCGTCGATCTCACCGAATCGAACAATCGATGTTCCCGCGGCCGGATGGGTAGGTTTTGGATCGCTCGCCGGAACATTCTGTGCAACGCCATAGCTTGTCATCAAACACAAGGCAACCAGTTTGGCAAAACAGTAAGTCATCTGGCTCTGGCGGGTCGACGACTTAAGCATGTTTGAATCTTAGAACTGGGAAACACGATGGTCAATGCCGGGCAGTCCATGCCAGTTTTCCTCCTGCTCACTTGGGATAGCGGCAGGTCACATCAACCGACGTGAAGCAAGAAGACTTGCGAGACTATTGAAGGCCCCTAAGGCCCGCACCGGGGTCGATTGAAATCCCATTCCTGTAACACTCAAGCGCCCGCTTAGCATCTTCGTTCCCGTGGTCGGCAGCTTGCTGAAACAAGTCGTGGGCCTGAATTCGATCCCGTGGCACACCATAGCCGTAGTAATACATATAGGCAAGGTCGTATTGAGCGCGCGTATAACCTTGTTCGGCGGATTTGCGGTACCAGCGGACAGCCTCTGCTTCGTCCGGTGGCACTCCTTCGCCGCGCCAATAGATTAAGCCCAGCGCGTCCTGCGCCATAGCGTTGCCCTGTTCGGCAGCTTTTCGGCACCAGCGTGCGGCTTCTAAATCGTCCTGCGGCACTCCTTGCCCTTCGTGATACACGTAAGAGAGGGAGTATTGGGCATTAGCGTCTCCCTGCTCGGCGGATTTGCGGTACCAGTGGACAGCCTCGGCATAGTCCTTGGGCACTCCCTTGCCGTAGTAGTACATTGCGCCGAGCGCGTACTGAGACTTCGCGTCTCCCCGCTCCGCCCGGATGCGGTATACCTCCGCCCACTTCGCAAGTCTACGATTGTTACGCTGAGTGCGGACGATTATGCCTGCACAGATCAACGCGGTGCAAACGGCGCCCACGATCACCCACCGTCGCTTCATCGAGTACCTCCACACGCGGGCCGGAGAGCATATTACAACGGATTCGGGTCTGAGTCGCTGTACCAGGCATCACTGAGTGGACTCGCGAAAAATCGCTATATCCCTAGAGCAGAGCAGACGCTGTCTGAGAGTGAACTTCCGCTACGCTTGGCGCTGCCGCTTTGGCTTCAGGTTCAGGGTGCGAATCAGGCGGAATAAGTGGTTGGGATGGACGCCCAGGATCTTCGCAGCCTCGGTGTAGTTTCCGTCCGCTTGTTCGATGGCGCGTTCGATTAGGACCTTCTTCGCCTCACGGATGCCATCGTGCAGCGCGCTTACGGGTTCCCCGGATGCGGCGGTTTCTTCCAAAATGGAATCCGGCAGATCTTCCGCGAGGATCATTTCGGTCGAGCCCAGGACTACTGCCCGTTCGATGGCGTTCTCCAGTTCGCGCACGTTGCCGGGCCAGTCGTAGCGCGTGAGGCAGGCACGAGCCTCGGGCGAGAGGCCGTCCACGCGGCGTTTCACTTTCTCAGCATAGTGTGCCGCGAAGAATGCCGCCAGCAGTGGAATATCCTCGCGACGTTCGCGCAGAGGCGGCATGTGAAGCGACACCACGTTGAGACGATAGTAGAGGTCGGGGCGAAAGCCTCCGGTGCGGGAGGCTTCCTTCAGGTCGCGATTGGTGGCGGCGATCAGCCGGACATCGAGTTTGATGGGACGGGTGCCGCCGACTCGTTCGAATTCCCGCTCCTGCAGAACCCGCAGGAGTTTGGCTTGCATGGGGACGGCGAGCTCTCCGATTTCGTCGAGAAACACTGTGCCGCCTTCGGCGACTTCAAGTTTTCCTTTCTTCTGCGAGACCGCGCCGGTAAAGGCTCCACGCTCGTGGCCGAACAACTCGCTCTCCAGCAAGGTTTCGGTGATGGCGGCGCAGTTGATGGCTACGAATGGCTTGTCGGAGCGGCCGCTGTTCATGTGGACGGCGCGCGCGACCAGTTCTTTTCCGGTGCCGCTCTCACCCGAGATCAAGACCGTCGAATCCCGCCCAGCAACCCGGGATACGAATCCATAGACCTCGTGCATGGCCTTGCTTTCCCCAATCATGCTGTGGTGGATGTTCAGTTCCTCGAGGAGGCGGCGGTTTTCACCTCCGAGCCGCTCCACGTGGCGGGCGTTCTCAATGGCGAGTGCAGTGATATTTCCCAGCGTGGTCACCAGTTGGAGAAGGTCGGAATCGAAGCGGGCGCCCGGTGAGCTGGCGTCCAGGTACATTGCGCCCAGCACCTTGCCTTGAACCTCTAGAGGCACGGCCAGAACCGAGTGGATGCGGCGTTCGATGAGGCTCTCGGCGTCGCGGTAGGCGTCGTCGCTCTGGACATCGCTCGAAAGCACGGCGAGATTCTCTTCCAGCACCCGGCTGAGGATGGTCTGGCTGGCGTGAATCGGCTGATTGGGCCCCAGCCGGCGGTCGCGGCCCACCATCGAAGTCGAAGACAATCCAGCTATCCCATTGTCGGTCAATAAGATAGCTGCCTGATCCGCGGGAGCAATCGCCAGCACGGCCTCCAGAACTTTGTCTTGCAGAGCGGCCAGGCCGCGCACTGAATTCAGCGTCCGGCTGAACTCGAGCAGGACGTTGAGATCGCGAACTGTCCTAGCAGTGGCGGGCAGGCTTTCGGGGCGGGGCTGCAGGTATCGGACATCTTCTTTTCGCAGGATTACGGTCGCCGCGCCGGGCGCAGGCGTGGCATCGAGTTGCAGGGAGACGTTTCCGACAGTGGAATCAAAGCCCTGACCTTGGAAGACGAGGATCGAGTTGCCGATCCGGATCTGGTCGCCGTGGACCAGGACGCGATCCCTGACGGGCACACCGCTGACAAAGGTGTTGTTGCGGCTCTCCAGATCCTGCAGCCGGAAAGTGTTGCCTTCCTTACGGATAACGCAGTGGCGCCGGGAGACGAGGGAGTCGAGCAGGGAAACCTGGTTGGACGGATCGCGACCGATCGAGACCTCATCCCCGGTTAGGGGGAAGAGCTTTCCCTTGAGGGGGCCACTGACGGCTTCCAGCCGGGCCTGGTTGGCAGGAGCAATGCCCTCTTCACGCGGATCGTCCATGACGCAATGAGTATACTCGGACGCTCCCGTCTCCGCCGTTCCCTGGTGGACTTAACAGGTTCGCGCTGTCGTGGAGGGTAATCGCGGACCTAACATAAATGTTACCCACACGCATTTTTGTTTGAGTTGTTGAGCCCGGTCTGGCCTGGTTCCGGTGCCAAACGGAGGGAAAATATGATCCATCCCTTGTTTTCCGGCCTAATACTCATACGAGAGTTTTGCGGGGCCACGGCCTCGAGTTTGGCACCCACCTTGCATTACTAAGGTCACTTGCGACGGACGAGCCGAGCAAGAGAACAAAATCCCAGGTCTAGGAGCACGACAATGAAAACAAAAATGAATGTAACGCTGGCGATCAGGATTGCGATTCTGACGGCAGTGATGGTAGGTACCTTCGTAGCAGCGACTGTTCAGCCGGTACCGGCTGCCGACGGCGGCCCGCTTATTCTGTGCCCTCCGGGCTCAAAGGGCTGCCAGTCTACGCTGCCGCCAGCGTAGCGAGCTGAGGCCCGCGCGGAGTGCAGTCACGAACGCAAGCGGTCCTCATTCAGGCGAAATTGAGACGAACCTTTGAGTTCGCAATATTTGGGCTGGCGAGATGCGAAAGCTCGCCAGCCATCTTTTTGTGTGGTGCAGGCAGATGCTTTAGAGTTCGAGCGTGCCGTGAAGGTACAAGCGTGCACTGCCGACGATCTTGACGCGATCGCCAGCGATTGAGCACTGCAGAGATCCACCGCGGGCACTGAGTTGTTGCGTGCGAAAGGTGTCTTTCCCCAGCCGCCCCGCCCAGTAGGGAGCCAGAGTGCAGTGAATCGAGCCGGTGGCCGGGTCCTCATCGATGCCGGCCGAGGGTAGAAACATTCGGCATACGTAATCCACGTCAGCGGCGCCGGGAGCGGTAACAATCGTTCCCATGCCGGCGTCGAGTTTGGCCAGTGCGGCAAAATCGGGCGAGAGATCTCGTACTTGGTCAGCGTGATCTACCACCACGAGGTAATCGCGCGATTTCATTACCAGAGCGGCTTTCAAGCCCAGAGCTAACAAGAGCTTGACCGGCGTCTCACATGGTTGGGGTGGCTTGACGGGAAAGTCCATTTCAAAGCTGTCTTGGTCCTGGCCCTGAGCGACTGTCAACCTGCCGCCGCGGGTGTGGAAGCGAACCGGCCACAGCTTGTGCTTCCGCAGCGCGAGCACATAGGCGGATGCCAGGGTAGCGTGCCCACACAGGTCGTCCTCGACTTTGGGAGTAAACCAACGCAAGTCGAAATCGCCATCGGCGCGAGGAACCACAAAAGCGGTCTCGCTGTGCCGGTTCTCGGCCGCAATTTTCTGCATGATGCTTTCCGGGAGAGCAGTGGAAAGGATGCAGACCCCTGCCGGGTTCCCGGCAAAGAGCTCGCTCGTGAATGCATCCACGTGGTAATACGGAATTGCCAATGCGCGCTCCTCTATGCGGTGGCTTCCCCTAGGACTTGGGCTGTCTGACGATGATAGCTGCAAGGAAGAGTTCAGTCCGCCTTACCTAACACGTCGCACAACCGTCTAACCTGCTCTTCGAGCACGACGAAGCGCTGGTACTCGCGGCCTTCCACCGATCCGATCGATCCCACGGACACGCGCAGGTTGCGGTGCTGCATGGGACTAGGGATAGCGGTCCGCAATCCAACATGAATTTCTGTGACACCTGTGTGGTCAACCAGAGCGCGGGCGTTCTCCGGTTTAATGCCGCTGCCGGGCATGATGACAATCCTGCCGCGGGTCTGATTCATACGGGCATGGCTCACGAGCTGCCGAATCGTCTCTTGTCCCGCGATGGACGTGGGCTCGCCTCCGGAAGTGAGCAGGCGATCCGCTCCGGCGGCGCAAACGTCATCCAGCGCGCGAAACAGGTTGGCGGTCATGTCGAAGGCGCGATGGAAGGTGACGGCCAGAGGTCGCGCCAGATCGACTAACTGGTGGGTGCGGGCGACGTCAACATTTCCTTCCTCGTCCAGAATGCCGAAGACCACGCCGTTCGCTCCCAGCTGTTTGGCGAGCGCGAGGTCGCGCCGCATGATTTCGAACTCATCGGAGTCATAACAGAAATCACCGCCCCGCGGGCGAATCATCACGTGCAGAGCCCCGGAAATCGCGGCCCGCGTCATTTCGATGAGTCCGGCGCTGGGCGTGATTCCACCTTCGATCAGGCCGCTGCACAGTTCCACGCGTCCGGCTCCGCCCCGTTCGGCCGCGAGTGCGGAGGAGACGGAATCGACGCAGACTTCAACCATTACTTCGGGATGATTGGAGGTCATTGTGTTTCGTGATCTGTTGATTTGATCCGCTTATGCGATCCCCAGTTGTTTCTGAATTTGTTCCAGCGGTACGCCCTTTGTCTCCGGAACCATGGTTTTGACCCAAATGAGTTGAAGAACCATCATGCCGGCAAAAAACGAGAACACGTAACCGGGCGGGAAGGATGCGACCATTCTGGGGAAGAAAGTGGTGAGCAGGGCGGCAAATATCCAATGGGTGGAGCTGCCGAGGGTCTGACCTTCGGCACGATGGCGATTGGGAAATATCTCAGAGATAAAAACCCAGATGACCGCGCCCTGGCCGACGGCGTGGGCGGCGATGAAGGCAAAGATGCAGGCCGGCACGATGGAGAAATGACCGGTGAAAAAGGCCCAGGCGGCCAGACCGAGCGAAGCGATGTAGCCGAACGAGCCGATATAGAGAAGAGTGCGGCGGCCCAGGCGGTCAATCAGCCAGAGACCAACAAAAGTGAAAACCAGATTGGTGACGCCGATGCCGATGGATTGCAGGAGAGCCGCGTTGGCGGCGAGGCCGGTCAGTTCAAAGATGCGGGGCGCGAAGTACAGAATCGCGTTGATGCCCGACATCTGATTGAAGAAGGCGATCAGGATGGCGAGCAGGATCGGCCTGCGCAGGCGTTTGATCGTCAACAATACCTGCCTTAACCATTGCCCCACACGTCTGATCCACGATGGGCGACCCGTCGAGGCGAGTCCCTGTGCTTTCTCCGAGGACGCGGCGAGAATCGCGTCCGCGCGGGCTGCGATTTCAGCTTGCGAAACTTCCGGTTCGATTCGCTGCAGGACGCGTATTCCAGCCTCGCGGTCGCCCTTGCGGCTGAGCAGCCAGCGCGGGCTCTCGGGAAGGCCGATGCAGAAGGCAGCGTAGAGGAACGACGGAAACGCGGCCACTCCCAGCATCCAGCGCCAGGCGTTTTCGCCCACGCCCGCGAGCAGAGCGTTGGAGACGTACGCGATCAGGATGCCAAAAACAATGTTGAACTGGAACATTCCGGCTAGCCGGCCGCGATATTTGGGCGGTGCGATCTCGGAAATGTACATGGGTGCAACTACGGTCGAGATGCCGATGCCCAGCCCGCCGATGACGCGCGCGACAATGAATGTAGCAACGTTGGGCGCGAGGCCTGATCCGACGGCTCCGACAAAGTAAAGGACGCCGATCCAGAGCAGCGTGGCTTTGCGTCCGAATCGATCCGCGAGCCAGCCACCGAGCAGGGAACCAGCCACCGTGCCGTAAAGGGCCGAGGCGATGGCTTTGCCATGGAGGGCGGGGCTCAGACCCCAGAGCGCCTGGATGGTTTTTTCGGCGCCTGAAATTACGACGGTGTCGAAGCCGAAGAGAAATCCGGCGAGCGCGGAAGTCAGGGACCAGAAGAAGATGCGACCATTCATAAACGTTGTTGAGCACGAGAACTGAGAACTGAGAACTGCGAACCGAGAACTACTCAGCCCTTGGTCAGCGGATAACCTTTCTCGCGCCAGTCGCGGATGCCGCCGTCCATCGAAATCACGTTGGTGTAGCCCATCTTCTGCAGGTTGTCGGCGGCGAGAGCGGAGCGGAAACCGCCGCCGCAATAAAGGATCATTTCGGTGTTGAGTTCCGGCACGCGCGCTTCGATGTCGCGTTCGATCACGCCCTTGCCCAGATGAATGGCGCCGGGAAGATGGTCTTTGGCGAATTCGCTTTCTTCGCGAACATCGACCAGGACGAATTTGTCGCCCCGATCGAACCTGGTTTTCACCGCGTCGACATTGGTCTCGCGCACGCGGGTCTTGGCGTCGTCCACAATCTTCAGGAAGCGCGGCGGATGCTGGTGGGCCATGGGGCTCCTTTCATTTGGCGTCAACATCCTACCAAGCGGCGCTGCATTGTGCATGCCTGCTCGCAGCTTCGCGGTTCACCGGAACTTCGGTTAGCATCAAGTCGATGCCGCGGGAATCAATCACGCGCAAGATCGGCCTGGCGCGCGCGCTTTCGAAGCTGGGATACTGCTCGCGTTCGCAGGCTGCGGAGTTGATTCGCGCCGGTCGAGTGCAGTTGAACGGCGGCGTGCGGCGCGATCCTGA
Organism: Binatus sp. (SeqCode); assembly: GCA_035482825.1. GTDB lineage: Bacteria > Acidobacteriota > Terriglobia > Terriglobales > Acidobacteriaceae > Sulfotelmatobacter. The sequence continues at coordinate 1,573 of DATHQJ010000370.1, read as the reverse complement.
GACGCCGGTTCGCCTGGGGCAGGACGGCATCGCAGTGGATGGTAAGGCGATCGACGCGGAGAAGAAAAGTTATCTGATCATGAACAAGCCGCGGGGCGTGGTGACCACGGCCTCCGACGAAAAAGGCCGGGAGACGGTTTACTCCGTGCTCGGCAAATCGCGTGAATCGATGCCGTGGGTGGCTCCAGTCGGGCGACTCGATAAGGCCAGCGAGGGGATGCTCTTACTGACTAACGATTCGGAGTGGGGCGCGCGGATTGCCGCACCCGAAAGGCATCTGGAGAAAACCTATCACGTGCAAATCGACAAAGTGGTCGATGAGAAATTTGCACAGACACTTGTAGCTGGCGTAACGAGTAAGGATGGAGATTTTCTTCGTGCCCGGCAGGCGCGGGTGCTGCGTTCGGGGGAGAAGAACTGCTGGCTCGAGATTGTCCTCGACGAAGGGAAGAACCGGCAGATACGGCGCATGCTGGGGGCGCTCGGCGTCGATGTGCTCAGGTTGCTGCGGGTTGCGATTGGTCCGCTGCAATTGGGCAAGCTGGCGAAGGGGCAGCTTCGCTCGTTAACCACCGCGGAAAAAAGAATGCTGGATCGTGCCGTCGTTGGACGATCGAAGACCGCCCGTCGACCATCTTGACGGATGCAGTTACGCGGAGTGGTTCAATCTGCTGGGGATAGAGTTTGGAGCTGGGTCCGGCTAGTATGTTTGTGTTATTCCACGCCCGCGCCTCCTCTGTGTAACGTTATCCGGCGCGATTTCAGCCACTGGAGGGCTGATCCAGCTTTTATTCTTCTGTCGATTGTCGCCACCTATGCGGGAAAGTCATACCTCTAGAGGATTCGCAGGCCGGGCGCTGGTCTGGCTGGTGGCCTTTCTCGCCGTCTCGGCTGGTTATCTTTATACCTTTCCGCAGCCCAACATACCTTATGCGGGCGTGGTGCTGCTGCACGCGCTCGCCGGGGTGTTTGTCGCGATCCTGTTGGTGCCTTCGTTGGTTCGATTGATGCGGTCGGGAAGTTTCTCCTCACGGGCGGGCTGGCTGCTGATCGCGGCGGGTGCAGTGCTGGGGCTGATCCTGATCAAGACGGGGACTCCGCGCACCGAGTGGAACAGGCTTTATATTCACATCGTTACTTCGCTCGCGGGCGTCGGGCTGTTGATCGCGGGATGGCTGGGACGGGGCGCATCTACAGAACCGTCATCGCTTGCGTCGAGGATGGGTGCGGGGGCCGTGCGCGCGGCGATCTGCCTCGCATTGCTTGCCGGCCTCGGCTATGGAGCGCGCTATATTCGCGGGACCTGGCAAACCCGCGGCCGCATCCAGAATCCGGCAATGCCTCCCGACAACATGAACGGGGAAGGCGACGGGCCCGAGGGTGCATTCTTTCCGAGTTCGGCGCAAGTTTACGGCAAGCAGAAAATTCCCAGTAAGTTCTTCATGGAGTCGGACTCCTGCAAGCGTTGCCACGAAGATATTTACAACCAGTGGTCGAGTTCGGCGCATCATTTTTCGTCGTTCAACAATCAGTGGTACCGCAAGTCGATCGAGTACATGCAGGATACGGTCGG
>DATHQJ010000369.1:0-3479 GCA_035482825.1 Binatus sp. (SeqCode) | reverse complement strand
CCACGATACTCTGCGTGTCGATGATTTCGCGCACAATCGAAGCGTAGCGCCGGCGTCCCGCCGGCTGTCGGGGGGGCGTCTCGCCCGCCCCTTCGGGAGCACCGCCACTCACCGGCGGTAGCAGCGCAACCTCGTCATCCGCATTCAGCTTCGTGTCCGGCCCAGCATATTGCTGATTCACCGCCAGCGCCAGCGACGGCAGGGAGTCTTTCAGGCGCGGAATCCGCTCTTCGTAATAAGAGAGCACCTCGCGCACCGACGAACCGTTGGGCAAGTCGATCGCATCGACCGGCTTCCCGACCATGTCCTTCAACATCCCGAAGAAGAGGACTCGCACGCGCATTAGCTATTAAGTTTACCCGCTTTTGTAGCGCCGGCGTCTCGCCGGCTGTCGCGTGGGCGTCTCGCCCGCGCCGCAGCGAGCGAGAGCTTGTCTTGAGCTTGTCAAAGGGACCGCCCGCCACGGCCGCCGGCACGGCGGCGCCACAAAAAAAGGCCAGCCTCACCGAGGCTGGCCCTTGATCTTTCCCGCACGCCTTTAGGCCTGTGTCAGCACCGTATCATGAACTTCCTTCACTAGAGGCGTCGTCAGAAGCTTCGCCGCCGCTCCCCCCGCGACCTCAGGCAGCGAGACTCGTAAAGCCTCGTCGATGGTCTTCACGTAGTGCACGGTCAGGTTCTTCAGTTGTTCGGGCGTGAGATCCTCTTCGACGTTCATTCGGTTGTCCGCCGGAAGAATCACATCCGTCACGCCGGCACGCTTGGCCGCCAGCACTTTCTCCTTGATCCCGCCGACCGGAAGAACGTTCCCACTCAGCGTGATTTCCCCGGTCATGGCCAGCAGCGGCGTGATGCGATGCTTGCTCAGCAGCGATACCAGGGTGGTTGCCATGGTCACTCCAGCCGAAGGCCCATCCTTCGGAATCGCACCTGCCGGAACGTGCATGTGAATGTCGTGGTTGGCGAAGAAGTCTTCCGCAATCCCCAGCCGGTCCGCATTCGACCGCACCCAGGTCAGCGCCGCCTGCATGGACTCCTGCATCACCTGGCCAATCTGCCCGGTCATCGTGAATCCACCTTTGCCCTTCATCGCGTTAGCTTCGACGAAGAGTACATCGCCGCCTGACGGCGTCCACGCCAAGCCCACAGCCACGCCCGGCCGTTCCGTCCTCTCGGCGATTTCCCCTTCACTGCGAATCTTGATGCCGCCAAGAAATTCCTGAATCACTTCCTTGGTGACCACGAGTTTATCGGTCTTGCCTTCGGCCAATCGCCGCGCCTGTTTGCGGCAGATGGTGCCGATGGTGCGCTCCAGGCTGCGCACCCCAGCTTCCCGCGTGTAGTGCCGGATGGTGTAACGCACCCCATCCTCGGGAAACTCGATCTGGTCAACCGTAATGCCGTTCTCCTCAATCTGCCGCGGGATCAGATAACGGAATGCAATGTGAACCTTTTCTTCCTCGCTATAGCCCTGCAGTTCGATGATTTCCATACGATCGCGCAACGGCTCCGCAATCGGATCGAGCATGTTGGCGGTTGTGATGAACAACACCTTCGATAAGTCGAACGTGACGTCCAGATAGTTGTCGCGGAACGTCGAGTTCTGTTCGGGGTCAAGCGCTTCAAGCAGCGCCGAAGCCGGATCGCCGCGGAAGTCGCGCCCCACCTTGTCGATTTCGTCGAGCATGAAGACCGGATCTTTCGTCTCCGCGCGCCGAATGCCCTGAATAATCTGCCCCGGCAGCGCTCCGATATAAGTGCGCCGATGCCCGCGGATTTCCGCTTCATCGTGCACACCACCCAGCGAGAGCCGCACGAACTTGCGCCCCAACGCTCGCGCGATCGACTTGCCGAGCGAGGTCTTGCCCACGCCCGGAGGTCCGACAAAGCACAGAATCGGCCCTTTCATGTTGGGCTTCAGCCGCCGCACGGAAAGATAGTCGAGAATACGGTCTTTCACCTTTTCAAGGTCGTAATGATCCGTGTCGAGAATCTCTTTCGCCTTGAGGATCTCGATCTCCTGTCCTGAAGTCTTATTCCACGGCAGCACGGCCAGCCACTCGACATAGTTTCGGGTGAGTGAATAGTCAGCAGCCATCGGTGACATGCGTGACAGGCGACCCAATTCCTTGAGCGCTTCCTTCTTCACTTCGTCAGGCATGCCCGCTTCGTCGATTTTTTTCTTCAGGTCTTCGACGTCGCGCTGCCCTTCGTCCTGCTCGCCCAGTTCCTTCTGAATGGCCTTCATCTGCTCGCGCAGGTAATACTCACGCTGGGTCTGCTGCACCCGGTCCTGCACTTCGCTCTGAATCTTGTTGCGCAGTTGCTGGACTTCAAGTTCTTTGGCCAAATGCTGGTTGATTTTTTCCAGCCGCACATGGATGTCGAGCGTTTCCAGCGTGTCCTGCTTGTCTGGCGTCGACAGCGACGGCAGCGACGAGGCGATGAAATCCACCAGGCGTCCCGGCTCGTCAATGTTCATTGCCACGGTCGAGAGTTCATCCGACAACGTGGGCGACCCGGCTACAATCTGCTGGAACAGGGTCAGCACATTGCGCTGCAGCGCCTCGATCTCAGAAGTCGCGACCGGAGTTGTGCCTTCGGGCAAAGCAGAATAATGCGCGCTCATGAACGGTGCCAGTTGTGTGAACTCGCCCAGACGCACCCGTTCCAAACCCTCGGCAAACACAAACAGGCTCTGGTTGGGCATCTTCACGACTTTGTGCACCACAGCGGAGGTCCCGACGGTATAGAGGTCGGTCGGCTGCGGGGAGTCAACCCGCGCCTCGCGCTGGGCCACCACAATGATGGTCTTGTCTTCCCCTAGAGAATTAATCAACTGAACGGAGCTCTCCCGACCCACCGTCAGGGGCAAAACGGCGTGGGGGAACAGCACGGTATCCCGTACCGGCAGAACCGGAAGGGCCTTTTGTTCGGTTTGTTCCTTTATTTCCTTATTCTTAGGAGTGCGCTCGACGGGCGGCTGCTGGCTCATATGTCTCCTTGAGTGTAACTCGCTCAAGTTTAGATGATACTCCTGCGGGAAAGGTTTCAGGAGGTGCCGGAAGGCTTCCCGCAAGAGTCTGAATTGTATTCTCTTAGGCCCGGTGTGGAACGTGTCTAAGGTGCAGAGGCTAACGCGGAGGGACCATGCTTGCCAAGCCCTAAATTGGGACACCCGACTCGTGGAGTCGGGGCACCATGATTTGTGATCCTACGCCGCCGGATAAATCCCCAGCACTTTCACGAACTCCGCAACTTCGCCCAGATGCCGCAGCGCATTCCGCGCTGGCTCATCGTCGCTGCGCAGAAAGTCCACATAGAAAACATACTCCCAAGGCCGCCCGCGCATGGGCCGCGACTCGATCTTGCTCAAGCTGATATCCCGCAGGGCAAAAACGCTCAGCGATTTAAAGAGCGCTCCCGGCACATTCTTCACCTTGAACACGATCGAAGTCTTATTCGCGCCGCGAGGAATC
>DATHQJ010000368.1:0-3420 GCA_035482825.1 Binatus sp. (SeqCode) | reverse complement strand
GATTTCTTCGGCGAGTTCGGGGCTGATGGGAATCGTGCGCACGCCCAGCGCCGGGCGGCGAACGCGCCCGAGCGTCATCAGATCATTCAGCACCGCCTTGGCCGTGTTGATCGGAATGGCGAAGCCGATGCCGGAGTTCTGCTGCGCTCCGTTCGACAAAATCATGGTGTTGATGCCAATCACTTCGCCGTGCCAGTTCATCAGCGGGCCTCCGGAGTTGCCGGGATTGATGGCGGCATCGGTCTGAATGGCTTCGTCAATGGTCGCGCCGTTGGGCTCGCGCACCGGGCGGATGGAACTCACGATGCCGCGCGTCATGGTTCCTGCCAGGCCAAATGGATTGCCGATGGCGTAGACTTTCTGCCCGACTTGCAGGTTTTTCGAATCGCCCAACACGGCTGGAATAAGATCGGGCGCCTTGATCTGAATCACGGCGAGATCGTGCGGCGGATCGGTGCCCACCACGGTCGCCTTGTATTTCTTGCGATTGTGCATGGTGACTTCCACCTGCCGCGCCTCGGCGATCACGTGATAGTTGGTCAGGATGTGACCTTCCTTATCGATCACGAATCCCGAGCCCTGCCCTTCCTGCGGAACGAGTCCGTAGAAAAAATCGAATGTCATGGCGCGCGAGGTTACGTTCACCACCGACGGAATATTCTTCTTGTAAACGGAAATGTTGTTTTGTTCTTCCCCGTCGAGCGTCTCCCCGGGCGCCGCCTCGGTGATCTCCACCTGCGCGGGATGGCTCAGCCAGGTCGAGGGATGGAATCCCCCGGCCTGCGAGTTGGAACGCCAGGTCGTGAAGTAGAAAAATCCGCCGGCGATGGCCAGCGTGAAAAGCAAGGGCCGCATGAGTTTCATAAATTCAAACCATCCGATTCAGGTATTAGATGCACAGCACCTGAATATGATTACGAGGTTGGGAGGTAGAAAGGTCCCTGCATTGATTCTAATCAATGCAAAGGTTATGTGGGGACAGAGCCCTCGGCTGAATCATCAAGTCGGCGATACGGAGCGCGAGGTGGATCGTCTTGGCCTTCATGGCGGGATTTTAAGCGCGCAAGACCGCGCTGTCATCCTGAGCGGCGTTCTTTGCCGCGAAGGATCTATGCAAGGGGAGGGCAACTGTCAGGTCCGGAAATGGGAATCCGTCTGAAAATTATGTTCACTCAGCACTTACTTACGGCCCACTGTTTTGTCATCCTGAGCAAAGCAAAAGCCTGCCCTCTGCGAAGTCGAAGGGAACCTATGCCACTGCGTACACCGAAAATATACTTCGTTTACATCATGACAAATCGATCGCTTTATACAGGCGTCACGGGCAATCTCATACAGCGCGTGCGGCAACACAAGACTGGGAGCGGCCCGGGTTTCACGGCGAAATACAAACTCGATCGGCTTGTCTACTTTGAGCGCTTTGAAGACATACGCAACGCGATTGAACGAGAGAAGCAGGTCAAGGGCTGGCTCCGGAGCAAAAAGATTACGTTAATCGTTTCTGTCAATCCTGAATGGCGCGACTTGAGCCATGAATGGTACGAGCGTCACGAGTTTCAGCCTGACGCAGAGATTGCATAGGTCCTTCGCTTCGCTCAGGATGACAATCCGCAAGATGAATCAGGACCCACGTTGCAATTGCAGCTCTTCCCACACTGCAAGCACTTGCTCGCGGGTTTTCTCTAGCGAGCCGGAGTTGTCGATCACATAGTTGGCGGCTTTGATTTTTTCTTCGTCGGGCAGTTGGGCTGCCATACGGCGAGTAATTTCCTTACCCGCGGCTTCGAGGTCGATCTTCTGGCGGGCGGCGAAGCGGGCCACGCGCTGCTCGGCGCTGCAGGTTACGACGATCAGACTATCGAAGCGCTTGGCCACGCCGGCTTCAAGAATCAGGGCGGCTTCGACCATGGCGACCGCGTTTGGATCCTGGCGGCCCATTTCCTGCATCCACTCTTCCTGACTGCGAATCACCGCGGGATGCACGATGCGGTTTAGTTCTTCAATACGCGAAACTCGCTCGCCCTCGGGAGTGGCGGCGGGACCGAAGGCGACTTCCGCCAGCTTGGCGCGGTTGACGCTGAGATCAGGATTGAGAATCTCACGGCCAAAATGGCGGACTACTTCGTTATACACAGCTTCGCCCGGCCGCATCAGGGAATGCGCGATGCGGTCCGCCTGCACGAGATGCGCGCCCAGCGCGACAAACATGTCGCCGACCACCGACTTGCCGGCGGCGATGCCTCCGGTGAGGCCAACTTTCAGCATGCGGCTCCAAGAAACCATTCACTACAGAGACACAGAGGCACAGAGAAAACCAAGAACGACCAAAAAGGGTTTCTCTGTGCCTCTGTGTCTCTGTGGTGAGTTTTCATTTCATGTTCAAGCGCGCGACAATTCCGGGACGCGAGTTCCCCGCCGCATCTTCGCGGCCTTCACGGTGTTGAACATCAGCATGGCGATGGTCAGCGGGCCGACGCCGCCGGGCACGGGCGTGAGTGCACCGGCGACGTCGGCAACTTCGGGATGCACGTCGCCCATCAGCGTGGAACCTTTCTTGCGGAAGTTCTCTTCCCTTTTGGCGCTGCCTGCTGGGTTTCCAGAAAAGAAGCGCTGGAATTCCGCCGCGTTGGTCACCGTGTTCATGCCGACATCGATCACGGTCGCGCCCGGCTTCACGAAGTCGCGCGTGATCATTCCGGCGCGTCCGATGGCGGCGACCAGAATGTCGGCGCGGCCGCACACCCCGGGCAGGTCGTGGGTCTTGGAATGGCACACGGTCACAGTAGCGTTGGCGTTGAGCAGCAGCATGGCGGCGGGCTTGCCCACAATGTCGCTGCGACCCACAACTACGGCTTCGCGCCCGGCGATCGGAATATGGCTGCGCTTCAGAATCTCGAGCACACCGGCGGGCGTACACGGCACCAGGCCAGGCCGCTGCGTCGAGAGGAAACCGACGTTCACGGGATGGAATCCGTCGACGTCTTTGGCCGGATCAACCGCCATCAGAATTTTTTTGGCGTCGACCTGGGCGGGCAGCGGCAACTGCACAAGTATTCCGTCGATATCGTCGCGGCGGTTGAGATCTTCGATCACGGCCAGCAGTTCGGCAGTGGTGGAGGATTCCGGCGGCGTCAGCTTCTCGCTATAGATGCCGACTTCTTCGGAAGCCTTGACCTTGCCGCGCACATAAATCTCAGACGCCGGGTTGTGCCCGACCAGCACGACCGCCAGCCCAGGACGTACTCCGGCGGCAGCCATGGTTTTCACTTCCGCGGCGACTTCATTGCGGATGTCTTGCGCGATCCTGGTTCCGTCGAGGATGGTAGCTGGCATTGGGTTCGGCTTCCGGCTTTCGGGGTCCGGCTCTAGAATTTTACACTGCGAGTGCGCCGCGAATCTGAACTTCATTTCACCACAGAG
>DATHQJ010000367.1:0-16762 GCA_035482825.1 Binatus sp. (SeqCode) | reverse complement strand
CTCGATGAAGTGGACGCAATCAGCAAGTCGGTCGCCCACGACATTCGGAATCAGTACGCGATTGGGTATAAGCCGACCAATCCGAGGGGCAACGGGGGCTTCCGCCAGATTCGCGTCGAGGCTAAGGCTAAAGGCCACGGCAAGATGATGGTGCGCACCAAGAGCGGGTATTACGCGGGGACGACGCCTGCGGCCGCGGCGAGCAAGTGAGCAGTGTCCCTCAATAGCGAGGCCCAAGTGCAGCTTGCACCCCTCGGATTTGTATCAGGGCAGCGCTTTAGCGATGCCCTCAGTGTAGTGAGATTTACAATAAGCTTTAGCTTTGGCGTAGGCGGAGCCGCAGCGGCTGAAGCCGGGTATTCTTGTTCAGCGAATCGGCACGGCTGAAAGCCGTGCCCTGATACAAATCCGGCGACCTAGCGGGCTGGCCCTTCCAGCAATTGCGCGGTGGATTCAATTAACGCCGACTCATCCTGCAGCGCTTTCGCTACACGTGCGATTTCCTGATCGGCCTCGGCATATTTTTTCAGTTCGATGCCTTCGCGCACGCCGGGGACGGTCTTTACTCCGTATCCGCTATAAACTCCGGGAGCATAGAGCAGGTGCTTGTACCATGCGCGGCGCGGGAGTCCGGCATCGTTCGTAAGGGTTCGTTCGCTCGCAGTCAGTTGCTGGTTCAGGGCGCGCAGTGATTCGATCTGGCTCTCGCTCAGCGTGGCTTGTTTGTGCGACAGAGCCTGACGGTAGTGTTCGGCACTGCGAGCCAGCGATTCCGCAGCGTTCTGTAGCGGCGCGAAATTCAAGTGTGGAGGAACTTCTTCCCGAGGCGGGGCGATCGTGGGACGCCGGGGGTCGAGGGTGGCTTTGAAAACGCCCTCGTCCAATTCCTGATTGCGCTCGCGAATTTCTTCCTGTTTATCGGTGAGCAACTTTTCCAGATCTTTGGTGTAGGTCTGAATCGTGTCCGCAAAATCCACGAAATCAAAGGGCAGGACTTCCGCGTCGGCGAGCCGCATCACACTCGTTCCCACCGTTTGCGACAAGGCACGTCCGTAGACAAAATCGTAGTCAGAAAAATGCATGTACCAGTAGAAGTCGTCATAGATGGAGTGATAGATGCCTTGCTCGTCCTCGCCTCCGTAGCCGAGGTCGAGGGTGGCGACGCCGATGTGATCGAGAAATCCGGTGAAGTCCGTGCCTGAACCCAGCGCGCTGATGCGCAGGTCAGCTCGCTGCCGAAGTTCTTTGCGATCGTCGGCGGATTTGGCTTCGGCGATTTTCGATAGCTGCAGGCGCTGCCAAACCGTCAGCTTGGTCTCGGGGTCTTCGATGTCGCGGGCGACGCCGTTGATGAACTGTTCGAGCGAATGCGATCCGCCCATGCCGAGCAGGCCGCGATCATTGCCGTCGGAGTTGATGTAGACGGCGGCGTGCTGTCGGAGTTCGTCGGCATGCGCCTCGACCCATTCGGTTGAGCCCAGCAGCATGGGCTCTTCACCGTCCCACGCCGCGTAGATGATGGTCCGGCGCGGCTTCCATCCTTGTTTAAGAAGCGTTCCCAGCGCGCGGGCTTCTTCCAGTAGCGCCGACTGGCCGGAGATGGGATCCTCAGCGCCGTTTACCCATGCATCGTGGTGATTGCCGCGGATGATCCACTCGTCGGGCGCGACGCTGCCGGGAATTTTTGCGATGACGTCGTTCACCGGTTTGGTGTCCCAGTTGAACGCAACTTTGAGGTGGACTTTCGCCGGGCCGGGACCCACGTGATAAGAGATCGGCAAACTGCCGCGCCATTCCTCAGGCGCCATGGGGCCCTGGAGCGCGGCCAGCAGCGGTTGCGCGTCGCCGTAGGAAATTGGAAGCACGGGAATCTTGGTGAGGCTGGCCGCGTCTTTCAGGGCCAGGCGCTTGGCGTCAGGAGTGGCGCCTACGCCGGGAGTGAGCGGGTCTCCGGGACTCGCCGAGGCAAAATCCATCACGCTGCCGCGCTGCACGCCGTCAGGATTGCGCATGGGGCCTTGCGGGAAAACGTTGTCGACGGAGTAGCCGTCATCTTTCGGTTCGGAATAGATCAGGCAGCCGACGGCGCCGTGCTCGGCCGCAACTTTCGGTTTCACTCCGCGCCAGGATTGGTAGTACTTCGCGATTACGATTTTGCCCTTCACCGAGATGCCCAGCCGGTCGAGTTTCTCGTAATCTTCGGGCAGTCCGTAGTTCACGAAGACCAGCGGCGCGGTCACGTCGCCGTCGATGGAATACGCGTTATAGGTGGGAAGCTGCTCGGATTTCTGATTTGATGTGGGGTCGATGGCGAGTGCTGGTTCCTCGAGCTTTGCGGTGAACTTTGTCGGCTCGATCATTTCCAGCAGGCGCACTTTGGGCGTTGGGAAAAGCACGTCGAAAGTTTCGATGTGCGCGTCGAGTCCCCACTCCTTGAAGCGGGCGAGAATCCACTCGGCATTTTCCTTGTCGTAGGGCGAACCGACGTGATGCGGCCGCGCGCTGAGGTGTCGCATGTATTCCTTGAGATTGGTTGGATCAGGGATGGCTCGAAACTTAGCTTCCCACTCGCGCTCGGCCGCGCTGGAGCGCGGCGAGTAACCGGTCAGCGGAGTTTCGTCAGCGGCCAATGCCAGAAATGGAACGATGAGGTTAACGATCAACAGCAGGGCGGCGACGCGTCGCATGCGATGCCTTTCTTGTTTCGGGGTGGGGGAATTATACGCTGCGACGACCAGAGGCCTTGGCCTATCGGCAATTGACGATGGCGCACGCTCCCCCGTACCCTGTAAGGTGACTTCGAAAACTTCAGAAATGTCCCGCCTGCGCGTAGCCGACGACATCACCCAACTGGTCGGTGAGACTCCCATGCTGCAGTTGAAGCGGCTGGTTCCGGCCGGGTCGGCGGACATTTTCGCCAAGCTCGAATATCTCAATCCGGGCGGCAGCGTGAAGGATCGGGCGGCCATTGGCATTATCCGGCGCGCCGAGCAGGACGGAAAACTCGCGCCCGGCGGGACGATCGTAGAGGCGACCGCGGGAAACACCGGCATCGGTCTGGCGCTGATTGGTGTGAATCGCGGATATAAGGTGCGACTGTTTGTGCCAGAAGGTTTTTCTCAGGAAAAAGTTATCATCATGCGGGCCCTCGGCGCCGAGGTGGTCCGCACCCCTGACGCCGAGGGCATGCAGGGCGCCATCCGCCAGGCCAAGGCGCTGGTTGCCAGTGATCCCACGGCATTCATGGCCGGGCAATTTGAGAATCTCGCCAATCCTGATTATCACTACGAAACCACGGCTCACGAAATCTACGAACAGATGGATAGAAGAGTGGACGCCGTTGTGCTCGGTTGTGGAACCTCGGGAACGTTCTCTGGCGTCGCCCGTTACTTGAAAGAAAAGTCGCCGGGCGTCCTGGCCTACGCGGTTGAAACGCAGGGCTCGACGCTGGGCGGCGGACAGCCCGGACCGCACAAAGTGGAAGGTATCGGCACCAGCTTCACGCCGAAAACTTTCGACAGTTCGGTGTGCGATGAAATCGTGATGGTGATGGATGACGAGGCGTTCGGGGCGGTGAAGGCGCTGGCGGCGCAGGAAGGCGTGCTGGCGGGGTCGAGCGGCGGGGCCGCTGTTTTTGCGGCGCTGAAAGTTGCGCAGAAGCTGGGGCCAGGGAAGCGAGTTGTGACCATTATTCCGGATTCGGCGGAGCGCTATTTGTCGAAGAAGATTTTTGAAGGCGGCATCTAACGCGGTTTCTGGTGTGGTACCCGAAAGCTCGCGATAGGCGTGATCCCCGAGAAGTTGCATAGGTCCTTCGCTTTGCTCAGGATGACAGTTGAAAGTTATTCATGAAGAAAACAAAAGAACCAGGTTTTGCGACGCGTGCCATTCACTGTGGGCAGGAGCCCGATCCCCTGACCGGTGCGGTGACCGTGCCCATTTATCCCACCTCGACTTACGTGCAGCAGGGAATTGGCGAGCATAAGGGATATGAATATTCCCGGGTGTCGAATCCTACGCGTACGCGGTTAGAGGAAAATCTGTGCGCTCTCGAAGGGGGCGTAGCGGCTCGCGTGTTTGCCAGTGGTATGGCGGCGATCAATGCGATTGTGAGCATGCTGAAATCCGGCGACCACGTGGTCTGCGGCAACGACCTTTATGGTGGGACGCCGCGCCTGTTCAACAATGTGATGACCGGGTTCGGGCTGGAGTTTTCTTACGTCGACACTTCAGACGCCAGGAACGTTGAGAGTGCCATCCAAAAGAATACGCGGATGGTTTACGTGGAGACGCCGACGAATCCCTTGATGCAGTTGAGCGACCTTCTAGTGATCAGCCAGATCTGCCGTCAGAAAAAAGTTTTGCTGGTTGTGGATAACACGTTCATGTCGCCCTATTTCCAGCAGCCGCTGGCCCTGGGCGCGGACATGGTGGTGCACTCGACCACGAAATTCCTCAACGGCCATAGCGACGGCCTGGGCGGAGTAGTGATGTGCGCCAGACAGGAGCACGCCGACAAGCTGGCGTTTCTGCAGAAGGCGGCGGGCGCGATTCTTTCTCCATTCGAATGCTGGCTGGTGCTGCGCGGCGTGAAAACGCTGGCCGCGCGCATGGAGATTCACGATCGCAGCGGCCGCATTGTGGCCGACTTTCTGGCGAAGCATAAAAAGGTGAAGGCTGTGTTCTATCCGGGGTTGCCGGATCATCCGCAACACGCGCTCGCTCGGCGGCAGATGAGCGGTTTCGGAGCGATGATCACGTTTGAGACGGGCTCGCTGAAGAACGCCAACAAGATGCTCAAGAAGCTGCGGGTCTGCTCGCTGGGCGAATCGCTGGGCGGCGTGGAGACCCTGATCTCACATCCGGCGACCATGACCCACGCGGCGCTCGGCATTAAGGGGCGTAAGGCCATCGGCATCACCGACGGGCTGGTACGAATTTCCGTGGGCATCGAAGATGTGGATGATCTGCTCGACGATCTGGATCAGGCGCTCAGCGCCATCTAGGAAAGCTTCTTTGCCACGGATTCGCGCGGATTTACACGGATAAACCTTTTCGGGGGAAAAACACACAGAGCCGCGGTTGGTTCCTCAGGCTTGCAGCGAACCCGCAATCCATTCCAGGTATTCGGCGCTGCCGCCCTCTACGCTTATTGCGATGCACTCCGGCAATTCGTAGGAGTGTAATTCCCAAATGGCGTCGCGGACTGCGGGAAATTTCTCAGCTGTTGTCTTGATGAGCAGCAACCATTCCTGGCTCGATTCTATTTTTCCCTGCCAGCGATAGATGGATTCAATCCCCGGGACGAGGTTGACGCAGGCGGCGAGGTGGTGGTCGACCAGATGATGTGCGATCTTGCGGGCTTCGTCTTCGGAACCCGCGGTGGACAGGACGATTCGTTTGTCAGTCATATAGAATCAGCCGTCGGCTTTCCGCATTAGATCTCAGCGTTAGATCTCAGGTTCCCGAGAGAGAGGTTACCATTTTCGCTCCTATTTTCATTGCGAAGAAGTGAGGCCGTTCATGCTAACGCAAATCAAATTTGGCACCTCGGGCTGGCGGGCGGTTATGGCCGAGGAGTTTACGTTTGCCAACGTGGGGCGTGCCGTGGGCGGAATCGCCCGTTACGTGGCGTCGCAGAAGCCCCAAGGGGCGCGGGTGATCGTGGGGCGCGATCCGCGGTTTCTGGGCGAGACCTTCTGCGCGATGGCGGCGGAGATTCTGGCGGCGCAAGGGATTTCTCCGCTGGTAGTGGCGGAGGCCGCGCCCACTCCGGCTTTCGCGCACGCGGTAATTCAAAACAAGGCTGATGGCGTCATTAACTTCACCGCCTCGCATAATCCGCCGGAATACAACGGAATCAAGTTTTCTACTCCCGACGGCTGCCCGGCGTTGCCTGAAGTCACGAAAAAGATTGAAGCCGAAATCGTCGCCGGCGACACTGCTGCGTCCGCCAAAGCAAGCAGCGCTGCTGGAGCGGCCCAGGGGTCCCTCGATCCCAAGCCCGCATACCTGCAGCGACTGGGTGAGATTGTCGATCTGGAAGTGATTCGCAAGGCGAACCTGAAGGTGGCATCTGATCCCATGTGGGGCGCCGCGCGCGGCTACTCCGATGAATTGCTCCGCAGCGCGGGCCTGCAGGTCGCGACGGTGCACGACTATCGCGACGTCCTGTTCGGCGGACATGCGCCTGAACCTGACGATCATCTGCTCGAAGATTTAAGAAAGAAGATGCGCGAGACTGGAGCCCAGATCGGAATCGCGACCGACGGCGACGCCGACCGCTTCGGCATCGTGGACGCCGATGGAACGTTCCTGCAGCCGAATTACGTGATTGCGCTGCTCTTCGATTATCTGGTGGAGAGTCGGGGCTGGAAGAACGGCGTGGCCAAGTCGGTTGCGACCACCAACATGATCAACGCTCTCGCCGAGAAACATGGCGTGGAACTGCACGAAACTCCGGTCGGCTTCAAATATATCGGCGAACTTATCATGCAGGACAAGATTGCGATTGGCGGCGAAGAGAGCGCGGGGTTGTCGATCCGTCATCACGTGCCTGAGAAAGACGGCGTGCTGGCCGGACTACTGTGTTGCGAGGCGGTTGCGCGCCGGGGCAAGTCGCTGGGCGAGCAATTGCAGGCCTTGTGTAACCAAGTAGGTTCCTTTTATCCCGAGCGGCAGAACTTCCGCTTGACCGCGGAGGTCAAGGCGAAGTTCACTGAGAAGCTGCAGTCGGATCCGCGGGATTTCTGCGGCCACCAGATCAGCCAGGTCGTTCGCACCGACGGATTGAAGCTGGTATTCAGCGACGGATCGTGGGTCTGCTACCGATTGTCGGGAACCGAGCCGGTGGTGCGCGTCTATACCGAGGCGCGCAGCGAAAAAGGCCTGGAGAAACTGAGCACGGCCGCGAAGCATTGGATCTTCGAGTGAAGCGTTGAAGGTTTTGAATACGTGAAGCCCTTCTCAAAAATCACGAGGTTCCCACGGCCGGAAGATGGTTTGCGCGCTATGGTCGACCGTGCTCCGCAGGCGGAGGCTTTGGCCGCTTCGTGGATCGAGCGAGTTCGACCGCTCGCGACCCGTATTTATCCTTTGCGGCGGCGCATTGCGACCATCGCAGTGGGTGTGCTGGCGGCGTCACTGTTCGTTCATGTGATGTTTGGTGCGAACGGAATGATGGTTTACAAGCAGAAACGCGCCGAGTATGAATCCTTGCAGAAACAGATTGCCGAGATGCAGCAGGAGAACGACCGCTACACCCAGCAGATCCAGGGTTTGAAGAGCGATCAGAAGTCGATCGAGAAAGAAGCGCGCGAACAGCTGGGATACGCCAAGCCGGGAGAGTACGTTTATGTCCCGCCGACTCCGGCGAAACCCGCGCCAACCGTAAATCACTCCGCGAAAAAATAGTGCGCGAGTTTTCCTCGGCTGCAGGTTCTGCCTGCAAGTCTTGCCTGCAACTTCTGAGTATCGCTTCGTGCCCGGGCTGACAAAATCCGTCTGACTCTGTGGTATATTTCGGTTGCCTCATTTCACAAGCGAGCGGGGATTGGCTGCGCCCGGAAGGGACGGCATGATTTTCGTCGCACGTGCTTGATTGCGGTTTGGGGCCCGCAATCCGAAATTTAAAAAAGGAGAAAAACCGGCCATGAGAAAAGTTCTGCTGATCTGTCTTGCGTTAAGTTTCGTGTTTGCCTTGTCGGCAATGGCGTTCGATGACATGGGCAAGAGTGCGACCGTCAACGGGTGGATCACCGATGCAAAATGCGGCGCCAAGGGCGCCAATGCGGGCGGCGAAGCCTGCACCAAAAAATGCGTCGCTGCCGGTGAGAAGATGGTCATCGTCACCGATGGTGATTCGAAAGTACTCGCGGTCGACAACCAGGACGCTCTGAAGGGTCATGAAGGCCATCACGTCACCGTGACCGGCACCATGTCGAAAGACGCCATGCATGTGGCCAGCGTTAAGATGATGTAGTTTGCGTCTGCGATTTGAACCAGGGGGCGGCGAGTAGCCGCCCCCTTTTATTTTGTATTTTGGCGGGAGGATCACGATGATTGAGGAATTGGGAAATTTAGTAATTGAGAAATTGAAAGCCGCGATGGTCAAGCTTTTCGATTACACAATTACTAAATTCCCCAATTCCTCAATTTATCTAACGACGCCTTCCAGCGGCGAACTCGCGGTGGCGTATAACTTTCTCGGCATGCGGCCCGAAAGATAGGCCTGGCGTCCCGCGAGCACCGCGTGGTGCATGGCTTCGGCCATGAGCACGGGATCCTGCGCGGCGGCGATGCCCGTGTTCATGAGCACTGCGTCTGCGCCAAGTTCCATGGCGATTGCGGCGTCGGAGGCCGTGCCTACGCCCGCATCCACAATCAACGGCACGCCGGTGATCATTTCGCGCAAAATGCGGATGTGGGCCTGGTTCTGAATGCCCATGCCGCTGCCGATGGGCGCGCCCAGCGGCATGATCGTCGCCGCTCCCGCGTCGATCAGGCGTTTGGCAAAAACAATGTCGTCGGATGTGTAGGGAAGCACGGTGAAGCCCTCTTTCACCAGCACGCGCGTGGCTTCGAGCGTCGCCTGCACGTCGGGATAGAGTGTGGCCTGATCGCCGATCACTTCGAGCTTGACCCAATCGGAGAGGCCGACTTCGCGTCCCAAGCGAGCCGCGCGGATGGCCTCGTCGGCGGTGTAGCAACCGGCGGTGTTGGGCAGCAGAAAATATTTCTTCGCGTCGATGTAGTCGAGCAGCGATTCCTTGCTGCGGTCGAGATTCACGCGGCGCACTGCGACCGTGACCATCTCCGCGCCGCTGGCTTCGAGGGCGCGGGCGGTCTCCTGAAAGGATTTGTATTTTCCAGTGCCCACGATCAGGCGGGAGTGGAAGGAACGGCCGGCGATTATAAGTGAGTCCGACATAGGGATATTGTAGTGATGCAGGAAGTCGCTGTCATGCGCGCGGTTCGTTCATCTTCTCTCTCAGCGTTTGTTGCTCCTTTTCGGCCTCCTCGTTCTGTTCCTGCCATTCAATGTCTTCAATCTTGTACTTGGCGACCACTCCAAGGATGAGGCACAGGAATGCCAGGCCGATTCCGATAATCTCGGCGAGAGTACGGTCGACAGCGCCGAACTCGTGAATGGCTCGCCCGCCGATGAAGAAAGATATGCCGGCGATCACGATCAAGACCGAAGACGCGCCTTTCAGGAAATGTTTCAGCGTCGACCTGGTGGCGTGTTTGGACATCGCTGGGGCAGTGTCTATGAAACTGGAGCTGCTTCCGCCTGCGCATACAGATCGTCGATCTGCTTTTTGTAGCGCTCTTCGATCACGCGTCTTTTCAGTTTCATGGTCGGAGTCAGAACGCCATTGTCGACAGTGAATTCGTCCGCGACCAGCATGACGCGCTTCAGTTTTTCGAAGCGCGCCAGGTTCTGGTTCACGCCCTCGACGATGCCTTCGTACAGCGCTTGCACTCTTGGATTGGCTACCAATTCTGCACGGGAGCTAAACGCAATTTCGTTCTCCCGCGCCCACTCTTCCAGGGCTGCAAAGTTGGGAGACACCAGCGCCGACGCGAACTTGCGCTTGTCGCCGAGGATCGCCGCGATTCCGACCAGCGGATTCAGTTTGAGCGAATTCTCGATCGGCTGCGGCGCGATGAATTTTCCGCCGGAAGTCTTGATGAGATCCTTTTTGCGGTCGGTGACGGAGAGATATCCATCGGCGTCGATGTTTCCGATGTCGCCGGTTTTGAACCAGCCGTCGACCAGAGCCGATTTCGTTTCTTCCGGGCGATTCCAGTAGCCTTTGAACACCGACGGACCTTTCACCAGAATCTCGCCGTCCTCGGCGATGCGAACTTGCAGATTGGGCAGAATTTTGCCTACCGTTCCGATGCGGTGATTGACGGGCGTATTCACCGCGATCACTGGCGAAGTCTCGGTGAGTCCGTAGCCCTCGTGAATGCGAATGCCCATCTTGGCGTACCACTCGGCGAGTTCGCGGCCCAGCGGCGCGCCGCCGGAGATGAAAGTTTCGATCTTGCCGCCCATGCCGGCGCGAATTTTGGAGAAGACAAGTTTGTTGGCCAGCTTCCAGCTGCGCGAAGTGGGAATGTTTCCGGCAAGAATTTCCGGCTTATGGTCCTGCCCCACCGATAGAGCCCAATCGAAAACCGCACGCTTGCCCATGCCCTTGGCCGTCTGCTCGGCCTGCGCATAGATTTTTTCGTAGACGCGGGGCACGGCAACGAAAATGGACGGTTGCACCTCTAGCAGGCTCGCGGGAAGGCGATCCATAAACGGGCAGTAAGCCAGGGTAACGCCGTGATAGATCATGGCGAAGTCCACGTGACGCGCGGTGATGTGGCAGAGGGGCAGAAACGAGATGCTGATCAGGCCTGGCCGCATGTTGAACTCCAACAGCGAGCAGGCGATGTTCGACGCGATGTTGCCGTGGGTCAGCATCGCGCCTTTGGAAGTGCCCGTCGTTCCTGAGGTGTAGACGATCGTTGCCAGATCGTCGGGGCCGACAGCTCGTGCTCGGAATTCTATCTCGGCATCGAGCTTCACATCGGGATTCTCTGGACCCTGCGGCGGAATACCGCTCATGGTCACACATTTGTCGGCGAACGGCGCGAGATCCCCCTTGAACTCGACCTCATCCATGACTACGATTTTTTCGATCTGTGTCTTCGAGAGGATCGACAGGATTTTGCGCAGTTGCTGATCCGACGACACGAAAATTATCCGGCAGCCTGAATCCTTCAGCGCAAACGCAGTTTGTTCCGCCGTCAGCGTCGTGTAGAGCGGCACGGTAACCGCGCCCAGCAGCAGGCAGGCAATGTCTGCGGTAGGCCACTCGGGACGGTTTTCGCTGAGGATCGCAATGCGATCGCCTGGTCGCATACCCCAGTCGTGCAAGGCGCGCGCGGTTCTGCCGACCCTTCGGCCGAACTCGCGGGAAGAAATCGGCCGCCACTCTCCGGCCTCGCGGTACAGCATGATGCGGTCCAGATTGCGTTCGACGGCGGCGAAGAAAATGTCGTTCAGAGTGGCGATGCTCATTGTCATTGCGTCTTTCGAAGCCTAGATGAAGCCTTGATCGTGAAGCCGGTGCTGAAATCGGCTCCGAACAGAACTTTACTGTCTTGCCCATGGTTTGGGCAATGCGTAAGGTCGCATTCTCGATACTGTCGGGTTTACCGCCAGCCCCAAGGCGGGTTATGCTGAGGTATCACGCTTTACGCACGACGCGTTACGCTTCAATTGTTTGGGAGGATTCAATGCACAAAAATCGCTTTGGGGTTTTTGCGATGGGGCTGCTTCTGACGGTCTCCGCCACATTCCCCACCTTGGCGCAGACCAAGAAGGAGAATTCGAGCATGCCAAAAGTCGGTGACATGGCGCCAGACTTTGCGCTGAAATATATTGACGGCACCGGTCAGAAAGAAGCGAAGTTAAGCGACTACCGGGGCAAGAAGAACGTCGTTCTGGCGTTCTATATCTTCGCCTTTACCGGTGGTTGAACGCAGCAAATGAAAAACTTCCAGCAGAATTTGAAAGCGCTGGAAGCGGCCGACACCCAGGTCCTGGGTGTGAGCATGGATAGTGCGTACGCCAATAAAGCCTTTGCCGATCAGATCGGCGTCACCTTTCCCCTCCTCAGCGATTGGGGCGGAAAAGTCACCCGCGAGTACGGAATCTACAAAGACGAATATCAAGCGGCACGCCGCGTGAACTTCCTGATCGGCAAAGATGGAAAGATCATGGAAGAGCAGGTGGACAAGGACGCCATCGATCCCAAGAAGATCGTTGATACGTGCCAGCGTCCGCCGCTGAAGAACTGAAGGCCTGAGCTTGTTATCGAAATTTGTCATACTGAGTGGGTTCTTCGCCCGCGAAGGATCTATGCACCCTGCCGGGGATTACATAGGTCCTTCGCTTCGCTCAGGATGACAAGCTCGGAGTATTTTCCCAGTCGCCAAGTCTGCTGCCGCCAAGCACTTCCACGCCCGAGGAAACTAAACCGACTCTATGGGGTTTACAGGGATGTCGGTAGAATTAACTTATGCAGACTTTTTTCCGTCGGGGCGAAAAACATGAGAACACGCAAGTTGTGGTCCTGGATGTTTCTATTGGCGAGCTTTGCATTCGTTCTGCAAATTTCTGCCGTTGCGAAAGCTCAAGATGATGCGGGCGTTCAAAATCAAGATCTTCAAAATCAAGACCAGAGTCAAGATCAGGATCCGTCGCAGGATCCTCCGGGCCGCGTTGCGCGCCTGAACTTCTCGCAGGGATCGATCTCGTTTCGGCCCGCCGGCGAAGACGACTGGGTCACCGGCGTTCCCAATCGTCCCATGGTTACAGGCGACGACCTATGGGCGGACGAGGATTCCCGCGCCGAAGTTCACATCGGCTCGACCGCGATCCGCCTCGGTTCGAAGACCGGAATCACGTTCCTCGCGCTCGACGATCGCACCACCCAGATCCGTCTGGCGCAGGGCTCGGTGATTTTGCGCGTGCGTCACGTGGACGACGATGACAATTATGAGATCGACACGCCGAACATCGCGTTCACTCTGCTGCAGCCCGGCGAATACCGCATCGACGTGAGTGAAGATGGAAGTCAGACCGTGACCGACGTTTGGCACGGCCGCGGCCGGGTCACAGGCGGAGGCTTCTCCTACAACGTGGTAGCGGGGCAGTCCGCTACGTTCACCGGCAGCGATCATCTGGATTATGACCTTGGCCAGATTCCGGACCGCGACGATTTCGACGGATGGGCTTTCGCCCGTGACGATCGCGAAGACCAGGCTGATTCTGCGAACTATGTTTCGCGCGAAATGACGGGCTACGAAGATCTCGATGACAACGGCGACTGGAGTTACGTTGCCGGCTACGGTCCCTGCTGGCGGCCGCGCGCCGTCGCCGTGGGATGGGCGCCGTATCGCTTCGGCCACTGGGCATTTGTTGGCCCGTGGGGCTGGACCTGGATTGAGGACGAGCCCTGGGGATTCGCCCCGTTCCACTACGGACGCTGGGCGTTCGTGAACAACGGATGGTTCTGGGTGCCGGGACCGGTCGTGGTCCGGCCCATCTGGGCGCCGGCGCTGGTGGCGTTTGTTGGCGGCGGACCGGGCTTTCATTTCTCGGCCGGCGTGGGCGTGGGATGGTTCCCGCTTGCTCCAGGAGAAGTCTATCTGCCCGGATACCGCGTCAGCCGCGCGTACGTGAACAATGTGAACATCACCAATACTTCGGTGAGTGTCACGCGGGTCACGAACGTTTACAACACGGTGATTGTGAATAGAACAACTGTCAACAACATTACCTACGCCAACCAGCGCGGGAACAATGGCGTGACGGTGGTTTCGCACGATGCGTTCGTGAACGCGCGCCCGGTGGCGCAGAACGTGATGCGCGTGGATGCGCGGGAAATCGCCGCAGCCCCGGTGAGTCATGTGGTCGAGGCCGAACCGATTCGCACCAGCGTGATCGGCGCAGGGCGGCCCGCGCCCGTGAAGCCGCCAGCATCTGTGATTAGCCGGCCGGTGGTTGCGGTAAGAACGCCTCCTCCGCCTCCGCGTCCCATCGAGCAGCGGCAGGCGCAGGCCGGCGGACATTTGAATCAGCAGGCGATGGTTCGTTCGAACTTGGTTCGTCCCTTGGGCGTAGCGCAGCCCGCTCAGATGAATCAAGGCAACCGGCCGCAGACGACTTCGACACCCACCCAAACTCAGAACGGCTTCAAACCCTTCACGCAGCCGAACGGCGGCAACAATCAGGTGAAGCAGATGCCGCAAACACAACCGAGAGTCTACGAACAGCAGGGAACTCCGCCGCCGGAGAACAGGCCCACACCGGTGCAGCAAAATCGCAATACCCAGCCGGCGAATCAGAACTATCGCGCCACACAGCCGGAGCCCGAGAGGCCCACGCCGCAGCCGACGCATCCGCTGGTCCGGCCCGCGCCGCCGGTACAGGAGCGCAGCCCGCAACAGGAACAGCAGCAGGAGCAGAAGTTCAATCAATGGCACCAGGAGCGGCCTGCTACGCCGCCACCGGCGCCGAGATCCGCCCCGCGGGCTCCAGAGCCGAAGCCGGCGGAGAAGCCCGCGAAGAAGTGACGTTGACGCTGACGGCTTTCTTGCGGTGTGATAGGGTTCGCATGAGATGCGCCGGCGGACCAGACAACCAATGACGGCAACGCCGGGAGAAGCGCGACCTCTTCCGGCGTCGTCTTCTGTGGTGGATTCGCTTTTTGCGGCAGAATCATCGAAAGCAAAAATGACCGAAGCCAGGCGGCCCACGATGAACTGGATGGATTTGCTGTGGCTTGTTTTTCTTGCCGGGCTGGCGCTGCTGCCGCCCGTGCAGGAAATTCACAAGCAACTCATCCTACTGGCGTTCGGCGTAATCCAGTTGGGCGAGGGCTGGCTGATTGCGCGCGTGCCGAAGCGCGGCGCCGCCTATCTGGTTCTGCTCAAGATTGGCCTGGCCACGCTGCTGGTGAACCACACGGGGGAGATCAGCATCAACAGCAGTTATTGGCCGATCTATTTTTTGCCGGTCGTAACGGCGGCAGAATATTTTGGTCCGTGGGCGACATTATTCTGGACTAGCCTGGCGTCCGCTGCGTACTGCGCGTATCTTTACGATCCTGAGATTCGGGAACTGGAGATCCCAGCGGAAAGCTATGGCTTGCTCGCCATTCGGATTCTCTTCTTCTTCCTTGCGTCGATGCTGGTCAACCGTTTTGTCGTCGAAAATCGGCGGACAACTCTGCGCTATCAGGAACTGGCCGAGACCCTCGCCGAAACCAACCGCCGGCTGGAGCAGGCGCAAGCCGAAGCGCGTCGTTCCGAGCGGCTCGCAGCTCTGGGTCAGCTTTCGGCGGGGCTGGCTCACGAGATTCGCAATCCGCTGGGCGTGATTAAGGGTTCGGCAGAGATGCTGACGCAGAAGCTCGGCGAGTCCAATCCGCTGGCCACCGAACTTGCGGGATATATTTCCACCGAAACCAACCGGCTGAGCGCGCTGGTCACGCGCTTTCTGGATTTCGCGCGCCCGCTGCACGCCGATCTCACGCCGCAAGACATCACTGCAGTGCTCGATCGCGCATTGAACGACGTGGCGCAATTGTGGAAGGGCGCGCCGGTTCGCGTGGAAAAAGACTATGAGGCCGCGCTGCCGCTGGTGCCGCTCGATGAGAGCCTGTGCGAGCAGGCCTTCCTCAATATCGTGCAGAATGCTTACGACGCCATGAGCGCGAGCGGTGGAGCGCTGCGGGTGCAGGTGCGGACAGCACAAGTCAGTGCCCGCGATGGCGGCGCGACGGACGGAGTCGAAGTGCGCATCGAAGATACCGGGCCGGGCATTCCACCCGAATTGCGCGAGCAGATTTTTAACCCGTTCGTGACCACAAAGAAAACCGGCGTTGGCCTCGGACTGTCCATTGTCTCGAAAATAATTGACGGCCACCATGGCAGCATTCGCATCGAGGCGACGGAAAATCCCGACGCAGCGGCGGGCCGGGGCGCCCGTTTCGTGATATTTTTCCCCGCCGCCAGTGATAAGGCTGCGGTGGGAGAGACGGCTCATCTGGTGATCTCGTGAGATTTCGCGAATCAAGGAAGACGCGCTCATGCCGGCCATTCTGATCGTCGAGGACGAAGCTAAAATGCGCCGCCTGCTCGAGTTGAATCTCGGCGACGACGGTTTCACCACGTTCTCCGCCGGGGACGCCGAGGCTGGCCTCAAGCTGCTGCGTGAAAATCACATTGATCTGGTTTTGACTGATCTGAAACTTCCCGGCATGAATGGCCTCGAGTTTCTGCAAACCATCAAGCGCCAGAACGCAGCGTTGCCCGTGGTGGTGATGACCGCATTCGGCAGCGTCGAAACCGCGGTCGAGGCCATGAAGGCCGGGGCCAGCGACTACGTGCTGAAACCGTTTTCGCTGACCGAAATGCGGATGGTCATCCACAAAGAGCTCGATGTCCGCAACCTGCGCGAAGAGAACCGGACCTTACGCGAGGCGTTGGGCAAGCGTTTTGCGCATCCCAACGTGGTCGCCCGCAGCCCGAAGATGCAGGAAGTTCTCGCCACCGTGGAGCGCGTCGCTCCTACCAATGCGACCGTGCTTTTGGGTGGCGAAAGCGGCGTCGGTAAGGATTTGATCGCGCGCGCCATTCACGAAAAATCGCGCCGCGCCTCGGGGCCGTTCCTCAAAATCAACAGCACCGCCATCCCGGAGAGTCTGCTGGAAAGCGAATTGTTCGGTTTCGAAAAAGGCGCGTTCACTGGAGCGGTCGCCAGCAAGCCCGGCAAATTCGAACTGGCCGACAAGGGAACGTTATTCCTTGATGAGATCGGCGACGTGCCCCCAGTCACGCAGGTGAAGTTGCTGCGGGTGCTGCAGGAGCGGGAATTTGAACGCCTGGGCGGCACCCGCACGGTGAAAGTCGACGTGCGCCTGATCGCCGCGACCAACCGCGATCTGCGCGCCGCGCTCGAGCAGGGCACATTTCGCGAGGATCTCTACTATCGCCTGAATGTGGTTCCTATCGACATTGCGCCGCTGCGCGAGCGCAAAGAGGATATTCCCGATCTCGCGAACCTGTTCATTTCTCGGTTCACCGGCGAATCGGGCAAGCCGATTGAAAGCATCACGCCGGACGCGATGCAGATTCTGGTGAACTATCACTGGCCGGGCAACGTTCGCGAACTGCAGAATATTGTCGAGCGCGC